>JAEXHA010000075.1 GCA_023450335.1 Actinomycetes bacterium | reverse complement strand
TCCAGCCACCGCGCAGCGCCTCGGCCGCTGCGGCAGCGCTCCGGCGGCTGCGGCCGCGCGCCGGCGCTCCCGCTCAGTCGTCCTGGCCGAGCGTGCCCAGGTACAGGCCGATGACCTTGGGGTCGTTGAGCAGTTCGCGTCCGGTGCCCTCGTAGGCGTCGCGGCCCTGGTCGAGCACGTAGCCGCGATCGCAGATCTGCAGACAGCGCCGGGCGTTCTGCTCGACCATGATCGTGGTCACGCCCGCCTTGTTGATGTCGGAGACGCGGATGAACGCATCATCCTGTCGCACCGGCGACAGGCCGGCGCTGGGCTCATCCAGCAGCAGCACCGACGGGTCCATCATGAGCGCGCGGCTCATCGCGACCATCTGGCGTTCACCACCTGACAGCGACCCGGCACGCTGCTTCAGGCGCTTGCCGAGCTCGGCGAAGATGCCGGTGACGAAGTCCAGCCGCTCGGAGAACGCCTTCGGGTTCTGGTAGATGCCCATCTGCAGGTTCTCCTCGATGGTGAGCGAGGGGAACACGTTGTTGGTCTGCGGCACGAAGCCGACGCCGCGGCGCACGAGCTTGTCGCTCTTGAGTCCGACGATGCTCTCACCGTTGAGCGTGATCGTGCCGCTACGGACATTGACCATGCCGAAGATGGCCTTCAGCAGCGTCGACTTGCCGGCGCCGTTGGGGCCGATGATGCCGATCAGCTCGCCCTTGCGGGCGACCAGGTTGGCGCTGTTGATGATGTTGATGCCGGGAAGGTAGCCGGCGTCGAGGTCGCGGACCTCGACGACGACCTCGGCGTCGGCGCCCGGCGAAGTGTACGGCTGGGTGGCGGGAGTGCTCACGACTTGTCCTCCTCGGCTTCGGCGATCGACGCGTTCTCATCGGCCTCGATGTCTTCGAGCAGGTCGATCGCGGCGGTGTCCATCTCGCCCTTGACTCGGCCGGTGACCACACCCAGGTCGACGTCCTGATGCGCGCCGAGATACGCGTCGATGACCGACTGCTCCTTCATCACCGTCTCCGGCGGCCCTTCGGCGACGATGCGCCCTTCGGCCATCACGACCACCCAATCCGCGATGTGTCGCACCATGTGCATGTCGTGCTCGACGAACAGCACCGTCATTCCCCGATCCTTCAGATCGAGGATGTGGTCGAGCAGCGACTGCGTGAGCGCCGGGTTCACCCCGGCCATGGGCTCATCGAGCATCACGAACGTCGGGTCGCTCATCAGCGCCCGCGCCATCTCGAGCAGCTTGCGCTGACCACCCGACAGCGACGCGGCGAAGTCGGCTTCCTTCTCGAGCAGCTTGAATCGCTGCAGCAGTTCGCGGGCCTTGGCTTCGTTCGCCTGCTCCTGCCCGCGCCACAGGAACGGCAGCAGGCTCGCCCAGAACCTCTCACCTGTCTGCTTGGGAGCGCCGAGTTTCATGTTCTCGAGAACCGTCAGCAGCCCCAGGGCCTTGGTGAGCTGGAAGGTGCGCACCTGCCCCAGCCGGGCGCTCTTGAACGCCGGGATGCCCACGAGCTTGCGGCCATCGAATGACCAGGTGCCGTGGTTGGGCTTGTCGAACCCGCTCAGCAGGTTGAACAGCGTGGTCTTGCCGGCTCCGTTGGGGCCGATCAGCGCGGTGATGGCACCGCGCGGAATCTCGAGATGGTCGACGTCGACAGCCTTCAGACCACCGAACTCGCGGGTGACCGCGTCGGCGACGATGATCGGGTCGACCTTGGCGACACCGGGAACGGCGTCGCCGACGTGCAACCCCGTCGTCTTGGTGCGGGGCGTGACCGGAACGTTCTGCTCAGCGGACAAAGGTCAGCTCCTTCTTGCTCCCGAGGATGCCCTGCGGCCGGAAGATCACCAACAGCATCAACGCGACGCCGATGATCACGAACACGAGAGCCTGTTGCGCTTCCCGACCGAACGGCAGCAGCCCGGCATCCCCCATGGACGCCAGCAGGTTCGACAGGAAGGCGCGCACCATCCAGAACAGCACGGCTCCGAGCACGGGGCCGAAGATGGTCGCCGCCCCGCCCAGCAGCAGTGCGGTCCATACGAAGAACGTCTGCGAGGTCATGTAGACGTTCGGTGTGACGTTGGTGCCCATCGCGGTGACCACACCGCCGGCGGCGATGATGACACCGCCGATGACCAGCGCCTGCATCTTGAACCCGAACGTGTTCTTCCCGAGGGCGCGCACCGCGTCTTCATCTTCGCGGATGCCGCGGATGACCCGGCCCCAGGGGCTGCGCATCAGCATCCACACCAGCAGGACGGCCACGGCGATGGCCAGCAGGCCCATGATGATGACCCACCACTCGTTCGACGTGTAGGTCCACGGGCCCCATCCCCAGCGGCCGGGCGGCAGCGGGTTGTTCGCCCCGCGGAACCCGATCTGGAAGCCGTAGAGGCCATCGGCCGAGCCGGTGTACTGGCGCCACACCGAGGTGAGGAACAGCAGTCGCACCACCTCGGCGGCGGCGATCGTCACGATGGCCAGATAATCGCCCCTGAGCCGCAGGGTGGGTATGCCCAGGATGAGCGCGAAGATCGCGGCCGCCACGAACGAGATGAGCGCGGCCAGCTCCCACGGCAGCCCGAAGGTGAGGATCGAGATCGCGAACGCGTACGCGCCGATGGCCATGAAGCCGGCGACGCCCATGTTGAGAAGGCCCGCGAAGCCGAAGTGCAGCGACAGACCGATCGCCGCCAGCACGAAGCCGAGCGTGGTCGGCGCGAGCATCTGACTGAGGGTGTTCTCGAAAATCTGCAGGAAGTCCATGACCGGCCCCTATCCGATGCGCTCTTTGCGGCCCAGGATGCCCTGGGGACGGAACAGAAGGATGACGATCAGCACACCGAGCGCACCCACGTACTTGAGGTCGGACGCCAGCCAGAGCGTCGACACCTCCACCAGCAGGCCGACGATGATCGAGCCGATCAACGCGCCGAATGCCGTGCCCAGGCCACCGAGGGTGATCGCGGCGAACATCAGCAGCAGGATGCCGGTGCCCATGTCCCATCGGATGCCCGGCCGGAAGTACGCCCACAGAATGCCCGACAGGCCGGCCAGCGCCGAGCCGAGGACCCACACCACCCGCACGACGCGGTCGACGTCGATGCCGCTGGCGGCGGCCAGCGCGGCGTTGTCGGAGACGGCGCGCGTGGCCCGGCCCAGGCGCGACCGCATGAGCCACCACGAGAACGCCAGGATGACCACGATCGAGATCGACATGCTGATCACGTCGGTGATCGTCAGCCGGATCTCACCCAGCCCGGGAATGATCTGGGTCGCGCGCCCGGGCAGCTGCCGGGTTCCGCCGCCGATGAAGATCGGGTAGACGTAGCGCAACGCGAGTGAGAGGCCGATCGACACGATCATCAGCTGCACGATGCCGATGCCTCTTCGTCGCAACGGACGCCATAATCCGGCATCCATACCCCAGCCGAATGCGGCAGACGCGATCACCGCCAACGGTATGGCGAGCCAGACATTGCCGCCGAACGCCGTCGAGATCAGCAGTGCGGCGACCGCGCCGAAGGTGACCATCTCGCCATGTGCGAAGTTGGCCAGCGACGTCGTGCCGTAGATGAGGGTCAGGCCGATCGCGGCGAGGGCCAGCATGAGGCCGAAGTTGAGGCCGTTCACCGCGCGGGCCAGCAGCTGCTCGGCGAACGAGGTGGTGTCGCGCTCGGCGGCGGTGAGGGTGAAGTTGCGGGTGACCGTCGAGGTGCGGCCGAACTCGACCTCTTCGGTGAACGCGAAGTCCTCGGGGGCTTCGATCTCGGGCGGCAGCGAGTCGGCCTGCAGCTCGAGCGTCCAGACGCCTTCATTCGTGGGCACTCCCAGGCGCCAGTGACCGTCTTCGTCGCTCTGGGTCTCGGCCGAGAAGTCGGCGCCGACCACCGTGATCACCGCGCCGGCGATCGGTTCGCCGCCCGTGCGCACGTTGCCCTGGATCGCGTAGGGCATGTCTTCGGGAGCGACGGCCTCGTCACCACCCGTGTCGCCCGCCACCGCACTGGTATCCGCGCCGGACGCGCCGGTTTCGGAGGCATCCGCGAAGGCCGGAACCGCGCCCAACGGCAGTACGAACAGCAGCGCCAGCACAGCGCACCACAGGGTTGCGATCACCCGTTTCGGGCGTCTCTCGGTCAGGGTCGAAGTGAGACTCACGGATCCTCCATCCGGCGCACTGCTCGGGTGTGCGGTCGCATCGGCGTTGATCAACGACGGTACGAGCGTAATGTGTCGGCTTTGTTTCGCCTACTTGTTGTTCGCGCGCCGTTGTATCGGCGCCGCCGACTTCCGGAATGAAACGGCCTGTTCGCGCCTTAGAATCGATAGGGCCCAGATCGCAGGAGAACAGATGACACAGAATGACCCGTTCGGATTCGTCGGACTGACTTATGACGACGTGCTGCTGCTGCCGGGGCACACCGATGTCATCCCGTCGGAGGCCGACACCTCGTCGCGGGTCACTCGCCGCATCACCGTTGCGACCCCTCTGCTGTCGTCGGCGATGGACACCGTCACCGAGGCGCGGATGGCCATTGCCATCGCGCGTGAGGGGGGCCTGGGCATCCTGCATCGCAACCTCTCGATCGCCGAGCAGGCTTCGATGGTCGACCGCGTCAAGCGCAGCGAGTCGGGCATGATCACCGACCCCATCACCACAACGCCCGACGCCACGATCGATGAGGTCGACGCGCTCTGCGCGCAGTACCGCATCTCGGGGCTGCCGGTCGTCGACGAGGACGGGCGCCTGGTCGGCATCATCACCAACCGCGACATGCGATTCGTCTCGGGTTTCGAGAAGCAGACGACGAAGGTGCGCGACGTCATGACCAGCGACGGCCTGGTCACCGGGCGCGTGGGCATCGGCGCCAACGAGGTCATCGCATTGTTCGCCAAGCACCGCGTCGAGAAGCTGCCGCTCATCGACGACGACGGCAAACTCGCGGGCCTGATCACCATCAAGGACTTCGACAAGAGCGAGAAGTACCCGCTCGCGACCAAGGACGAGCACGGACGCCTGCGGGTCGGCGCTGCCATCGGGTTCTTCGGCGACGCATGGGAGCGCGCCGAGGCGCTGCGCGACGTGGGCGTGGACGTGCTCGTCGTCGACACCGCCAACGGCCAGTCGGCCGGTGTCATCGACATCGTGCGCCGGCTCAAGGCCGACCCGTCGTTCGAAGCGATCGACATCATCGGCGGCAACGTCGCCACGCGCGAGGGCGCCCAGGCGCTCATCGACGCCGGAGTGGACGCGGTCAAGGTCGGGGTCGGGCCGGGCTCGATCTGCACCACCCGCGTCGTCGCCGGTGTCGGCGTGCCTCAGGTCACCGCGATCTACGAGGCTTACCTCGCCGCGCACGAGGCCGGCGTGCCGATCATCGCCGACGGCGGCCTGCAGTACTCGGGCGACATCGCCAAGGCACTTGTGGCCGGAGCCGACACCGTCATGCTCGGGTCGCTGCTGGCCGGCACCGACGAGTCGCCGGGCGAGATCGTCTTCCAGGGCGGAAAGCAGTTCAAGATGTACCGCGGCATGGGGTCGCTGGGCGCCCTGCAGACTCGCGGTAAGAAGACCTCGTACTCGAAGGACCGCTACTTCCAGGCCGACGTGCCCAGCGACGACAAGCTGATCCCCGAGGGGATCGAGGGCCAGGTCGCGTACCGCGGTCCGGTGTCGGCGGTGGCCTATCAGCTCATCGGCGGACTGCGGCAGTCGATGTTCTACGTCGGCGCGCGCACGATCGAAGAGCTCAAGTCCCGCGGCAAGTTCGTCCGCATCACCTCGGCCGGCCTCAAGGAGTCCCACCCCCACGACGTGCAGATCGTGGTCGAGGCCCCCAACTACAAGAAGTAGGCCGCGGCCGGGCCCCGGCATCCACGCGGCTCTGGCTCGCGCGGGGTAACGCGGTCCGGCATCCACTCGCCTGTGTTGCCGCCTGCACGCATCTGTGCGCGCCTCTACGCGCCCGTGCACGGTCGCCACGTCACGAACTGCGGAGAATCGCGTGAAGTTCGGATCGGATCGCGGGTATGGATCCGACGTTCGTGGATTTCTCCGCAGTTCGTGTCGGGCGGTGCGCGCGCATCGGCCGCGGGCGCCGCGGGGGCGTTCTGAATCACCTCGGCGGGTCAAGGAGTCGCACCGCCACGACGTGCAGATCGTGGTCGCGGCACGCGGCAACAAGGAGTGACGCCGTGCGCGCATCGGTGGTGCCGAGCGGATGTGCGACGCCGAGTGCGCACCCCTGACGCCCGCCCTCACACGAGAGCGGGCTCCGCGGCGGCCTCGGCGGGGGCGGCGGCGCGGCCGGCGGGCAGCCACGCCGCGCTGACGGCAGCGACGAGC
>JAEXHA010000060.1 GCA_023450335.1 Actinomycetes bacterium | reverse complement strand
GCAGCGGGTTGGTGACATCGGTGAGCACGAGGGCGCCGTCGGCCGGGAGCGGCCGGCATCGACTCATGTCCACGGCGGCCACCTCGGCCACCCCGCGTGCGCCGGGCGCAACCGGCACCCCGGCGCGGTCGAGCACGCGTGCGCCGAGTGCCGTCAGCATGCCGGCGCCGCCGTCGGTGGAGGCGCTCGAACCGATGCCCAGCACGAGACGCGTGATGCCGTGGTCGAGCGCGGCGACGATGGCCTGACCGAAGCCGGCAGTGTCGGCGTCCCACGGGAGCCGGTCATCGCCCAGCAGCTCGATGCCGCTGGTCGAGGCCAGTTCGACGACCCCCGTGCCGTCCGGCAGCAGCAGCCATTGGGCATCGACCTCGCGGCCGTGCGGGCCGCGCACCGCGACGGGCATGCGCTGCGCCCCGGCCACGGCGGCAGCGAACGCCGCGATGGTGCCCTCGCCCCCGTCGGCCATGGGCCGGTCGACCTGCTCGACCGCGGACTCGACGGTGCGCCAGCCCTGGGCGAGCGCGGCGACGGCGTCAGCGGCGGTGATGGAGCCCTTGAAGCTGTCGAGGGCGAAGACGACGCGGGTCACTGCGGCTCCTCACGGGGGATGCGTACGACGAGACGAGCGGGCCCTACGCGTGCGGCGGCGTGCTGTCGCGCAGCAGCACCTCGAGCGGCAAGGCGCCGCCGTCACCCTGCCAGTCCGCGTGGACGGCCGCGCGCAGTGCCTCGTACCCCACCTCTTCGAGCGGAACCCGCACGGTCGTCAGGGCCGGGGTCACGTCACGACCGGTGGGGATGTCGTCGAAGCCGCACAGCGCGATGTCGGTGCCGGGCTCACGGCCCGCGTCGCGCACGGCCGTCAGCGCGCCGATAGCCACCACGTCGCTGATGCCGAAGACGACGGTGCCGGGCTCGACGCCGTCGGCCAGCGCCTGCGCCATGAGTTCGGCGCCCGCATCGCGGGTGAAGGCGCCGCGGTAGATGCGGGGTGCGGCCCCGCCGCCGGCGGTGAATCCGGCCGTGAAACCCTCGAGCCGCGCGTCGCTGGTGACGACGCCCTCGGCAGCGGCCAGCACGATCGCGTCGCGGTAGCCGCGGCCGGCGATCGCGGCACCCAGCGCCTCGGCCCCACCGCGGTTGTCGATCGTGATCGCACGTACGGTGTCTGATCCGGTGCCCAGCGCCACGACGCGGCCGCCCGCGGCGGCGACGAGATCGAGCTCGCGGGCCAGTTCGGGGGCGATCTCGTGCGCGGCGCGCGAGGCGGCGAGGATCACACCGCGGGGCCGCTGCCCGCGCAGCGCCCGCACGACCTGCACTTCGCGCTCAGGGTCGCGTTCGGTGATCGCGATGGTCATGACCAGACCCGCCTCGTCGGCGCCGCGGGCGACACCGGAGGCCAGGATGCCGAAGTACGGGTCGGCGATGTCGGCCACCAGCAGCGCGATGACAGCACTGGTGCCACGTGCGGTGGCCTGGGCCGACAGGTTGGCGGTGTAGCCGAGCTTCTCGGCGGCGGCTTCGACGCGGTCGCGGTACGACTGCGCGACCTGCCGCGTCGACCCGTTGAGCACGCGCGATGCGGTGGCCAGCGATACGCCCGCCTCGCGCGCCACATCGTGGAGCGTCGCGGAGCGGCTGCGGGCGGAGACGTCGGTCACGATCGTGAGTCTATGCCGTGAGGTGGGGCGAGACCGCGGAGGCGAAGCCCGCGGCGGTGCGCCGCACGGCCTCGAGCGGATCGGTGGCCCAGATGTCCTCGTTGAACAGCTCGACCTCGATGTCGTGGTCGTAGCCGGTGGCCAGGACCGCGCGGGTCATCGGCCCGAAGTCGATGACCCCGTCGCCCGGATAGTGTCTGCCCAGCAGCACGTCGGCCGGCAGCGGGGTCTTCCAGTCGCAGACCTGGTAGGTCGCGATGCGGCCCTCGGCGCCGGCGCGGGCGATGGATGCCAGGACCTCAGGGTCCCACCACAGGTGGAACGTGTCGACGGTGACACCGACGACGGCGGGGTCGAAGTCGGCGGCGATGTCGAGCGCCTGGTTCAGGGTCGACACGACACAGCGGTCGGACGCGTACATGGGATGCAACGGCTCGATCGCCAGGGTGACCCCGGCGGCGGCCGCATCGACGGCGAGCTCGCCGATCGCGTCGCGCACCCGCTCGCGGGCGCCCACCAGATCACGCGATCCTTCGGGCAGTCCGCCGGCGACGAGTACGAGCACGGCTGTGGAGCCGTCCGCGCCGGCGGCGGTCAGCGTCGCGGTCTCTTCGATCGCGACGCGGTTGTCGTCGAGTGCGGCCTGACGCGCCGGCCCTTCGGGCAGCGTGAAGAACCCGCCGCGGCAGTGGGTGGTCAGGCGCAGTCCCGAGTCGGCGAGCATCTGCGCGGCGGTGGCCAGCCCGACCTCCTGCACCGGCTCGCGCCACGTGCCGATGGCCTGCACGCCCGCCTCGGCGGTCACCCGCAGCGCGGTGGCGAGGTCAGCGTGCTTGACGGTGGCCTGGTTGATCGACAGGCGCGGGTCGGGGGTGGTCATCGGTGACTCCGTTCGGCGGGTGAGGCGGAAGAGCGGGTGAGGCGGTGGTGGGTCGGGGTTGCGGGCTGGTCGTGTGGCGGGAACGGCGGGTTCAGATGGCCGGGCTCAGGCGTCCAGGCCGTTGAGGCGCAGCATGCTGTGCCAGCGCTCGGCCGCCAGGGCCGGCCGCTCGAACGCCTTCGCCGCGTTGGCCAGCTCGACGATGCGCGACAGGTGGGGCAGGCTCCGCGCCGAGTGCAGTCCGCCCACCATCTGGAAGGCCGGCTGGTGGCCGTTGAGCCACGACAGGAACGCGACGCCCGTCTTGTAGTAGAACGTGGGTGCGGCGAACACCTGGCGGCTGAGCTCCTCGGTCGGCTCGAGGATCTCCAGGTAGCGGTCGGGGTCACCGGCATCCAGCGCCTGGATGGCCGCCGACGCGACCGGGGCCAGCGCGGCGAACGCGCCCAGCAGCGCGTCGGAGTGCTGTCGCGACGACGCGGGGTCGCGCGGTGGCTGCACGGCTTCGGGCACGTCGGCGCCGCCGATGAGCCCGACGTAGTTGAAGTCGTCGCCGGTGAACATGCGCACCGACTCGGGCAGGCGCTGCCGCACCGACACCTCGGACTCGGCGTTGAGCAGGCTCATCTTCACGCCTGCGACCTTGTCGGCGTTCTCGCCGATGATCTCCAGCAGCACATCGGCGGCCGCGCGCCAGTCGGTGCTGCCGAAGTAGCCCTCCAGCTGCGGGTCGAACGCGGTGCCGAGCCAATGCAGCACGACCGGGACGGATGCCGCCCCGAGCACCTGGCTGTACACGCGACGGTAGTCGTCGGCCGACGCGGCGACGCGCGCGAGGTGACGCGAGGCCATGATGACCGGCCCGGCGCCCTGCTCCTCGGCGAAGTGCAGCTGTTCCTTGTAGGCGTCGACGATCTCCGCGATCGTGATGCGGTCGTCGTCGACGTGGTCCGTGTTCACGCCGACGACGACCGAGCCCGACTCTTCGCGTGCGACCTCTGCCGACCGCGCGATCAGTTCACGTGTGGCCGCGGCGTCCAGACCCATGTTGCGCTGCGCGGTGTCCATGGCGTCGGCGACGCCCAGACCCCACGAGTACACGTTGCGGCGGAACGCGAGGGTGGCGTCCCAGTTGATCTGTGCGGGCTGACCGGAGGTGTTGTCACCGTGGACGACCGGCACGACATGCGCGGCAGCGTACGCGACGCGGCTGCGCAGCGGGCCGGCCGGACGCGCATACCCCGAGGTGTCGACCAGGGCGGTGCGGGTGAGGGCGCCGTCGGCGGCGAGGAGGGTGAGGTCGGTCATGGTCAGTCCAGGTTCAGCGACGGCAGTTCGACCTTGCGGCCTTCGCGGCTCGACTGCAGGCCCGCCTCGGCCAGCAGCACGCCGCGTGCGCCGGCCAGCAGGTCGTACTCGTACTCGGTGCCGAGCACGTACGAGGCGAGGAACTCCTCCCACTGCTGGCGGAACCCGTTCTGGAACACCTCGTTGGTGGGCACGGCGGCCCAGTCGGTGTCGTAGTCGTGATCGTCGGCCAGGTCGGGGTTCCACACCGGCTTGGGCGTCGCGTTGCGGTGCTGGATCTTGGCACCGAACAGACCCACCACGGCAGAGCCGTGCGTGCCGTCGACGTGGAATTCGACGAGCTCGTCGCGGTTGACGCGCGTCGTCCAGCTCGAGTTGATCTGCGCGATGACGCCGCCGTCGAGTTCGAACACGCCATAGGCGGCGTCTTCGGCGGTGGCGTCGTAGTGCTCGCCGCGCTCATCCCAGCGGTCGGCGATGTGCACCGCTGCCTGCGCGTAGACCGACTTCACTCCGCCGAACAGGTTCTCGAGGATGTAGTTCCAGTGCGGGAACATGTCGACGATGATGCCGCCGCCGTCTTCGGTGCGGTAGTTCCAGCTGGGGCGCTGGGCGGGCTGCCAGTCACCTTCGAAGACCCAGTAGCCGAACTCGCCGCGCACCGAGAGGATGCGGCCGAAGAAGCCCGAGTCGATGAGACGGCGCAGCTTCAGCAGGCCCGGCAAGTACAGCTTGTCGTGGACGACTCCGGTCTTGACCCCGGCGGCGGCGGCGAGCTTCGCGAGCTCGAGCGCTTCGTCGACCGACTCGGCGGTGGGCTTCTCGGTGTAGATGGTCTTGCCCGCGGCGATCGCCTTGCGCAGCGCCGCGGCGCGCGCCTTGGTCACGAGGAAGTCGGCGTAGATCTCCCACCGCGGGTCGGCCAGGGCTGCGTCGAGGTCGGTCGTGTAGTCCTCGATGCCGTGCTGCGCCGCGATCTCGGCGAGCTTGGCCTCGCTGCGGCCGACCAGCAGCGGCTTGACGGTGACCTTGGTGCCGTCGGGCAGCTCGATGCCCCCCTGATCGCGGATCGCGAGGATCGAACGCACGAGGTGCTGACGGTAGCCCATGCGGCCCGAGACGCCGTTCATGATGATGCCGATCTCGCGCACGCCGGGGCGAGTGGATGCCGCGGGGGCGGCCAGGGTGGTCGTCTCTGACACTGTGCTTCCTTCGTTCGTCGTCACCACTAGTGGTAAGCGCTTTCCAGTTTCTCCATCATGGCATCGGAAGACGCTTTCCGCAAGCGTTTCCCGAGCCTGGTCATGCGAGGCGGACGGCGGCCCACGACACCGCCGGCAGGGTGAGATTGAGTAGTCCGTCCGACACGGCCGCATCGGCGGGGCGCACACCGATGCGCTCCGGGTCTTCGAGTGAGTTCGCCGCATACAGGTCGTCGTCGTGCAGCAGGTGCGACTCGACGACGGTGAGGTCGCGGCCGAACACCTGCGTCACGTCGGCCGGATCGAGGCGCAGATGGGTGGCATCCACCGTCGATCGGTTGACGATGAACAGCGAGACGCCGTCGTCGTCGACCGTGGCGACCGCGTTGACGCAGGCGACCTGGCCGAACCTGCTACTGGCGAATGTGCCGGCATCGACCTGCACACGCACAGCGCGCTCCCCCGCGAGGCGCGAGGTGATCGAGAACGGGAAGAAGGTCGTCTGCTTCCACGTCGGACCACCCGGCTCGGTCATGATCGGCGCGATGACGTTGACCAGCTGCGCGAGCGAGGCGGAGCGCACGCGGTCGGCGTGCTGCAGCAGCGTGATGAGCAGGTCGCCGAACACGACCGCGTCGAGCACGTGGTACCGGTCTTCGAGCAGACGCGGCGCGACCGGCCAGCCGGGTTCGCGGGGCTTGTCGTCCTGACCGCCGGCCTCGTTGTGCAGGTACCAGATGTTCCACTCGTCGAACGAGATCATGATGCGCTTGGCGCGCTTCTTGGTGGCCGCGACGCTGTCGGCGATCGCGACGACCGACTCGATGAAGCGCGCCATGTCGACCCCCGAGGCGAGGAACTCCTGCGCGTCGCCGCCGTGCTCCTGGTAGTAGGAGTGGCACGAGATGTAGTCGACGTCGTCGAAGGTGTGCTCGAGCACGGTGCGCTCCCACGATCCGAAGGTCGGCATGCCGCTGCCCGACGATCCGCAGACGACGAGTTCGAGACCCGGGTCGAGCATGCGCATCGCCTTCGCGGTGCGTGAGGCGAGCTTGCCGTAGTCGTCGGCGCCCCGGTGGCCGACCTGCCAGGGCCCGTCCATCTCGTTGCCGAGGCACCACATCTTCACGCCGAAGGGCTCGGCCCGCCCGTTCGCGGCGCGCTGCCGGGTCCAGTCGGTGTCGGCGTCGGCGTTGGCGTACTCGAGCAGGTCGAGGGCCTCGGCCGTGCCGCGCGTGCCGAGGTTGACGGCGAGCATGAGGTCGCTGCCGACCTTGTCGAGCCATGTGGTGAACTCGTGCAGCCCGACCTGGTTGATCTCGGTGGAGTGCCACGCCAGGTCGAGGCGGCGCGGTCGCGTCTGGACCGGACCGATGCCGTCTTCCCATCTGTATCCGGAGACGAAGTTGCCGCCGGGGTAGCGGATCGTGGAGACGCCGAGCTGCTTCACGAGCTCGATGACGTCGGTGCGGAACCCGTCGGCGTCGGCGGTCGGGTGCCCGGGCTCATGGATGCCGTCGTAGATGTGCCGGCCGAGGTGTTCGACGAACCCGCCGAACAGGCGCCGGTCGATGTCGGCGATCTCGGCGCGGAGGTCGAGGCGCGCGGCGGCGTCGGTCATGTGCGGTCCGTTTCTGCGATGGATGTGCCGGTGGGTGGATGCCGGTGGATGGAGGCCGGTGGATGGA
>JAEXHA010000019.1 GCA_023450335.1 Actinomycetes bacterium | reverse complement strand
GGGGTGGATGCCGCGGCATCCACCCCCGCTGTCCATTCGCGTCAGCGAAGGTTGTCGATGATCTCGTTGAAAACGAGCGACGGACGCATCACGGTGTCGACGAGCTCGGCATCGGGACGGTAATAGCCGCCGATCTCGGCCGGGGAGCCCTGCACGGCCAGCAGCTGTGCGACGATCTCGTCCTCACGGGCGGCGAGGGCCTCGGCGACCGGCGCGAACGCAGCGGCGAGGTCGGCGTCGGCGGTCTGCCGTGCCAGCTCCTGCGCCCAATACAGGGCGAGGTAGAAGTGGCTGCCGCGGTTGTCGGTCGTGCCGAGCTTGCGCCCGGGCGACTTGTCGTTCTCGAGGAAGGTGCCGGTCGCGGCATCCAGCGTGTCGGCCAGGACCTTCGCCTTCGGATTCTCGGTGCTCTCGCCGAGGTGCTCGAGGGATGCGGCGAGGGCGAAGAACTCGCCCAGCGAGTCCCAGCGCAGGTAGTTCTCGGTGACCAGCTGCTGGACGTGCTTGGGGGCCGAGCCGCCGGCACCGGTCTCGAACAGGCCGCCACCGGCCAGCAGCGGGACGATGCTCAGCATCTTCGCGCTGGTACCGACCTCGATGATCGGGAAGAGGTCGGTCAGGTAGTCGCGCAGCACGTTGCCGGTGACCGAAATCGTGTCCAGTCCCTGGCGCATGCGCGCCAGCGTGTACCGGGTGGCCTCGGCGGGCGGCAGGATGGTGATCTGGATGCCGGAGGTGTCCAGCAGCGCGAGGCCCTGGTGCACCTTGGCGATCAGCTGCGCGTCGTGGGCACGGTTGACGTCGAGCCAGAACACGGCCGGGGCGCCGGTGGCTCGGGCGCGGGTGACGGCCAGGCGCACCCAGTCCATGACCGCGATGTGCTTGGTCTGGGTGGCACGCCAGATGTCGCCGGCGCCCACCTCGTGCTCGATGAGAACGGTGCCCTCGCTGTCGAGAACCTGCACGGTACCGTCGGAGGGGATCTCGAACGTCTTGTCGTGGCTGCCGTACTCCTCAGCCGCCTGCGCCATGAGACCGACGTTCGGGACGGTGCCGATCGTGGTGGGGTCGAGCGGTCCGTTGGCGATGACGTCGTCGATGACCGCCTGGTAGACGCCCGCGTACGACGAGTCGGGGATCACGGCGATCGTGTCGTCTTCGCCGCCGTCGGCGCCCCACAGCTTGCCGCCGTTGCGGACGAGCGCCGGCATCGACGCGTCGACGATGACGTCGCTGGGCACGTGCAGGTTGGTGATGCCCTTGTCGCTGTTGACGTACGACAGGCGCGGACCGTTCTCGATCGCGGCGGTGAAGGCGTCGGCGATCTCGGCGCCGCCGTCGATGCCGGCCAGGCCGTTCAGGATCGAGCCGAGACCGTCGTTGGCGGACAGGCCCGCCTCGGCGAGCTTGTCGCCGTAGGTGTCGAACACGTCGGCGAAGAACGCGCGCACCACGTGTCCGAAGATGATCGGGTCGCTGACCTTCATCATGGTGGCCTTCAGGTGCACCGAGTAGAGCACGTTCTCGGCCTTGGCGTCGGCGATGGTGTCGGCCAGGAACGCGTCGAGCGCGGCCGCCGAGAGGAACGTCGCGTCGACGACCTCGCGCGGCAGGACCTTCAGCCCCTCCTTGAGCACGGTCTCGGTGCCGTCGGTCGCGGTGTGCACGATCGTGAGCACATCGTCGTGCGCGGCCACCCAGCTGCGCTCGTTGCTCTTGAAGTCGTCGTGACCCATGGTCGCGACGCGGGTCTTCGAGCCGGTCGCGAACGGCTTGTTCACGTGCGGGTGCTTGCGGGCGTAGTTCTTGACCGACAGCGGCGCACGACGGTCGCTGTTGCCCTCGCGCAGCACCGGGTTGACCGCCGACCCCTTGATGCGGTCGTAGCGGGCGCGGACGTCCTTGTCCTCCACCGAGGTCGGGTCGTCGGGGTAGTCGGGGATGTCGAAGCCCTGCGACTGCAGCTCGGCGATCGCCGCCTTCAGCTGGGGGATGGATGCCGAGATGTTCGGCAGCTTGATGATGTTCGCCTCGGGGAGCGTAGCCAGTCCCCCGAGCTCGGCGAGCGCGTCACCGACCTGCTGCTCGGGCGTCAGCCGCTGCGGGAACGCGGCGAGGATGCGCCCGGCGAGCGAGATGTCGCGGGTCTCGACGTGCACTCCCGCCTGGCCGGTGTAGGCCTGGATGATCGGGAGGAACGAGGCGGTGGCCAGAGCGGGCGCCTCGTCGGTGTAGGTGTAGATGATTGTGGACTCGGTCACCTGATGCGTCTTCCGTTTCGGGCGTGATCGGGGATGGTTCCAGCCTATCCCACCAGCCGGAGATATCTTGATGTCGAGATATCTCCGGGCGGTCACTGTCGTCATCGGTAATCGACGGTGCCGCACGCCGCTGTCGGCGGGTAGCCTGGGGGCATGCCTGAGCTGCGACTGGTAGAACTGTCGGCCTCCACGATCGTGGCCGTCAACAACATGTCCCTCAAGCCGGGGCAGGAGCAGTTCCTGGCGCCGACCAGCTACGCCGTGGCCGGCGCGGTGATCAATCCCGCGACCTCATGGCAGCGCGTCGTGCTCGATGAGAACGAGGTTGTCGGGTTCGTCAGCGCGAACTTCGACGACGACGCGCCGCAGGAGCATTTCCGCTCGGTGCTGTGGCGCATCAATGTCGACGCCGACGACCAAGGCCGCGGCGTCGGCCGGTTCGCGGTCGAGGGCCTGCTCGAAGAGGCTCGCAATCGCGGCAAGGATCACATCTACGTCATCTACGAGGCCGGCGAAGGCGGCCCCGAGGCGTTCTTCCGCCGCGTGGGCTTCACCCCGGTCGACGAGACCGAGTTCGGCGAGGTCGTCGCCGAGATCCGCCTCTAGTCACCCAGCCGCTGGACGTGTACCCGGCGCGCTGAGGCTACCGGCAGCGGGTGCGGTGCGGCGATAGAGTGAGCGGATGGGCGACGGGGCGCGGGGATGAGCTTCTTCGAGGCGCCCGGATCACCACCACAACCGCCCGGATCGCCCCTGACGCCGCCTTCCGCATCGCCACCGCACCGCCCGCCGCCGGAGCCGTCGCGGGGCAAGCGCGCCAGCCGCATCCTGTTTCTGGTCAGCGCCGCGCTGGCTTTCGCGTTCCTGGGCACGTTCTACCTCGATGAGCTGCCGCTGCCGGTGCGCACGTGGGTCGCCGAGACCGTGCCGGCGGCGCGCGGCCTGGTGGGCATTCCGCCCGACCCGGATGTCGAGATCGCAGACCTCGCCGACCGCATGGGTCTGACCGCCGAAGGGCGCCTCATCTTCTACGACGCTGAGCCGTCGATCGTGGACGGACCCGAGATCGCGCGCATCTGCACCGACGGCGAAGAGCTGCCCGGCGGGCTGTACCACGCGGGCTGCTACCTCGGCACTGACCGCATCTACCTGCTGCGCGAGCGGCGCACCCCGGCGCTGGTCACCACGGCCGCCCACGAGTTGCTGCACGCGGTCTATCGGCGCCTGAGCGACGGCGAGCGCACGCAGGTCGACGCTCTGGTCACGGTCGAGATGGCCCGCCTGCCCGCCGCCGACCCCATCCATGCGCAGATCGAGGCGTCGGTGGGCGAAAACCCGCAGGCACGCCCGGACGAGAAGTTCGCCTACCTCGGCTCGCAGGTCCTGCTGCCCGGCGGCTTCTCCCCCGCGCTCGATGCCGTCTACGCGCGGTACTTCGCCGACCGCGCGGCGGTGGCCGGCGCCTACATGGGCGGCTGAGTGGATGCCGGGGCGCGGCGGCCCCGGCATCCATCTCACACGAGCGACTCGCGCCAGGCGGCGTGCAGCTGGGCGAACTTGCCGGTGCCGGCGATCAGGCTGTCGGGGGTGTCGTCCTCGATGATGCGGCCGTGCTCCATGACCAGCACCCGGTCGGCGATCGCGACCGTCGACAGCCGGTGCGCGATGATCAGGGCCGTGCGGTCCGCCAGCAGCGTCTGCAGCGCGTCCTGGATCTGCCGCTCGCTGGGCATGTCGAGCGACGCCGTGGCCTCGTCGAGGATGAGCACCGCGGGGTCTGCCAGGAACGCCCGCGCGAACGAGATCAGCTGCCGCTGCCCCGCCGACACCCGGCCGCCGCGCTTGTTCACGTCGGTGGCGTACCCGTCGGGCAGCGCCGCGATGAACTCGTGCGCGCCCACGGCCCGGGCCGCCGCCTCGATCTCGTCGAGCGTCGCGTCGGGCTTGCCCAGCGCGATGTTGTCGGCGACGGTGCCGCTGAACAGGTAGGCCTCCTGCGTGACCATGACGATCGCGCGGCGCAGATCCTTCGGATGCAGCGAACGCAGATCGACGCCGTCGAGCAGCACAGCGCCGCTCGACGGGTCGTAGAACCGCGAGACCAGCTTGGCGAGGGTCGACTTGCCGGCGCCTGTCGTCCCCACCAGTGCGATCGTCTGACCAGCCGGGATGTCGAGCGAGAAGTCGGGCAGGATCATCCGGTCGCCCGAGTACCCGAACTCGACGTCGCGGAACTCGACGTGGCCCGTCGAGGTCCACAGGTCGACCGGCTGGGCCGGGTCGGGCACCGTGGGCGACTCCTCGAGCACGCCCGACACCTTCTCCAGTGCCGCGTTGGCCGACTGGTACGAGTTGAGGAACATCGCGACCTCTTCGAGCGGGCCGAAGAAGTTGCGCACGTACAGCACCGCGGCCAGCAGCACGCCGAACGCGAACGTGCCGTCGACGACGCGCAGCGCACCCCACAGCAGCACGATCGCCATCGTCACGTTCGCCAGCAGGATCAGGCCCGGGTCGAGCACGCCGAACAGCTTCACGAGCTTCAGGTTCACCCGGCGGTACTCCGCCGAGATCTCGCCGAACTCCTCGTCGTTGCGCTTCTCCTTGCGGAACGCCTTGACGGCGCGGATGCCGGTCATCGTCTCGACGAACTGCACGATGAGCCGGGCGCTGACCACGCGCGACAGGCGGAAGCCCTTCTGCGACTCGCCGTAGAACCAGCGCATGAGCAGGTACAGCGGGATGCCCATGACGATCAGGATCACGCCGCTCTGCCAGTCGATGAGGAACAGCGCGATCAGGGTGAACCCGCCGTACAGCGCGCCCTGCACCAGCTGGTTGAGGCCGCCGTCGAGGAGTTCCCGGATCGACTCGAGGTCGCTGGTCTGGCGCGAGATGATGCGGCCAGACGTGTACTTCTCGTGGAACTCGAGGCTCAGCCGCTGCGTGTGCCGGAAGATCCGGGTGCGCAGATCCATCAGCACCGCCTGGGTGAGGCGTGCCGAGAGCACGACGTACCAGCCGACCAGGCCCGCGCCGACCGCGCCGGTCACGAGGTAGGCGATCGTCACGCCGAATGCCGGCATCCAATCGGCGTACTCGGTGGCACGCGGCAGGGCCGTGTCGATGCCGTAGGCGATCAGCGCCGGGCCGAGCACGCGCAGCGCGGTCGACAGCACGATCGTCACCGCCGTGAGGATCAGCAGCCCGCGCAGCGGCGCCACGAGCGAGCCCAGCAGTCGCAGCGAACGACGGCGGATCGCGCGGCTCTCTTCCTTCGTGTAGTCGCTGCGGTCCTCGCCCGCGGTTCCCTTCACGCTCGAGGGGGTCACAGGTTCACCTCCATCTCTCGCTGGCGCGTATCGTCGGCCTCGAGGCTCGAGATCACGTGGCGGTAGTGGGCGCTCGAGCGCAGCAGGTCGGTGTGGGTGCCGACGGCCGTGACCCTGCCGGCCTCGAGCACGGCGACCCGGTCGGCCAGCGCCACCGTCGACGGCCGGTGCGCGACGATCAGCGCGGTCGTGGTGGCCAGCACGCGGCGCAGCGCCGCTTCGACGAGCGCCTCGGTGTCGACGTCGAGGGCCGACAGCGGGTCGTCGAGCACGAGCACCGCGGGCTTGGCTGCCACGGCACGGGCCAGCGCCAGCCGCTGCCGCTGCCCGCCCGACAGGCTCAGTCCTTCTTCGCCCACGGTCGTGTCGACGCCGTCGGGCAGCTCGTACGCGAAGTGCGCCTGCGCGATCTCGAGCGCCTCGGTCAGCACCGCGTCGGCCTCGGCGCTGTGCGGGTCGAGTTCGTCGCGGCCCAGCAGCACGTTCTCGCGCACGGTCGCCGAGAACAGCGTCGCGTCTTCGAACGCCATCGAGATGTGGCGGCGCAGTTCGCCCAGCGTCAGGTCGCGCACGTCGACGCCGTCGAGCTCGACGGCACCGTCGGTGACGTCGTACAGCCGGGTGGGGAGAGTCGTCAGCGTCGTCTTGCCCGATCCGGTGAGGCCGACGAGGGCCATCGTCTCGCCCGGCTCGAGCACGAGGTCGACACCGTCGAGCAGGTCGCGTTCGCTGGCCGCCGCGTCCTGATACCGGAAGTGCACGCCGCGGAAGGCGAGCTCGCCGTGCGGCTCGGTGATCGTCTTCGGGGTCTCCGGGTCGACGATGTCGTTGGTCTCGTCGAGCACGTCGAACACGCGGTCGGTCGCGGTGCGCGCGTCGACGAGGAACGAGAACAGGAACCCGAGCGACTCGAGCGGCCAGCGCAGCGCCGTGGCCATGGCGAAGAAGCCGAGCATCTGCCCTTCGGTCAGCTGGCCCTGCGAGGCCAGGTAGATGCCGATCAGCAGGCACAGCGCGAACGCGATCATGGGCACGACCTCGAGCCAGAACCAGAGCAGGCCCACCTCGCGGGCCTTGCCCAGTTCGGTCTGCCGCAGCGTCTCGACCTGGCGGGTGAACTTCTGCAGCGCGTGCTTGCTGCGACCGAAGGCCTTCAGCACGCGGATGCCGTGGACGCTCTCCTCGACCGAGGTCGCCAGGTCGCCGGCCTGATCCTGACTCTGCCGCGCCAGCACACCGTACTTGCGCTCGAACCGGTAGCCGAAGAACCACAGCGGGATCGACACCACGATGAACGTGACGCCCAGCGCCCAGTGCCAGCGGAACAGCAGTACGGCGCCGATGATGATCGTCAGCACGTTGACCACCAGCAGGATCGAGCCGAACGCGAGCCAGCGACGCAGCAGGTTGATGTCCTGCATCATGCGGCTGAGCAGCTGCCCCGACTGCCACCGGTCGTGGAAGGCGACGGGCAGTCGCTGCAGCCGCCGGTAGAACAACTGCCGGATCTCGTACTCGACGCCGGTCGCCGGGGTCAGCACGAAGGCGCGGCGGAGGAACACGAACAGCGCCTCGCCGACGCCGAGCACGAGCACGCCGATCGACGCCCAGACGATGAGCGGGATGTCACCGGCCTTGATGGGACCGTCGACGACGGCCTGCAGCACGAGCGGGATCATCAGCGATGTGACGGCCGCGCCGAGCGCGGCGAACAGGCCCGCGATCAGGCGGCCGAGCACCGGCCGGGCGAAGGGGATGAGTCGGGCGAGGGCCTGCGGGGTGGAGAGGCGTTGCGGAGGAGTGGACATGATCCTTGGGGGGTCGAGATGGATCGCGGAGCGAAGAGGAGAGGCGAGGGCAGGGCGCAGCGTGGCGAAGCCTGATGATGCCCTGAGAGGGTGAACGAGAGGTGCGACGGTTCTATGCCGTCGGCCGGCAGCGGATCGTGCTGCGGCGGTCTACCCTTCGCGCCCCGGGAACACGCCGATCGCGGGGAAGGCGACGGGCTTCGTGATGACGACGGCCGTGGACATGGCTTCCTCCTGGATCGACGGGGCGGATGCGCATCGCAAGCGATGCGACAGCCCTCCAGCCTATGCCTGAGAGTTCGCTGAGCGCAACTGCGAGAATGCGGCTTCGCGCTCCAACAGCGCCCGCTTCACGTCGACGCCCCACGCGAACCCACCGGGCGAGCCGTCGGTGCGCAGCACCCGATGGCAGGGGACGAACAGGGCCGGGGCGTTGCTCGCGCAGATGGATGCCGCAGCCCGCACGGCGCTGGGACGGTCCAGCGTCGCGGCGAAGGCGGCATAGCTCAACGGCTCCCCCGGGCGGATGCGCCGCAGCGCCGCCCAGCCGCGCTCGCGGAACGCGGTGCCGGGCTGGTGCACCACGACCTCGTCGATCGCGGTGACGTCGCCGGCGTAGTAGGCGCGGACGGCGTCGGCGGCGTCGACGGTGCCGGCGGCGATGTCGGCAGGGACGGCGTGCGGGCCGAGCCGGGCCACGAGC
>JAEXHA010000009.1 GCA_023450335.1 Actinomycetes bacterium | reverse complement strand
CCCCCCCCCGGGGGGGGGGGGGGGGGGGGGCCCCCTCTATCAGGTGGCCCGCCCGCCTGTCACACGTCAGGCTACGGGCGAGTAGTTGTAGATCGACGGCACGGCCTGCTCCGGCTGCAGCTCGACCGAGACGGTGTCGTCGGTGTAGAAGAGCTGGTCGGGGCGGTACCAGGGCGCGAACCACGCCTGCTCGACGAGGTAGGTACCCAGCTCTGCCGCCGTCGCCGCGGCTGCGGCCTCATCCTCAGCGAACTGGTAGGAGGTCACCATGCGCTCGACTTCGGGATCGGTGTACCCGAGTGCGTTCCACAGCGCCTGCGGCGTCACGACCTGGTTGATGTTCTGCCACGTGCTCGGCTGTGAGAGGGACATCCACATCGCGGGATAGTCACGCATCTCGACGATCAGGTCGTTGGTCTCTTCCCAGACGATCTCGATTCCGACCGCGGCGAACTGCTCGACGACGGCCGCGCGCGCGCTGGCCGGCAGGGAGTCCACGATCGGCATCGGCAGCGTGAACCCATCGGCGTATCCGGCGTCGGCGAGAAGCGCTTTGGCCTTGGCCGGGTCATAGCTGTAGGCGTCTTCGAGGTCGGCGACGTACGCGTCCGATTCCGGGCCGAACACCTGGCTGGTGATCTCCCCACGACCGCTCTGCACGGTCGCCAGGAGACCTTCTTTGTCGATGGCGTAGTTGATCGCCTGACGCACCCGCACGTCGCCCAGTGCCGGCTGCATCTGCCCGCCACGATCCCACAGCAGCAGACCCTGCCAGTCGAGGCCCTGCGTGTGTGCCACGAGGCCGTCTGCTTCCGCCCGGTCGGCGACGGTGGCTGTCAGCGGAGCGGCATTGATCTGACCGCTCGAGAGCGCGTTGTAGATCGCGGTGGCGTCCTCGATCAGCTTGATGGTGATCTGATCGAACTTCTGCAACTGCGGGTCCCAGTAGTCGTCGCGCTTGACGTACGTGTACTCCGATCCGACCACCGAGCGCTCGAGCACATATGGCCCCGACCCCACGGGAGTCGTCGCGATGTCCTCGCTTCCGAGCGCTTCCGGGCTGCCCATGAGCCCCGCGGCGTTGCTCAGATAGAACAAGAGTGAAGGCTCGGGCGCGTTCAGCACGATGTCGACCGTGTCGTCGTCGACGATGTCGACCGATTCGACGGCCGCAAGCGTGGTAGCCAGCGGTCCGGTGCTCGCGCGGAAGTGGTCCAGGTTCGCTTTCGCCGCCTCGCTGTTGAACACGGCGCCATCGGTGAAGGTGACTTCTGCTCGCAAGTCGAGCGTGAGCGTCAGGTTGTCGTCGCTGAGCTTCCACGCGGTGGCCAGCATCGGTTCGTACTCGCCATCAGGTGTCCGACGGATCAGGGTGTCGTAGACCGGCTGATAGTACTGCAGGAAGTGCCCCTCCGCCGCCTGAGCAGGGTCGAAGGACATCGGCTCGACGAAGGAACCGATCGTCAGATTGGCGTCAGCGGATGCACCCTCGCCCGAGGGGCCGCACCCCGTCATGATCAGCGCCGCGACGAGCGCGGTGGCGCCCACGGCTGTCAGTTTGCGAAACCCCATTGTTCGTTCTCCATGTGCTGTGTGTCCGGCGTCCCCGCCGGAAGCTGCCGCCCGAGTGCGACGAAGCAAGTAGGACGCTACAGAAAAACCTACACCATTGCAAGTATTCGTAAATGTGCCGCTAAAGTGAGCGATGCGGCACGCGATCTGCAACTTCGGAGGAATCATCGTCATGACGACAAGAGGCGGATACGCGAAAGGCCATGCCCGGCGAGCTCAGATCGTCGCCGCGGCGTTGGACGCCTTCCGCGCGCAGGGATTCCACGGCGCGTCTCTCCTTCAGATCGCGGAGGCCGTGGGCATCTCTCGGACGGGTCTGCTACACCACTTCGACTCCAAGGAGGACCTGCTCGCCGCGGTGCTGGCCGAACGAGACAGACGAGATGTCGAGGCGTTCTTCGGCGATGAAGCCGATGAGCCCGACGCGCTGGACTATCTCGACCGTCTGGGAAGGCTGATCGCCCACAACATGAAGAACCCGCAGATCGTGGAGCTTTTCGTGGTTCTCTCCGCTGAGGCGACTGATCCCCACCACCCGGCACACGTCTACTTCCGGGACCGGTATCAGCGAGTGTGTGGTTATGTCACCGATGCGATTCGGGACCTTGCCGATCGCGGTCTTCTCCAGACGCCGAGAACACCGGAAGACCTCGCTGCCGAACTGGTCGCACTGCTGGATGGGAGCCAGGTGCAGTGGCTGTATTGTCCCGAGCAGATCGATCCGGCCACCCGCTACCGACGCTGGGTCGAGGCCATCGTCATCGGCACACCCGCGTGAGGTGCCCGACACAGCCGCATCGCACGGCACCGCGCCTGCACGCGTGATAGCGCGGGCCAGCCGTCGGGACGCCAGATTCAGGCGGCGAGGGCCAGGTACGGCTCCCACACCGGGTCGGTGCGCTCGGTGCCGCGCACGGTCCACTGCGCGCCGCGTGGCGGTTGCGGCGCGATGCGCAGGGCCCACCGCATCTCCTGCGGCGTGCGGTCGCCCTTCACGTTGTTGCAGCGCAGGCAGCAGGCGACGAGGTTCTCCCACGAATCCGCTCCCCCGCGCGAGCGTGGCAGCACGTGGTCGATCGTCGTGGCCCCCGATCCGCAGTAGCCGCAGCGGTGACCGTCGCGGCGCAGCACCCCGCGCCGGGTGACCGGCACGCGGCGGGCCCCGGGAATGCGGACGTAGCGGGTCAGCAGGATCACGGCCGGGCGGTCGTACACGTCGCGCGCGCCCCACACCGGGTTGTCTTCGACCCGCTCGATGACGGTGGCCTTGTCGTTCATCACGAGCACCAGGGCCCGCTTGAACGACACGACGGCCAGGGGTTCATATCCTGCGTTCAGCACCAGAGTGCGCATCGTTTCCTCTCGAACTGCCCTGACGGCTTCAGCGGTTGTTCGGTTCGACGCAGCGTTCAGCGAGCGGGAGTGGGGACGAAAAAAGGCGCTGTCACACAGACAGCGCCTTGATTCCACGACGAAGCACGTCGCTTCCACGATGCCGAAGGACGTGTCGACCGAGCGCATTCACGGTTCGAATGCGTGGTAGAACATCCATCGGCTTCCCCCTCGGCTTCACGCGAGCGTCGGGTTCAGGGTAATGCATGCCCCCGCAACGACGGCGAAACGGCAGATGACGGGATGCCGCGTGTCGGCACCGCCGGCTGGGTCAGCCGACGTTGGCCTGCAGCCAGCTCTCGGCGTTCTGGTACGCGCCGCCGACGACGACCTCGAGGTGGAGGTGCGTGCCGTAGGCGCGGCCGGAGTCGCCGACCTGGCCGATGAGCTGGCCGGCCGAGACCGACTGGCCCACGGTGACCCGGCGGGTGCCGTAGCTCATGTGCGCGTACAGCGAGGTGACGCTCTTGCCGCCGATGTTGTGGGCGATCTTCACGTACACGCCCCAGCCCGGGCCGCTCTCGCTCGAGGAGACCACGACGCCGTCGGCGATCGCGTAGATCGGAGTGCCGCGGCCGGCCATGTAGTCGGTGCCCTTGTGGCCCGCGTACGGGGTGCCGAAGTTGTTGAACGAGGTCAGCGGACGCACGACGTCACCCGAAGCGGCGATCGTGAGCGGCACGGCCATGTTGACCGAGGCCGAGCTGGCACGCGACGAGATGCGAGCGGCGAGGGCGGCCTTGGCGGCCTCCTCCTGCTTCTTCTTCTTGATCTCTTCGGGCGTGGTGGCCGAGTAGCTGTCACGCTGCAGGGCCTCGGGGGTCGCCTCACTGGCGACGACGAGCGACTGGGCGTTCTCGGCCGCGACCTGCTGCACGGTGATCGGGTCGGCCGATGCACTGCGGTCGGCGGCCACGACGGCGGGGATCGCGACGGTGGCGACCAGGCCGGCGACCGCGGTCACGGTCAAGAAGCTGCGCACCGGGTGGGGACGGCCGGCACGCGCGGCCGCCGAAGCGGAGCGGCGTGCGGGAGCCTTGGCCGCGGGGCGGCGTGCGATCAGACGGCGTGCACGCTCACGTCGGGCGAGACTCGTCGTATCGGTTTCGGGTTCGTCGATAGACGAATCGTTCTCTTCAGCCAAACTGGGTCCTCCGGCGCCTCCGCGCCCGAGGGCACTGGTTCGTCGTACTCGGTGTCGGGCACAGATGTACGGGCTTCACCACACGAATGACGAACCGGTGAGGCAACTCGGGTGGCGGTCCTGCGGCGGGCTTCTCGCCTTCGGACCATCCGAGGCTACCTGAAAGTAACGAATATGTCACGCAACCCGGGTATCACCCGGTGTGTTCGCATCTCTTGTACAGATTACGTGCGCAGACGCACGCGGTGGCGGAGATACGCACTCCGCAGCGGAGCCACGCGCTCGGGGGTGGTGACACGCGCCCCGGGAGTGGGATCAGGCGAGCTGGCGGACGTCGACGAGGAAGAGGTGCGCGGCGATCTCGACCGGCAGCTCGAGCGCCTCGGGATTGCCGGTCATCTGCACGAGCACGTAGCCCTCGCTGAAGCGGAAGTCGCCCGTCGCGCCCGGCACGACGCCGGCACCGCGCAGCTGGGCCAGCAACTCGGGGTCGACCTGCACGGGCTCGGCCAGGCGCCGCAGCGTGCCGGCGATCGGACCGCCGGCGGCCTCGAGCGCCCGCACCAGGCCCACGACGCCCTCGTCGAACGTGCGCGCGGGCACATCGCCCAGCTGGTCGAGCCCCGGGATCGGGTTGCCGTACGGCGATTCGGTCGGGTGGTCGAGCAGCTCGAGCAGGCGGCGCTCGACGAGCTCGCTCATCACGTGCTCCCAGCGGCAGGCCTCTTCGTGCACGTACGCCCAGTCCAGGCCGATGACGTCGCTGAGCAGCCGCTCGGCCAGACGGTGCTTGCGCATCACGTCCACAGCCTTCTGCCGCCCGGCATCCGTCAGCTCGAGCGTGCGATCGACGCTCACGACCACCAGTCCGTCGCGCTCCATGCGGCCGATGGTCTGCGACACCGTCGGACCGGAGTGACCGAGCCGCTCGGAGATACGCGCGCGCAGAGGAACGATGCCCTCCTCCTCGAGTTCGAGGATGGTGCGCAGGTACATCTCGGTGGTGTCGATCAGATCGGTCATATCGGGCCTCGATGCGCAGGTGAACAGTGGTCTTCAAGCCTATCTGCTCGCCATGACACGAGATCAGAGCAGCCGCCGCCTGCGCCCTAGAATCGAACAATGGCCCACGTGACGCTGCCCCGCGAGATCCTGCCCGCCGACGGACGATTCGGCTGCGGCCCGTCGAAGATCCGCCCCGCGCAGCTGGAGTCGCTCGTCGGCCCCGGCTCGGTGCTCATGGGCACCTCGCACCGCCAGTCCCCCATCAAGACCCTCGTCGGCCAGGTGCGGGCGGGCCTGTCCGACCTGCTGCGCCTGCCCAACGGCTACGAGATCATCCTCGGCAACGGCGGCTCGACCGCGTTCTGGGACGCCGCCTCGTTCGGGCTCATCGAGAACCGCGCGCAGAACCTCGTGTTCGGCGAGTTCGGCGGCAAGTTCGCCAAGGCCGCCGCCGCGCCGTGGCTGACCGCTCCCGACGTGCGCAAGGCCGAGCCGGGCACGAGCATCGCCGCCGAGCCGGTGGCCGGCGTCGACGTGTACGCCTGGCCGCACAACGAGACCTCGACGGGGGTGGCCACCGCCATCCAGCGCGTGCACGGCGACGAGGGAGCCCTCACCGTCATCGACGCGACCAGCGCCGCCGGCGGCATCAACTTCCCGGTCTCCGAGACCGATGTCTACTACTTCGCCCCGCAGAAGAACCTCGCCTCCGACGGCGGGCTGTGGTTCGCGGCCGTCTCGCCCGCCGCGATCGAACGCATCGAGCGCGTCGCCGCGTCGGGGCGCTACATCCCCGAGTTCCTGAGCCTGAAGAACGCCCTCGACAACTCGCGCCTGAACCAGACACTCAACACCCCCGCGGTGGCCACGCTGCACCTGCTCGACAAGCAGCTCGAGTGGATCAACGGCAACGGCGGCCTGGCCTGGGCCGACGCCCGCACCACCGAGTCGTCGGGCGCCCTCTATGCATGGGCCGAGGAGCGCCCGTTCGCGGCGCCGTTCGTCGCCGACCCCGCCGACCGGTCGCCGGTCGTGGTCACCATCGACTTCGACGAGAGTGTGGATGCCGGGGCCGTGGCATCCAGTCTCCGCGCCAACGGGATCGTCGACACCGAGCCGTACCGCAAGCTCGGCCGCAACCAGCTGCGCGTGGCGACATTCGTCTCGATCGAGCCGGATGACGTGCGCAAGCTCATCGAGTGCATCGACTACACCGTCGACGCGCTCCAGGGCTGAGCGCCCGGCTCACTCCGCCAGCGGTGAAGGCCGCGGGGCGAGCACGGCGTTGACGATCGCCTCGATGGCGAACTCCGTCGAGCGCGCCAGGTCGACCTGGTCGCTCTCGAGCAGCCACTGCACCTGCAGGCCGTCCATGACGGCGAGGATCGACGCGGCCGCGTCGTCGATCGACCCCGGGTCGGCCACGCCGCGCTCGTCGCACATGACGCGGAACGCCCGCTCGACCTCGCCGCGCAGCACCTCGTAGCGGCTGCGGAAGAACTCACGCGCCGGGTGCTCGTCGGTGACCGACTCGGCCGACAGCACGACGAACGACTGCACGATGCCTGCACGCTGCGCGTTGGCCAGCGCCGTGCGCACGAGGTGACGGAACAGCTCCGCACCCCCGGGGATGTGCCGGTCTTCGAGCCCTTCGACGTCGGTCTCGTCGCGGTACGTGAGCACTTCGAGCAGCAGCGCGTCCTTCGAGCCGAAGTGGTGCAGGATGCCGGCGTGCGTCATGCCGACCTGCTCGGCGATGTCGATGAGGGTGCCGCCGGTGTAGCCCTTGGCGCCGAAAACCTCGGCCGCGGCCTTCACGATCTCGCGGCGCCGCGCGACGGTCTCGGGGCGGGATTTCGGGCGATGGCGCTGCGTCGGGCTCATGGTGAACAGCATAGTTGCACAACTTACTTACTTGATTGTAAGTTGATTTCGCAATCACGCTCGACGCAGAGATGATCCTTGGGGCTCACCGGCGTCGGGAGTCCACACCGAAGGAGAAGCAATGAGGCTCAGGACCTCGCTCGTCGCCGCAGGCTTGGCCGCGGCACTGGCGCTCACCGGCTGCGCCGGAGGCAGCAGCAATGACCCGGACGCGTCGGCCACCACCGGCGACGTCGCCCTCACGATCGCCAAGCCCGACGGCGCGATCACGACCGAGTCGCACAACCCGTACCTGGGTGACTCGTCGGCGTCGAAGTACGGCTACGCGAAGGTCATCTTCGAGCCGCTCGCGCTCGTGAACCCGACCGGCGACCTCGGCACCACCCCGTGGCTGGCCGAATCGGTCACCTGGAACAACGACTACACCGCCGTGACGGTCGTCCCCCGCAGCGACGTGAAGTGGAGCGACGGCACCGACTTCACCGGCGAGGACATCGTCTTCACCTTCGACATGTTCCTCAATGGCAAGCTCGCCGACGCCTCCGGCCTCAAGTATGAGGGCGCGACCGTCGACGGCGACAGCATCACGCTGAACTTCGCCGACTCGAAGTTCACCGCGCAGGCGCGCGTGCTGCACACCCCGATCGTTCCCCAGCACATCTGGGAGAACATCGAAGACCCCAACACCGACCCGCTCACCGGCGAAGGCCTGGCTGTGGGCACCGGTCCCTACGTGCTCGACAGCTGGACCACCGAGTCGGTCACCCTTGCCGCCAACCCCGAGTACTGGGGCGGCGAGCTTGCCGTGCCCGAGCTGCACTACGTCTCCTACGGCGACAACGCGGCCCTGACCACCGCGCTGGTGTCGGGCGAGGCCGACTGGGCGCAGGCGTTCATCCCGCAGATCCAGGACAGCTACCTCGCCGCCGATGAGGACAACCACTTCCTCGTCTCGCCGACCGCCGGTTCGGGGACCCTGTTCATGAACCTGCAGACCGAGCCGTTCAACGACCCGGCCCTGCGTCAGGCGCTGGCGTGGACGATCGACCGTCAGGCGTACGTCGACATCGCCCGTGAGGGCGCGAGCACCCCGGTGTGGAACGTCACGGGCCTGAGCGACCTGCTCGAAGCCGAGATCCTGCCCGAATACAAAGACCAGAACTACTCGGTCGACATCGACAAGGCCAAGCAGATCCTCACCGACGCCGGTTACACCTGGAAGGACGAGAAGCTCATCGACCCCGATGGCGACGCAGTCTCGTTCTCGATCTCGGTGCCGGCCGGCTGGAGCGACTGGAACACCGAGCAGGCCTTGCTGGCCGAAGAGCTCAAGTCGGCCCTCGGTATCGAGGTCAAGGTCGACCAGCCCGACTGGGGTGGCTGGGACGCCGCCCGCCAGGAGGGCACCTTCCAGGCGATCATCCACTGGCTCGAAGACACCGGCAACGCCTACGGCCTGTACACCTCGACGATGGACCCGAAGTGGATCGTCGACGACAAGGCGCAGTTCAACTTCGGCCGCTTCGACGACCCCGCCGTCACCGAGGCGCTGAACACCTACGCCAACGCGGCATCGGAAGAAGAGCGCACCGCCGCCCTCGCGGTCATGGAGAAGGCGTTCGTCGAGAACGTGCCGGCCATTCCGCTGGGCTCGCACCCGCTGCTGGGTGAGTACAACACCCGCAACTACGTCGGCTGGCCGACGGAGGACGACCAGTACGCCTCCGGCGACCCGACCCAGCCGGGGATCGTCCAGATCCTCACGAAGCTGACGCCGGCCGAGTAATCCCGCACGACGGCGGGGCGGATGCGCACACCGGCATCCGCCCCGCCGCTCAGCGAGCCAGCCCGAAAGCGAGCCCCGCCGATGAACGACCCCCTCCTGTCCGTCCACGACTTCTCGGTCGTGTACGACGTCGACCCGCCCGTCGAAGCCGTCAAGAACGTCACCCTCGAACTCCAGCGCGGCGAGATCCTCGGCCTTGCCGGCGAGAGCGGCTGCGGCAAGACCACCCTCGCCTACGGTGTGCAGCGCCTGCTCAAAGCGCCCGCCGTCATCACGAGCGGCTCGGTCGTCTTCCACGACGCCTCCGGCGAGCACATCGACATCAACGGCCTCGACGCCGACGAGATGCTGAAGTTCCGTTGGGACAAGATCTCGATGGTGTTCCAGGGCGCGATGAACGCGCTCAACCCCGTTGCCACCATCGGCGCGCAACTCGAGGACGTCTTCGAGGTGCACCGGCCCGCCCTCTCTCGCGCCGAGCGGCGCGACGCGGTCATCGAGCTGCTCGAGATCGTCAAGGTCGGCGGGCAGCGCATCCGCTCGTACCCGCACGAGCTGTCCGGCGGCATGCGCCAACGCGTCATGATCGCAATGGCCCTGGCCCTGCGCCCGCAGCTGATGGTGATGGACGAGCCCACCACGGCCCTCGACGTGCTCGTACAGCGCGAGATCCTGCGGCAGATCTCGCAGCTGCGCCGCGCGTTCGGCTTCTCGGTCATCTTCATCACCCACGACCTGCCGCTGCTGTTGGAGATCAGCGACCGCATCGCGATCATGCGCGAGGGCGAGATCGTCGAGCTCGCCACCGCCGAGCGCATCTGGACCGATCCGCAGGACGACTATACGAAGACGCTGCTGTCCTCGTTCCCGCGCCTGACCGGCGAGAAGGGGGTGGTGGTCCGATGACCGTGCTCGAGTTCGACGGTGTCACCAAGATCTACTCCGTCCGCGGCGCGGGCCAGATCAAGGCGCTCGACGAGGTGAGCTTCACGCTCGAGTCTGGCCAGACCCTGGGTCTTGTCGGCCAGTCCGGCAGCGGCAAGTCCACGATCGCGAAGATCCTCACCCAGCTCGAGGTGCCCACCCGCGGCGAGGTGCGTCTCGACGGCACACCCATCCCCCGCCGCGGCGCCGGGCTGCGCGCGTACCGACAGCAGCTGCGCATGGTCTTCCAAGACCCGTTCGCCTCGCTGAACCCCTACCACTCGATCCGTTACCACATCGAGCGGCCGCTGCGCCTGGACCGCGTCGTGCCCGCCGACCAGCTCGAAGACGAGGTGCGGCGCCTGCTCGACCGCGTACGCCTCGTACCCGAGGCCGTCATCGATCGCCGCCCGCACGAGCTGTCGGGCGGGCAGCGCCAGCGCGTCGCCATCGCCCGCGCCCTCGCCTCGCGCCCGCGGCTGCTGGTCGCCGACGAACCCGTCTCGATGCTCGACGTGTCGCTGCGCGTGGGCGTACTGAACCTGCTCGCCGATCTGCAGCGCGAAGAGGGCCTGGGCGTGCTCTACATCACGCACGACCTGGCCACCGCCCGCCACTTCAGCGACGAGATCATGGTGCTCAACCAGGGCCGCGTCGTCGAACGGGGCCCCGCCGACGACGTCATCCTGCGCCCTCAGAACCCCTACACCCAAGAGCTGCGCGCGGCCTCTCCCGACCCCGAGAAGCATTTCGCGTCCGCGCCCGGATCCCTCGGAGGTGCCCGGTGACCGCCGTCGAACCCCAGCTGCCCGTCGAGACCGCCGACCCGCTCGAGGTCGGCACCACGGCCACCGAGGTCGTCGCCGGCCGCTCCCGCATCCCGTGGCGGTTCCTCGGCAGCCGCGCCGCGTTCTACCTGTTCACACTGTGGGCCGCGATCACGATCAACTTCTTCCTGCCCCGCCTCATGCGCGGCGACGCGGTCGACTACTACCTGGCACGCAACCGCACCGTCAGTCCCGAGGCCGCCGACGCGCTGCGTGCACTGCTCGGGCTCGACACCGACAAGTCCCTCTGGCAGCAGTACCTCGACTACTGGGCGCTGCTGCTGCAGGGCGACCTCGGCGTCTCGCTGCTGCACGGCATGCGCCCGGTGGCCGAGGTGATCAGCCAGGCCCTGCCGTGGACGGTCGGCCTGGTCGGCTTCGCCACCATCGTGTCGTTCGCCATCGGCACCATCGGTGGCGCGATCGTCGGCTGGCGCCGCGGCAGCAGGCTCGACGGCCTCGTTCCCCTCACCACCTTCCTGAGCACCATCCCCTACTTCTGGCTGGGGCTGCTGGCCATCGCGCTGTTCTCGGTGAACCTCGGCTGGTTCCCGATCGGCAAGGCGTACGGGGTGGGCGTGCGACCGGAATGGTCGGCCGAGTTCATCGGCGAGGTCATCCACCACGGCACCCTGCCGGCACTCACCATCGTGATCGCCTCGCTGGGTGGGTGGATGCTGGGCATGCGCAACATGATGCTCACCGTCCTCGACGAGGACTACATCACCGTCGCGCAGGCCAAGGGCATGCCCCATCGCCGCGTGCTGTGGCGCTACGCCGCCCGCAACGCGGTGCTGCCGCAGATTCAGAGCTTCGCGCTGTCGATCGGCTTCATCGTCAGCGGCACCATCGTCATGGAGATGGTGTTCAGCTACCCCGGCGTGGGCAAGCTGCTGCTGGATGCCACCAACGCCAAAGACTACGCGCTCATGCAGGGTGTCTTCCTCGTCATCACGCTGTCGGTGCTCGTCGCGAACATCCTCGCCGACGTGGCCTACGCGTTCCTCGACCCTCGCACCCGGCAGACGGAGGCCTGAAATGACCGCTGCAGCCCGCCCGAAGGCCACCTTCACATCGAAGCTCGCCTCGGCGTTCGCGATGTTCCGCAACCGCAAGTCGATCATCGGCCTGTCGATTCTGGCGTTCTTCGTGCTCGTCGCGATCTTCGCCGACGTGCTCGCGCCCTACTCCCCCACCCAGGTCGACCACACGGCCCGGTTCCAGCCGCCGTCGGCGGCCCATTGGCTGGGCACCACCCACATCGGGGAGGACGTGCTCAGCCAGGTCATCCACGGCACCCGCGGCATCATCGTCGTCGGGTTCCTCGCCGCGATCATCGCGACGATCATCGCGATCACCGTCGGTGTGATCTCGGGCTACCTCAGCGGGTGGCGCAGCGAGGGCCTGTCGGCGCTGACGAACGTGTTCCTCGTCATCCCGGGCCTGCCGCTGATCATCATCGTGGCGTCGGTGTTCGAAGACCCGCCGCTCGTGCTGATCGCCGGCGTGCTGGGCCTCATCGGCTGGGCGTGGGGTGCGCGCGTGCTGCGCGCGCAGACCATGTCGCTGCGTAACCGCGACTTCATCCACGCCGCCCGCGCCAACGGCGAGCCGCTGCGCCGTATCATCACCGTCGAGATGCTGCCCAACCTCATGGCGCTCATCGCCGCGAGCTTCGTGGGCACCGTCACCGCCGCGATCATCACGCTCACGACCCTGTCGTACATCGGCGTGATCCCGGTGACCACCTACAACTGGGGCACGATCCTCAACTGGGCCAGCGCCCAGGGCGCGTTCCGCCAGAACCAGTGGTGGTGGTATCTGCCGCCGGGCCTGTGCATCGCCGCGATCGGCGTCGCGCTGTCGCTGATCAACTTCGGCATCGACGAATACGTCAACCCGCGGCTGCGGTCGGCCGGCGAACGGGCCCGCGCCATGAAGAAGAAGGGTCTCGACGTCAACGACGCCGTGACCGCCGTCCGCCCCCTCGAGCAGAACACGAGACGATGACCTCCGACATCCACACCGCCACCGCCCCGTACCAAGACCCTGCTCTGCCCGTCGACGAGCGCATCGCCGATCTGCTCGGCCGCATGACCCTCCCCGAGAAGGTCGGGCAGATGATGCAGCTCGACGCGCGCGAAGACCTCGACGAGATCGTGCTCGAACGGCACGCCGGCTCGATTCTGCACACCTCACCCGAGAAGGTGCTGCGCGCGGCCGAGCTCACCGCCCAGACGCGCCTGCGCATCCCGCTGCTGGTGGGTGAGGACTGCATCCACGGCCACTCCTTCTGGGAGGGCGCGACGGTCTTCCCCACGCAGCTGGGCATGGCCGCCTCGTGGGACCCGCAGCTGGTCGAGCGCGTCGCCCGTGCGACGGCGACCGAGGTGTCGGCCACCGGCATCCACTGGACCTTCTCGCCGGTCCTGTGCATCGCGCGCGACCTGCGCTGGGGGCGCGTGAACGAGACGTTCGGTGAAGACCCCTTCCTCATCGGCGAGCTCGCCGCAGCCATGGTCCGCGGCTATCAGGGCGACGGGCTGGGCGACCCGAACGCGATCCTCGCGACGGCCAAGCACTTCGCCGGCTACTCCGAGACGCAGGGCGGCCGCGACGCGAGCGAGGCCGACATCTCGCGGCGCAAGCTGCGCTCCTGGTTCCTGCCGCCGTTCGAGCGCGTCGCCCGCGAGGGATGCCACACCTTCATGCTCGGCTACCAGACCACCGACGGGGTGCCGATCACCGTCAACGACTGGCTGCTCAACGACGTGCTGCGCGGCGAGTGGGGCTACCGCGGCACCCTCATCACCGACTGGGACAACGTCGGCCGCATGGTGTGGGAGCAGAAGATCCAGCCCGACTACGCGCACGCGGCCGCAGCCGCCGTCAAGGCCGGCAACGACATGATCATGACGACGCCGGGCTTCTTCCCCGGGGCGCTGGACGCCGTCGCACAGGGGCTGCTCGACGAGGCCGACATCGACCGTGCCGTGGCGCGCGTGCTGCGCCTCAAATTCACGTTCGGGCTGTTCGAGAACCCGCGGCTGCCCGACCGCGCCCGCATCGACGCCGTCATCGGGCGCGACGACCACACCGACCTCAACCTCGAGGTCACGCGGCGCAGCCTCGTACTGCTGCGCAACGACGGCACGCTGCCGCTGGCCGGCGGCGCAACGGCGGGGCCGGACGGGCGGGCGATCCCGACCGGACGCGCACTGCGCGTGGCGGTCGCCGGTCCCCTCGCCGACGACGCCCAGACGCAGCTGGGCGACTGGGCCGGCTCATCCGGCCAGGTCGATTGGATGCCGGAGGGCCAGCCGCGAGACCTCATCACGACCGTGCTCGACGGTCTACGGGCGCTGAGCCCCGACGACTGGACCATCACCCACACGCCGGGCGCCGGCATCCTCACCCTCGCCGACGACCCCGCGGGCGCGTTCTTCCCCGACGGACAGCCGCGGCCGCAGATCGTCGTGCCCGCCGAGCCCGACGCGGACCAGATCGCCGCGGCCGTCGCCGCCGCCGAGCAGGCCGACGTCGCCGTCGCGGTGGTCGGTGACCGCATCGAACTGGTCGGCGAGGGCCGGTCGACGGCGACCCTCGAGCTCATCGGCGGGCAGCGGGCCCTGCTCGACGCGCTGGCTGCCACCGGCACGCCGCTTGTGGTTGTGCTGCTGGCGTCGAAGCCGCTCGTGTTGCCCGAATCGGTGCGTGAGGCATCGCTGGTGTGGGTCGCGAACCCCGGCATGCAGGGCGGCACCGCGATCGCCGAGCTGCTTCTGGGGCTCATCGAGCCGCGGGGCCGGCTGCCCATCTCGTTCGCCCGGCACGCGGGGCAGCAGCCCTCGTATTACAACCAGATCCGCGGCCAGCACGGCGACCGCTACGCCGACCTCACGCAAAGCCCCGCGCACGCCTTCGGCGAGGGCCTGAGCTACACGACCGTGGAGTACGCGGCGCTCGAGATCCTCGAGCCCGAGGTCGGCGTGGGCGACACCGTGCGCGCGCGGGTCACGCTGCGCAACGCCGGCGACCGACCGGCGCACGAGGTCGTGCAGGCGTATGTGCGCGACCAGGTGACGTCGGTGAGCTGGGCCGACAAGGAGCTCAAGGCCTACCGGCACGTCGACCTCGCCCCGGGTGAACAGCGCGGTGTCGAGATCGCGGTCGCCGTCAGCGACTGCACGATCGTCGACGCCGCCGGAATCCGCCGGGTCGAAGCAGGCCGCTTCGACCTGCTCGTCGGGCCCTCGTCACGAGACGAGGTGCTCTTGAGCGCTCAGTTCCGCGTGGAGGGCTGAGCCGCTCACCCGCCGGCGGCGACGGACGCCGAACGACGTCGTCGCCGGCGGACACTCCCGCGAACTTCAGCCGCGGGCGCGCCGGGTGAACCGGCCGAGTCCGAGAAAGCCCCGGCGTCCCCCGTCGCGGGATTCGTCAGGGTGCGCGTCGTCGTCGGAGTCGGAGTCTTCGTCCGCGTCGTCACCGGAATCGTCATCGTCGGAATCGTCGTCCGAGTCGTCCTCGTCCGCGTCGTCGTCGGAATCGTCGTCGTCGGAGTCGTCGTCGGAGTCGTCGTCCGAGTCATCGTCGTCCGAGTCGTCCTCGTCGTCGGAATCGTCATCCGAGTCATCGTCGTCCGAGTCGTCGTCATCGTCGTCGGCGGCTTCGTCGAGCACGTCGATGTCGACGCCGTCGA
>JAEXHA010000115.1 GCA_023450335.1 Actinomycetes bacterium | reverse complement strand
GGCCGACCGGGCGCGATTCGTCGTCGCCGACGCCGCGGGCGGGCTGCCGGACGGCGCGTTCGACCTGGTGACGGCGAGCTTCCTGCACTCATGGGAAGCCGACTTTCCGCGCATCGAGATTCTGCGGGCCGCGCTGGGGCGGGTCGCTCCGGGCGGGGCGCTGCTGGTGGTCTCGCATGCGGCCCCGCCGCCGTGGGCGTCGGATGCCCACGATCACCATGAGCACGTCATGCTCGGTCCGACCGACGAGCTCGCGCTACTGGCCCCCGACCTCGACCTGTGGCAGGTCGAGATCGCAGAGGTGCGTCAGCGCAAGGCGACCTCGCCGGACGGTGAGCCGGCGCTGCTCGACGACGCCGTGCTGCTGCTGCGTCGCGGCGCCACCCCGTGACGCCGCGCATGTCCTCACCTCGGTACGCTCGTCAGATCACCTCGACACCGAAGGGACCAGGGGTCCAGCCGATGGCATCCGATCGTCGCGCGCAGCGCATTCAGGCCGTGTCGACCCCCAACGCGACCTTCCAGTACTGGCAGACCCTGCTGACCAATCGCACCAAGCGCAATCGCGCCGGCGAGATGATCGTGCAGGGGGTGCGGCCGATCACCCTCGCACTGCAGTCGGCGCTCGAGGTGCGCGCCGTGCTCGCGACCCGCTCATCGGCGCTGTCGCGCTGGGCGTCCGAGACGATCGCGGTGGCGACAGCGGCCGGCGCAGCGCAGTTCACCGTCGCCGAAGATCTCATGCGCGAACTCGGCGAGAAGGACGACGAAGCACCCGAAGTGCTGCTGGTCGTGGCGATCCCACCCGACGACCCGGCGCGCGTGCCCACGCCGGCCGACGCGCTGCTGGTGGCACTCGACCGGCCGAGCTCACCCGGCAACATCGGCTCGATCGTGCGCTCAGTCGACGCCCTGGGCGGGCACGGCGTCATCGTCACCGGACACGCCGCCGACCCCTACGACCCTAAGGCGCTGCGCGCCTCGACCGGATCGACGATCATGACCCCGACCGTGCGGCTGCCCAGCGCCCAGGCGGTGCTCGACTGGGTGGCCGAGGTCCGCGCGACAGGCATCGACCTGCAGGTGGTCGGCACCGACGAGACCGGCACCGTCGATGTGTGGGACGTGGACTTCACCGGCCCCACCGTCATCGTGACCGGCAACGAGCACTCCGGCATGTCGGCCGCGTGGCGCACGGCCTGCGACGTGCTCACCCGCATTCCGATGGGCGGACATGCCTCCTCGCTCAACGCCGCCAACGCCACGTCGGTGATCCTGTACGAGGCCGCCCGGCAGCGCAGCCGCTGACCGGCAGCACGCCCCCGCGGCGGTCCCACTCGATGAGGACAGGCGGCACGGGCGACGCGGCGCCGACGCTATCGTGAACGCATGGTGACCCTGGCCGCTGGTGCGCAGCCCCACACCACGCTCATGCAACGTGTCGACGAGGCGATCCGCGGCCTGACGCCCGGCTACTTCGCGCTGGTGATGGCGACCGGCATCGTCTCGATCGGCCTGCGGACGAACGGGTGGATGCCGGTATCGGCATTCCTGCTGAATCTGGCCGCCGTGTCGTATGTGCTCCTGATCGTGCTGAATGCGGTGCGCCTGATGCGCCACCGCGATGCGATGGCCGCGGATTTCGCCGACCCCGCCCGGGCGTTCGGGTTCTTCACGTTCGTGGCGGCGACGTGCGTGCTCGGCAGCAGATTGAGCGCGGCGGGACACCACGAGGTGTCGCTGTGGCTGCTGCTGGTGGCCGCCGTCGCCTGGATCGCACTGGGTTACACGGTGCCGTGGACGGCGGTGCTCGGCCAGCGGGGGCGCACGGCGCTGAAGACGGCGAACGGCACCTGGTTCATCTGGGCGGTGGCCAGTCAGTCGATCGCGGTGCTCGCCGCCACGCTCGAGGCCGAGTTCGAGGCCGGCCGCAACGCGATGGCGCTGCTGGCGGTGTTCTCGTGGTCGGTCGGCACGTTCCTGTACTGCGCCGTCGGCGTATTCGTGGGCGTGCGGATGCTGGCGTATCCGTTCCTTCCGGCCGACCTGACGCCGCCGTACTGGGTGGCGATGGGCGCGACCGCGATCACCGTGGTCGCCGGGGCGCGCATCGTCGAGATGGCCGACGCACCCATGGTCGACGCGACGCGGGGTCTCATCGCCGGCGCCGCCGTGTTCTTCTGGGCGTTCGGCACCTGGCTGATCCCGCCGCTCATCGTGGCCGGCTACTGGCGGCACGTGCGGCACCGGTATCCGCTGCGCTACGAGGCGACGCTGTGGAGCATCATCTTCCCGCTGGGCATGTACGGGGTCGGGTCGCAGTTCCTCGGTACCGTCGACGGCCTGCCGATCGTCCACTCGATCGGCTTCGTCGAGAGCTGGATCGCTTTCGCCGCCTGGGCGCTGACCTTCGTGGTCATGCTCATCCACCTCTGGCGCCAGGTGCTGCGGCGACCCCGCTGACCGGTCCGGCCCCCCTCTTGTCGCGTCGCCCCGCGGGGTATAACCTCGGGCGCATCCGCGGGGGGAAGTCCTATGGGAGACCGGCAGGGCGCCGGGAGGACACCAGGAGACGTGGCGCGAACGCCCATGTTCGTCGTCCGTTGCCGGGTGCCTGACGGCCATGATGGAGATCGCACCACCGACCTGATCGGCGGTGTCGACGTGCGCGGGGCGGAATGGCATCTGCCGGTACGCGATGCCGCGAAACTGGTGCTCGCGGGCAGGGCGGTCTTCGTTCTGCGTGCGCCGGCGCGCCACGTCACGCACCGGGTCAGAACCGGTCCGCTCGTGCCGCTCGAGGTCGCGACCTCGGCGCGGGACCGGCGGTATCTGCGCGCCGAGGGTGGTCACGGCGTCCGGCTCGCGGATCTGCCGCGCTGCACCCACCGCATCCACACGCCGCCGGTGCTGGACAGCCCACTCGATGAAGGATGCCGGAAGGCGATCGAGTATCTCCGCGAGCACTGCCCCGAACTGATCCCCACCCGGGTCGAGCCCGGGGTCCAGACCGAGCCGATCCCCGTCGACACGAAACGGGTCGGCGCACTCGTCCAGCTGGCGGCCGCGCAGGCCGGCGCGCGCGCAGCGGGCCTGTCGCGCTACGCGGCCGACACCCCGCCCGCCGTGCTGTGGCGCGACGGCGTCGACGCACTGCTGGTGCTGCTGGACACCGTCTCGGTCGAGACCGGCGATGGGCTGGTCACCGTCTCGGTCGAGGTGGCGTGCGATCAGCTCGGCCGCCGGGGGCGCGCCCGCGTGTTCGTCGATCTGGTGGTGGGCACACCCGACCGCCCGACCGGGATGCTCGTGGCCGCGCCGCGGCCGCGCGGCCCACTGGTGGTCGTCGACCGGTGGGGCGACGCGCTCATCGCGTTCGCCTGGCAGGCGATGATCGACACGGCGACGGGTCTGGGCGCCGCGCTCGGCCGCGACGAGGACGATGCGCCGCTGCTTCCCAACCGCTGGGCGGCGACCGATGCGGGACTCGAGCTGGGCGCGCAGGCGCGGCATCCCTTCGACGCCGTCGGAGTGGGCGGCGCCGCGACGCTGTCGACGATGCGGGGTGTCCTGCGATGAGCGACCTGTTCGGATCGCTCAGTGGACTGGGCACGGCGCTGGGCGTCACCAAGCCTGGCTGGTTCTCGGAGCCGGACAGCTACCTCAAGACGATGCTCAGCGATCCCGAGCAGCGGGCGGCGCTGATAGGGGTGGTCGACGAGCTGCTCGGCGGTGCGGACGCGTCGACCGCGGGCGGCCGCACCGTGGTGCCGCTGGCGTCGATCGACCCGGTGCAGGTGTCGGCGACGCTGACCGAGCGCGACGGGCTCATCGACGTCGGTCTGCTCGTGCAGGTCGCCGTGCCTGCGGGGGCCGACACCGTCGGCGGCCGGCTCGACCTCGCGGTGCCGCTCGTGGCCGCCACGGGCGATCAGCCGTCGCCCGATCCGCTGCTGCTGGGCACGGCGCACGGCGCGATCACTCTCGATGTGGCGCTCGAACTGCCCACCGCCGGCGGCGCCGGCCCCGGCGGCATCGACCTGCGAGCAGCCGAGCTGAACCTGCGTATCCCCACCGACAGCACCCTCCCCGACGTGGGGCTGGCGCTGCGCGGCCTGCGGATGCCGGGTGCCGCACAGCCGACGGACATCGAGGTGAACGTCGCATCGATCGGCGCCCTCGAGGGTGCCGTCATGCCGCTGGTGCTCGGGCTCGTGCGGGCACAGCTGGGCGCCGCCCCCGCCGAGGTGCGGGCGATCGCGGGCCTCGTGGGCCTGGTCGACGCCGACGGCGTGCCCGACTTCCCGGTCGACGAACTCCTCGCCGACGGGCCGGTCGCGCTGGCGCGCTGGTGGGCGCGGGCGCTCGCGGACGACGTGCGCGACGGGTGGTACGCGCACCTGCGGACACTGCTGGGC
>JAEXHA010000044.1 GCA_023450335.1 Actinomycetes bacterium | reverse complement strand
TCCGAATGTGAACCCCGAGGAAAGCCGGTGTGGGGGCCGGCCAGCCGCTTAGCCCGCCGAGGGGGTGATCGAACTAATGGCGCCCCGTCGTGACCGTTGGCTCCGACGGCGCAGGTTTGAGCCGTCCTTCCTTTCGGCGACGAACAAGAAGATGCCGATGATGGTCTGGCCGAAGGCGTTCGGGTAGTGGTGCTCGTCGACGTGGCGAAACCAGACACGCCCGTCGCTTGCGCGGAGACGCACATACCGGGCCTCTCGGTTCCGCGGTCGCCCCGTCACGACCGTCCGACATTCCTCGCCTGGCGGGATCATGCTGGGCATACCGTCGTTGCTGATGATTTGAGTTGCGTAACCGCCGCGGCTGTCCGGGAAAAGCAACAGCGGCGCCCGCACCGGCCGGTTGCCGACGTTCCGCGCGTGCACGACTATCTGCGTTGTGGTTCCGCCGGACGTCGGGTCGACAACGTCGATCATCGTCTGCCAAGTGATCAAGTCGTCGATGCTCTGACGATTGCGCGCGGCGCGGTCCTTCGCGAATAGCACGAGCGCGAGTATCAGCGCACCGCCAGTGCTGACCGCCGCCACCCAGTCCGGAATAGTTCCCCAGTTCACATCTCGACGTTATCTGGCATGTCCGACGTCAGCCGCGAGAAGAGTGCAACATGCGAGGCGCACCGTGAACAGATCAGCGGCGGGTCACTCCTGCGTTCGTCGGTAAGGAGAAACGTTCTGGTCGTGGCAGAACGTTCCTCCCCTGCCTTCTAGAGTCAGTAACCGACAGCGGCGAGGCCAGCGTTGGCCTGTTCGGGTGTGAACTGCTCGCCGTGTTCGCTCGTGAGCTGATCGTAGAGGCCGTCGCGGCTGAAGGACGTCATGTCGAGGTAGCTCTTCGCACTCTCTGCGGCCTCGGCGTCCCAGTCGACCAGTCCGTTCTGTTCCAGGTAGGCGAGCGCGAAATCAGCATCGGCTGGGTCATATCCCTCGCCGTACTGGCTGGTGAGCTGCTGGGCAAGGCCCGCGCGGCTGAATGCGGAGAAGCGGAGGTAGGACTGAGCCGAGTCGACCGCGTTCTTCTGGCCGAGAGTCATAGCCGGCGGCTGCTCAAGTGTCAGAACTACCTTCGCACCCTTCTCGAGCTCTGCGTCGGCTGGTGCGATCGACAGAACCTTCCACGCGCCGTCCCCATCGAACGAGGGTTTGAAGCCGGCTGCGGTCAGTGCCGCGGCAGCGTCAGCTGCGGTCATTCCGACAAGCGCGGTCGGCACGGCGACCATCTCGGTTTCTGTCTCTACTTCTTCGATTGGCTCGTCTGCGACCGCCTCGGCCGTCTTCTTATCATCAGAGGCCACAACCGAGTCGTTCTGCTTATCCCCGCCGAGAGCGCCACTGATTCCGCTGATGACGATCAGCCCAGCGACGATCCCGACGGGGATGACAATCGCCTTTCGCTTGAACCACGGCCGCTTCAACATCGTCGTCGTTCCCGGCTCGACGGGGGCAGATGCGGACGAGTTGAGGACGGGCGCGGAGTGCAAGTTAGCGGCGGGGGCCGCAACTGACGCCGAGGTGTTCGCCTGCGAGTAGACCTCGGTCGGCGCGGTGATACTTTCAATCGGCCGCGTGTGCTCGGTCCAAGCGTTGCCGTCGTACCAGCGCTCGGTGCCGGGTATATTGGCGTCGGGGTACCACGCTGCATCGTAGGTGGGTTGTCCGTCATTGGGCGTCGTCATCGTTTTCCTCCAGTGGATCCGCCGGCAGCATCGATCGGCCGCCGGGTCGACGCACACATCCGTTCACGGATGAGGACCTGCGGTCTACAAAGCCGCCGGACAGCCTCCCCAGGCGCGTCAGGATTAGACTATCGAGCATTACGGACAGTGATTGCTGGAACTGTGGGCGCGCACTGCCCACTACCCGTATCCAGCCCAACAGGCCTCAGCGAAGACACTGCCTGCGATCACCACAGCACCATCGCCTCAGCACGTGTTCAGCCGGCGCACGCGACCTGAGCGGGCGGGGTGAACTCAATGTCGAGTTCCGCGTCGAGACCGCAGACGGACCCTAGGAAACCCTCCGCGAAGCTCGCACTCAAGGTTGGCCGACTGCTTGCGGCAGAGGAGGCCCAAACGATCAATTCCGAGAGGGCTGCCCCCGCTCGATCAGGTCCGCAATGCTGGCCCATGTTCTCGCCCGCCTGATTGAACAAGTCATTCATCGGGGCTGAAGCCTCTTCGATCTCAGCCGGCGATGAGGCTCTATCCATCCGATCCATCGCGGCATTTAGAAGCTCGATGGACTCCGCGGCCGAAGTTTGGCAGAGGTCCGGGCCAACAAGTTCTTGCGGCGATGCCGCTTCGACGTCAGGTGCGATTGCCGACGGGGTGTTGACATTGACGGGCGAAGCGGTGCTGCATCCGGCCCAGGTCAACATGGTGATCGAGCATCCGACGAGCAAAAGCGTTCTCGTTCTTGTTGACACAGTCATCTCCCCGTCGCGACTCGATGAAAGCGTGCTCATTCACTTCCGATAGGGCAGCGCCGACGTCAGCCTATAGTGCGGATCGACGTCCGGAGGAGTGAGCAGATCCCACGGGCAGTTCAGACGCACGTGACCCGCTGAATTCCAGCGCCACTGTTCGTGCGACGACGGGTGCGCTTCATGGGGTTTTCTCGAACGCGCGCGTGTGGACACGACCACGTCCACCCGGAAACGATGGCTTACGGAGGCTCGCGAACACCGCGTCTGCCAGTCGGGCCACCAAAGTTTCAGGACATTCCTGAAAGGCATCGCGCTGAGGCACGCTACGACTCAACCGCGGTTCGCGAAACAACGTCTCTGTACATCACAACTAGCCGACGTGCGGGTTGCAAATCCCATGGCGGCGAGTCCTGAGCAGGACCATGAGGCGGCGGCATCCATCTCTCTGCCCGAGCCGTACATAATGTACGCATGTCTTCCTCTGTCGAACGTCGTTCCAACTGGACGGCCTGGGCCGCATTCTGGGTCGGGCTGGCCGGGCTCGTGCTCATGCCCATCCCGCTGTTCATCGGGCTGATCGTGGGCGGCGGGCTGTCGATCATCGCCGCGATCCTGGCCGTGATCGCCCTGCTCAAGGGACTGGCGCGCGGCGGCAAGGGCATTGCTCCGGTCGTGTTCGCCGCGATCTTCATCGCGCTCACGTGGGGCGGCATCTCCATCGGCGGCGGTGTGGTCTGGTAAGTCGGGCGATGCGGCGCCCCTCGCTCGCCGTGGTCATCGTGGCATCCATTGCAGTGACGCTGACCGCATGCGCGACCGGTGCCGGAACGCCGGCGGAGTCCTCGCAGATCGCCGAGAGCGCGCGCTCTCTGGGCATCGCGCCCGACCTCGTCTACACGACTGATGTCGACGGATACGACCTGGCGCCGCAATCGGTCGGAACCAGCGGCTCCGAAGGCCTGCGGGCGACGTGGTTCAACGAGGCCACAGCTGCGATGGTGACGATCCGCACCGACCGGGGCGAGGTCACCGCCGATTCGTGCCCGGCCATTCCGCTCGAGAACGATTTCGACGCCGCCGTGACCTGCGAAGAAGACGCAGACGGGCTGTGGCACCGGTGGGCGGGCGACACGCACGAGTACGTCGCACCGCGTGACGGAGTGCTCGTGCGCGTCATCGGTACGGGGGCTCCGTCCGAGGATCTGCGCGCGGCCGCCCTGGCGGTGCGCGTGCCGTCGGCGCCGGAGCTCGAGGCACTCTTCTCGGATGCGCCGGAAAGCCCGGCCGGGCCGCCGGTCGAGCGCGGCGACCTGCCCGAGCACGGCGATGGCGCGCCGATCGACCCGACGGGGGCGGGCGGCTGAGAGTGGGAACGAGCGTGACTCTGGAAGGCCGGTTCGCAAGCGAGCTTCCGGAGTTGGCGATCGCGTGGCAGGCCGAAGAGCCCGCCGAACCGCGGCTCGTTGTGCTGAACGACAACTTGGCGGCGGAACTGGGGTGGAGCCCGGACTTCTTACGCAGCGGCGACGGTGTGCGCTTTCTGACGGGCACCCTGGTGCCCGACGGGGCGTCGCCGGTGGCGCAGGCGTACGCCGGGCACCAGTTCGGCGGCTACTCGCCGCGGTTGGGCGACGGCCGGGCCCTGCTCCTCGGCGAGGTCGTCGACCCGCAGGGCCGGCTGCGTGACCTGCACCTCAAAGGGTCGGGGCGCACACCATTCGCGCGCGGCGGCGACGGGCGGGCGGTGCTCGGCCCGATGCTGCGGGAGTACCTGGTGAGCGAGGCCATGCACGCGCTCGGCGTGCCGACCACGCGTGCGCTGGCCGTCACCGCAACGGGGCGCGCGGTGCCGCGCGAGACGATGCTGCCGGGCGCAGTGCTGGCCCGTGTGGCATCCAGTCATCTGCGCGTGGGGAGCTTTCAGTACGCCGCCGCCACCGGCGATGGGGACCTTCTCGGCCGTCTGGTCACGCACGCCATCGATCGCCACTACCCGCAGCTGTCGCACGCAGACAATCCCGCACTGGCGCTGCTGGACGCCGTGATCGCCGCCCAGGCGTCGCTGGTGGCGAAGTGGATGCTGGTCGGCTTCGTCCATGGCGTCATGAACACCGACAACATGACCATCTCGGGGGAGACGATCGACTACGGGCCGTGCGCGTTCATGGACGCATTCGACCCCGCTGCCGTCTACAGCTCGATCGATACCGGTGGACGCTACGCCTACGGCAACCAGCCCGTCGCCGCCCAATGGAACCTGGTGCGATTCGCGGAAGCCCTGCTGCCCCTTCTGCACGACGAACCCGAGACGGCCGTCGCGCTCGCCGAGGAGACGCTCGGCACATTCGGTGAGCGATACCGTGCCGCGTGGTCGGCCGGAATGCGGGCCAAGCTCGGTCTGAGCGACACCCTTGCCGAAGCGGTGACCGCGCCGTTGATCGTGGAGCTGAGCGCCCTGATGCAGGCCAGCCACGTCGACCAAACCTCGTTCTTCCGTGCGCTGAGCGCGGCCGTCGACGGCGATCGCGGTGCTGCGCGGGGACTGGTGCTCGACATGGCGGCTTTCGACCACTGGGTGGAGGGATGGCTGGCGCTCGGACCCGACCGCGGGGTCATGGACGCCGTGAACCCGGTCTACATTCCCCGTAATCACCTCGTCGAAGAGGCTCTCGACGCCGCCACCGCGGGCGACATGACGCCCTTCGACAGGCTGCTCGAGGCGGTCACCGACCCGTACGTGGAACGCCCGGGCCTGGAGCGCCACGCGGCGCCGGCCCCCGACTCGTTCGGCGCCTACCGCACCTACTGCGGAACCTGACGCGCGCCCCGCGCCATCGCGGAGTGCGTCAGCCTCGTCGTCGGCGTCGACGAGACTGCTCATCGCCGGCGTCGACGAGACCGCTAATCGCCGGCGTCGAAGAGACCGCCGTCGAGGAACCGGTTGTACCGCAGCCGGAGGGCGCGCTCGGTGCTGGCGACGACGCCCGCGACCAGCAGCGCGATGTTCGCCCACGCCGGCAGCTGGACAGGGCTGACGAACACGCCCACGCTCTCGGCGATGGGCGGAATCCGCGTGATCTGCTCCACGAGCTGCGGCACTGCGAGCACCAGCGCGATGGCCAGCACGGTGGTCGATACGACGCCGATGGCACGGCTCAGCGCGGGCCGGGCACGATCGAGGTAGGCGCGGCGCCCTTCGGTCGAGCGCGGGTCGGGTTCGAGCTGCTGCTCGGGCCCTTGGGTCGGCACGTAGTGGCACCGGCGGAGGCCGTACACGCTGGCGACGACCTCGATCACGCCGCCGGTCACGGCGAACGCCGCCGGCATCTTCGATCGGGCACGGTTTCGCCCGTTGAGGTAGAGCTGGGCGAACACCTCGCCGTTCGAGTCGCCCCCGTGCCTGACATCGACCGACCAGGTCTCGGGCGCGCCGTCGGCACCGGTCACCTGTAGGTGGAACAGCGAGCGCGAGAACAGCTGCCACCACCGATATCGCTGCAGGGCATGACCGTCTCCGGGCTTCACCTTTCGTGCCACGTGTCCTGTCTCCCTCTCCGAGTTGCCGTGCCCGAACTCTGAGCGACAGGCGCGATCGACGAGTTCCAGGCTACGGGGCTTCGGCATAATGACTGCATGCGCACACTCGAGGCCGTGAACCCGCTGCTGCCCGCGGGGTATGACATCGCCTGGAGCATCGTCGCCCTCGCGCTGCTCGCGTTCATGGTCAGTGCGGTCGTGTCGCTGGTGCGGGTGAGCGGTGCGCTCACCGGCATCCAGACCATCGTGTGGCTCGTCATCATCGTGGCCTTGCCCGTCTTCGGTGGTGTCGCGTGGTTCGTGGCGGGGCATCCGCGCACGCGCAAACAGCCGGCGGCATAACGCGGCCGAGCAGGACTCCGGGTCGGTGAACGCGTGCCTGCCGTTCAGCAGGTGCGGCTGCGACATGTGACTGGCTTGCGCCCGTGCTTCCGTCAGTCGCGTAGAGGCGAGCCGGCCACGTCGAACTGGAATCCGCCGAACACGCCGGAAAGCAAAGGGCGCGCTTCCGCGATGGAGGCGACGACCTCCGGAAGGGTGAGCGACGCTTGGTGCGCGGCGGCGTCTTCCCACAGTTCGATGACGAACACCGTGTCCGGCTCGTCGTCGTTCGTGCCCACCTCGTAGGCGAGGCAGCCGGTCTCGGAGAGAACGCTGCTTCTTCGTGTCAAGTGCGCCACGAGCATGTCGCGTTTTCCCGGGACCGCGCCGAATGTGCCGACGTTCGCGAAGACCATGCCAGGATAGAGGCCTCACCGAAGCCGACCACCGTTTCACATCGCACCGGCAGAAGGCGCGTATCGCGGATCAGGGCACTCCGAACCTGCATCATGAGTGAGTGAGCGTTTCCACTCCTGTCACCTCAGCTGGCACGGCCGGCTGGATCTACGAGACCAGCGCAGACGACTCTGCGCGATTCGTGCTCGGCACCGTCGGCACCAACCCGCTCGTATGCGTTGGCGTCAATCCGAGCACCGCAAGGCCGAATGACCTCGATCAGACGCTGCGACGCGTCCGCGGATACGCGCAGCGAAATCGAAACGACAGTTGGGTAATGCTGAATCTTTACCCGCAACGCTCGACCGATCCGGATGGGATGCATGGCACCTATCTGCCTGAGCTCAAGGCCCAGAACGAGCGTCACATCACCAACTTCATCAGCGGTCGCCAGCTCACTTTGCTCGCCGCATGGGGTCAGCCGATCAAGATGCGCTCGTATCTACGCGACATGCTCGTGGATATCGTCCGCATCACTGACGCTTCCTCCTGCGACTGGGTTTCGATTGGTGATCTCACAACCACGTTGCACCCTCGGCATCCCTCGCGTGGTGCGTACCTGCCGCTTGTTCACTTCGACATGATTGCGTACCTCCGCAGGCTTTGAATTACTTGCCCCGAGCCGCAGGTGGTGGCGCCGCCACGGGCGCGGCGTAGTGGAACCGGCGTTGCACGCGAAGGTTCACTCATTTGCGCACCGCCCGGATAGGGATCGGTGATTGAGCACCCGTAGACAGTGCGTCATTTTCGTAATACGATGCGAGCATGGGTGGCGGGGAGACGATCAACGGCGTTCCGGTGACGGAAGAGCAGATAGCGGCGTGGGCTGCGGAGGCAGAAGCGGGCATCGACATCGAGGCCCTTAAGAAGCGAGGGCGAGGGCGCCCGGGGCGAGGAGCAGGGCCTGCTCAAGTAGTCGCGCTTCGACTCACCGCCGAAGAGCTCGCCGCTCTCGACGCTCGAGCCGAACGCGAGCACAAGTCGCGCTCGGAACTGATCCGCGAAGCGATCGCCGCCTACGCCGCGTGAAGGTCCACGACTCGGCACTCAAGCATGACATTGCAGCTGAGGACATCATCCAGGCGGCTTCGTCGCCATTGTGGGTCGACTACCTCGATGAGGATTCGCCCGCGCGGCAGCTCCGTCTCGGCTTCGACACGAACGGGCGACTTCTTGAGACGGTGGTGTTGGTCTTTGACAGCGGCAACGAACTCGTCATCCACGCGATGAAGGCTCGACCTCAGATGCTCGACCTTCTGCCGTGACCAGCCGAGTCACCGCGCACGCTGAGGGCCCCCGGAGCGTCCCTCCCCCGGGCGGTAGATCGGTCCCTCGACTCTGGGTGAATGCCCATCGGCTCGGTAACGCCTCCCCGACGGTGGATCGTGCTCACGGTCGCGGTACTCGTCCTGGTGGGAGCGATCGCTGGTGGACTCTGGTTCGCTCGCGTCATCTTTGATTCGCATGAACCTTGACCCTTCGCGACGTGATGAGCGCCGACCCGGACGGGAATGATCCCACCACGGACGCGTCTTGCCCATAACCCATGTACCGCGGCGACCCCGAGAAAAGAGAAAGCCCCGACTGTTACCACACAGCCGGGGCGAGACGAATGAGAAGTTCGCCTATCGCGACCAGTCTACTGTCCGCACCTGGGAGGTGGCTCGGCGTCGACGTGCGATGAACCCGTGGCGTCAATCTCGTGGACCGGACTCTCACTCCCGCAGCAACCGCACGCGGGCGACCACGAACCCGGCGATCAGCGCTCCGAGGCCGCCGACGGCCATGTCGCCGATGGTGTCGGTGTAGGTGACGAAGATCTCGTCGGTGATGAAGGTCTTGCCGAGCCACTCGACCATCTCCCACAGCGCGCTCATGGCCAGGCCGATCGACGTCGTGAAGATCACTGCGAGACGGCGCGACTGGGGCGGGTGCGGCACGATGTTCCACCGCGCGAGGGCGAGGTAGGCCAGCACGGCGATCAGGCCGGTCGCGACGACGTGGACCAGCAGGTCCCAGCCGGGCACGGTGCGGTACAGGTCGAGCACGTTGCTCCACGCGGCGATGAGCACCGCGACGCCGAACGTGATGTCGAACCCGGGCCGCACGCCGACGAAGCGGGGCACCAGCAGCGCGGGCAGGGCAAGGGCGAGGATGCCGGCATCCGTCACCGTCCACCAGATCGCACCCGCGACCACGCTCAGCAACCCCGCCACCCGCACCGCATCGGCGATGACCTCGGCCACGCCGCGTGGGCGACGCAGGAAGTTGTCGATCATGGGACGCGTCATGCGAGCCGCACCACCGCGTGCACGGGCAGGTGATCCGACGGCCAGCCGCCGTCGACCCGGCGGGCGTCGATCGCCGCACGGGTCACGCGCACGTCCGGCGACACGATGATGCCGTCGATCCGCCGTCCGCGTGCATGGGGATGACGGTACCGGGTGAAGGTGCTCCATTCGCGGGTCGCGCGTTCGTCTGCGGCGACCCACGCGTCGACGAGGCCGCCGCGTCGCAGCTCGCGCAGCGGCGCCGAGGCGGGCCGCGCGTTGAAATCGCCGGTGACGATCGCCGGCCACGGCTGCGCCTCGACACGCTCACGTACGAGACGCGCTCCGGCCCGCCGCGCCCACGGCGAGAACACGTCGAGGTGGGTGTTGAGGGCGAGAAACCGACGGTCGGTCTCGCGGTCGCGGAAAGTGGCGGCCACCAGCACGCGGGGGATCGGTGAACCCCACGACCGCGACCCCGGCGTCTCGGGACGGGTCGACAGCGCCGTCTGCGCCCCGTCGAGCAGTTCGAGACGCTCGGCGTCGAAGAACAGCGGACAGCCTTCGCCTCGGCCCTCGGCATCGCGCCCGTGCCCGACGAATCGGTACCGCTGCCCGAGCGCTTCGCCGACCGCTGCGGCCTGGTCGGGCATGGCCTCTTGCACGCCCAGCCCCGTCGGCTGCTCGGCGCGCAGCATCGCCGTCAGGCGCGGACGGCGTGCCCGCCACCGGTCGGCGGGACGCACGAGCGGACCGGAGACCCGGCGCCGGACGTTGTAGGTCATGACGTGCAGCTCGGGCGGCTGCGCGGGCCCGATGAGCGGAACGATCTTCATCGCGGTGACCGCCTTCGGGGAGGCACGCCCAGGCGGCGCAGTGCGCGGCGCAGCAGCAGGCGCACCCACCGCATCGGGGGAAAGTCATCCGGCCAGTGCACGACCACCGTGCGAAACCCGCGCGCGATGCGCCGGCCGAACGCGGCGCCCGGCGCGAACGGGCGCATCGAGATGCCCATCGCCGCACCGGGAAGGAACCGGATGCGGTGGCGCTCGCCGAGGTGGAACGCGAGGTCGAGGTCATCGTGCAGTTCCGGATCGCGCCGGTGCACGTGGCCGCGCACGCTGCGCCACGCGTCGCGGCGGAAGCCGAGGTTCGACCCGAACAGCGGCAGATGGCCCAGCGCCGGCACGGTCGCCGCGGTGTAGGCGCCGAGATAGGCCGCGGCCAGCCCTTTCCGCAGCCGCCGTGGCCCATCGGTGAAGCGGGCGCCACCGGTGAACACTGCCACGTCGGGGCGCCGGGTGAATGCCGTCGCGAAGACGTGCACCCAGTCCCGACTCGGTACGCCATCGGCATCCAATCGCAGGATGATGTCGCCGGTCGCGGCGTCGTAGCCGGCCGAGCTCGCCGCGGGGATGCCCGGCCAATCGCACCGGATGACCCGGGCGCCAGCGGTGCGTGCGACCTGTGCGGACGCGTCGGACGAGCCGTTGTCGACCACGACGATCTCGTCCGGCGCGCGGGTCTGCAGCCGCAGCGCGCGCAGGCACCGCTCGAGTTCGGCCGCGTCATCTTTGACCGGAATCACGACCGACACGACGAGGGCGGGGGATGCGGGCATGCTCAGGCGGCCGGAGAGGCGTGATAACCGATGAACACCATGGTCGTGAGTCTGGGCGCTGCGCCCGCGCGGGTACAGCACCTTGCGTTCTCGCCGCGGATACGCAAAAGGGGGCGGGGTGGAGCATTCGCCGCGTGGCCGAGTAGCATCGCTGACCAGGCACAACGCGGAGCGGGTGGGCACCGATGACGGACATCATCTTTCTGCACGGCGCCGGGGCCGGCGCCTACGACGAGGACGCCCGCATGGTGGCCGACCTCATCCGGCGCCTGGACGGCCACGACATCGTCGACTACCCGCGGCTGCCCGAGGAGGAGTCGGGGGAGGAGGCGTGGCTGCGCGCGATCGGGCATGCGCTCGAGCGGGCGCGGATGCCGGTGCTCGTGGTCGCGCATTCGATCGGCGGGTATCTTGCGGTCAAGCACCTGACGGCGGGGTCGCCCGTCGCCGTCGCGGGACTGTTCCTCATCGCCGCGCCGTTTCCCGGCGGCGATGCCGACTGGGCGTTCGAGGGTTTCGAGCTGCCGGCGGAGTTCGGCCGGATGCTGCCGCCGGTTCCCGTCTTCCTCTATGCGGCCGAAGACGACGACATCGTGCCGTTCGCGCACCGCGACCTGTACGCGGCGGCGATCCCCGGGGCGACGGTGCGCACCGTGACCGGCGGACACCAGTTGGGTGACGACCTGTCGGCGGTGGCGGCGGACATTCGGGCGGTCTCATAGAGTGGGCGCGGCAGGGATCACGGTGAACCCCGCACAGTGGTCTCGATGAGGAGCGCAATGAAACACCCCTGGATCGCCTTCGTCCCGTATGCGATCGTCTCGATGGGGCACCTGGTCGCGATCGTCATCGGCGCGCCCGCGGTGGTGGTGGATGCCGCCGCGACCGCCCGCATGCCGCTGCTGGCACTCGGCGTCGTACTCGTGATGCAGGGCGCGAGTCGCAGCAGCGCGATCATCCTTCTTCTGGCCGCGATCGCCCTGTCGTGGTTCGGTGGCCTGTCGGGGTCGTTCCTCGGCGAGGGGCTGTCGCTGCCGATGATGCTGCTCTTCTTCGGCCTGGCGCACCTTTGCTACATCTGGCTGTTCGGGCGCCGGCTCGCCGTAGCTCGCGTGCCGTGGTGGGCGCTCGTCTACGCGGTGTGGTGGGTCGGCATCATCGCCGTGCTGTGGCCACGCCTGGGCAACCTCACGATCGCCGTCGCCGTCTACGGGCTCGTCCTGGCCGGCACCGCGATCACCGCATCCCGCTGCCACCCGCTCATCGCGTGGGGCGGCGCCGTCTTCCTCGCCTCGGACACCTTCCTGTCGCTGGTCATCTTCTTCCCCGATGCGGTGTCGGGCTGGGGCTTCCCGATGGCCATGCTCACGTACAACCTCGGGCAGGGTCTGCTCGCGGTCGGCACGATCATCGCGGTGCGCGCCGCGCGGTCGAACCGTGAGCACGAGCCGGTGGCAGCCGCCACCGCGTGACCTTCAGCGTCCGCTCCGCCCGGCGACGCGTTCGACGTGCCATTGGTAGTCGTGGGTGCGGTGGCCGACGTCGAGGACGACACTCGTGCTCGTGGACTCCGCCCGGGCCGGGGGCTGATTCTTCGATTTCGTCGCCCAGCCGCGAGAATGTCCCAATGACGAGTATTCCCATAGCCCCCGAAGTGCTTGACGCCGCGATCGAGGAGGACTCGTTCACCGGCGTGATCACCGTCGATGTCGGTGATCAGCGCACGCTCGAACGCTGCGAGGGCTTCGCGAACCGCGCCCTCGAGATCGCCAACACCCCGAGCACCCGCATCTCGGCGGCCAGCGGCAACAAGGGCTTCACGTCGCTCGTGATCATGCGGCTCGTCGAGGCCGGCCAACTCGGCCTCACGGACCTGGTGCGTCCCATCCTCGGCGACGATCTGCCGCTGATCGACGATGCGGTCACAATCGCACATCTGCTCACCCACACCTCCGGCATCGGCGACTACATCGACGAGGACGGCGACGGGGAGATCGATGACTACATCTTCTCGCTGCCGGTGCATACGCTGGCCGAGACCGAGGCGTTCCTGCCCGCTCTCGACGGATTCCCGCAGAAGTTCCCGCCCGGTGAGCGGTTCTCCTATTGCAACAGCGGCTACATGGTGCTCGCGCTCGTCGCCGAGCGCGTCAGCGGCCGCGGGTTTCATGAGCTGGTCCAGAGCGAAGTGTGCGAGCGGGCGGGACTGACCGGCTCGGCGTTCCTCCGCTCCGATGACCTTCCTGGCGATGCCGCGCTCGGCTACCTCGAGGAGGAGGGCAACCGGACCAACACGCTGCACCTCCCGGTTCGGGGCAACGGCGACGGCGGGATGTACTTCACCGCCGACGACCTGCACCGGTTCTGGAATGCGTTGCTGGACGGCCGGATCGTGGCTGTCGACACGCTCGCCGAGATGATCCGTCCCCACTCCGACGTGCCGTCCGAAAACAAGCGCTATGGGATGGGCTTCTGGCTCGGCCGCCGCAACTCCTCGCTGATCCTGGAGGGGTACGACGCCGGCGCCTCATTCCGGTCCACGCACATTCCGGAGTCACGCACCACGGTGACCGTACTCGGCAACAGCTCTGAGGGCGCGTGGCCTGTGATCTACGCTCTGGCAGATGCCATGGACGGCACTGTGGGGGGAGAGTTCCCCGACGAAAGCTGACGGCCGGAGCCGGTGCCCCCGGCGAAGGCGCGTCAGGGGTCTGCTCAGCTCCGCCCGGCGACGCGTTCGACCTGCCATCGGTGGATGTCGGGCACCCAGTCCAGCGGTGCGGACGGGCCGACCCGCACGTCGTCGGAGTCGACGCCGTCGCGGAGCGCCTGCACGTACGCGCGATCTCGGCGGATCCGTTCGCGCACGTCGTCACCGGTGCCGACCGACCCGTGGCCGGGAACGACGGCATCCACTCGCTCTGCCACCTCGTCGAACTTCTGCAGGGCGGCCAGGTAATCGGCGATCGGGCGCTCGGCCTGCAGGTCGAGGAAGGGCATCAGGATGTCGGAGAGCATGTCGCCCGCGGCGAGAACCCGGCTCGGCTCGATGAGCAGGGCGGCGTGACCGGGGGCGTGCGCCCGGTGCTCGATGATGCGGACGGCCGGTCCGTCCCACGGCACGCGCGTCGCACCGACGGGCAGGGCGGTGACAAGACCCAGCAGGTGCATGGGGATCTCGGCGGCGTTCTCCGGCGGGAGCCCCGGTGCGATCTGCTCCTCCCAGTCGGGGTGGGCGAGCAGCTCCTGCATCGTCTGGGCGCAGCGGGCGGTGCCGTAGCGCGGGGCGTCGCCGAAGGCGGGATGCCAGAGCACGTGATCCCAGTCGGGATGCGTCGAGAACCCCGCCACGACGCGCTGCCCGAGCGCGCGGATGTCGGCGGCGAGTTCGGCCATCTCGGTGGTCGTGATGCCCGGGTCGATCAGCAGCACCCCGTCACGCCCCTGCACGACGACCGCGTTGCTCTGGATGACAACGCTCTCGTGGACGAACACGTCCTCGGCAACCGGCGTCAACATGGTTCGTCCGTATGCCCGATCGCGGTGTTGCCCATCGTGTGGATGAACGGCCCGATCTGCTCGATCGTCCACGCGGCCTTCGCTCTCGCTGCCATGCCCTCACTGTGCCGCATGCCGTCGGCACGTGACAACCAGCTGAGGATGTTGCATGTGGCCGGACACGTCGGGCGTGGCAGAGGCGGAGCAGACCCACCTCTGCCACGAATGAGCCCGTCAGGGCGGTGGGCGTCAGCCCTTGCGCGTCTTGATGAACGACCCGTCGTCGGCGGCGCGCTTCTGCGCACGCTTCTCCTTGAGGGTCATCTGCGGTGCCTTCTTCGCGCTCTTCTTCGCTCCGGTGTCTCTGGCCATGGTGATACTCGCTTCCCTTCGTAAGCTGGCGGGTATCCGAGTGACCATAGCCCACCCCCGGGCGAAAGCAAGTCGAGGGTGCACGCCGGGCCGCTCGACCGACAATCGTCCAACTGCTCCGTCTGTCGTGACCCGCGGGTACCGTGAACCTCGCACGTAGCCGCAGCGCCGGCCGGCCGCGATGACCGAGGGGGACCCCATGCACGAATCGATTCACGACGCAGACGCGATCTCGGACGCCGCCTTCCACGCGGCGCCGGGGGTCTCCGACTGGCGCGTCACCGCGGCCGGCCCACAGGCGGTGTTCACCGCGACGTCGCTGGCCCACGCCGCGAGCCTCGTCGCGCCGATTGTGGCGGCGGGTGAGAGCCACGGCGTCCACCCCGACATCGACGTGCGTCCCGAAGGCATCGTGGTGCGTGTGCCGTACCGTGACCCGAGTGGCATCGCCTCCGCAGCCCCCGCGTTCGCGGCCGCCGTGTCGCAGGCCGCAGCCGACCTGCAGCTGACCGCCGACCCGTCGCGCGTGCAGTCGATCGGCATCTACGTCGCTCAGCATTCCGGCGCCGATGCGCGCCCCTTTTTCTTGGCCGCCCTCGGCTATGAGGCGCTCGGCGACACCGATGCGATCGACCCGCTCCGCGCCGGTCCCCAGCTCGCGTTCAATCCGATCGCGGGCGATGCACCGGGGCGCGGTCGCACCCACTTCGACGTCTATGTGCCCGCCGACCAGGCACAGGCGCGGGTGGATGCCGCACTAGCCGCCGGCGGCCGGCTCGTCGATGACTCACGTGCCCCCACGTGGTGGTCGCTCGCCTCTCCCGAGAACCACGGCGTCGGCATCGCGGCGTGGCCCGACAACACGGACTGAAGTGGTGGCGGTGGCGGAGGGTGAACCGCGCCGAGTAGCACATCCGCGACGACCGAACGACCGCGGCCTCCGTCGAATCGTCCAGGTCATCCCTGTGATCAGCCATGTTTGGCATGTTGCCACCGGCGTAGTCTCGGTGCGCACCAACAACGCAGAGGCCCGAACGCCTGCAACGCAAAGGAGCTTGTATGTCCATATCCCCCCGCCGCACCGCGCGCGTCGCGGCCCTCGCCATGGGCACTGCCGCGGCGATCGCGCTCGCCGGCTGCGCCTCCTCGGGAGACGCCCCCGCCGACGGCGAGCCCGTTGAGCTCACCTTCCAGTCGTGGGTGCCCAACATCGACCGCGCCGTCGACGCCTTCAACGATGCGCATGACGACATCCACGTCACGCTCGAGACGATCACCGCCGGCCCCGACGGCGGGTACGCGACCATGCTCTCGGCCGTGCAGGCCGGCAACCCGGCCGACGTCGTGCAGCTCGGCTACGACGCGATCCCCGACTTCCTCATCAACGATGCCCTCGAGGACATCACCGCGTACGTCGCCGATGACGAAGACCTCTTCGTGCCGTGGCAGTGGCAGACCGGCGTCTTCGGCGACAAGGTCTACTCGATCCCGCAGGCCTCGGGCCCGCTCGGCCAGTTCTACCGGGCCGACATCTTCGAGGAGCTCGGCATCGAGTACCCCGAGACGTGGGACGAGTTCTATGAGGCGGCTAAGGTCGTGCGTGCCTCTGACCCCGACCGCTACATCACCGCGTTCGCCTTCAACCAGGCGCCGTGGATGATCGGCCTGGCGCAGCAGAGCGGCGCCAACTGGTTCGTCGCCGAGAACGACGCGTGGCAGGTCAGCATCGACGGTGAGGAGACCATGAAGGTCGCCGAGTTCTGGCAGAAGCTCATCGATGAAGACCTCGTCAAGATCGAGGCCGACTTCTCGACAGAGTGGAACGCCGACCTCCAGAACGGCAACATCCTCACCTGGATCTCGGGCTCGTGGGCCGACGCCATCCTCCGCGGCACCGCGCCCGACACGGCCGGCTCGTGGGCCGTCGGTGCCGTACCGCAATGGAACGCCGGCGAGAACGTCTCGGCCACGTGGGCGGGAGGCTCGGCCAACGCCGTGCTGAAGGGCTCGAAGAACCCCGAGGCGGCTGCCGAGTTCGCCGTATGGCTCAACTCGAACACCGACAGTGTCAGCATCCTCACCGAGATCGGCGCCGGGTGGCCTTCGATCGTCGACACCGACGCGATCGCCTCGCTGCAGGACGCCCCCGAGGTGTTCGATTTCTACGGCGGTCAGGACATCTGGGACGTGTTCGCTGAGTCAGACAAGGCCGTCGACACGTCGTGGGGCTGGCCCCCGCTGTCGTCGACTCTGTTCGCCGCGCTGACCGACAACGTCAAGGCCGCCGTCGACGCCGGAACCCCCCTGGTCGACGCCTATGCCAAGACGCAGTCCGACATGATCGCTGCGCTGGAAGAGCGCGGCATCGCCGTCGACTGACTCCCCATGAGGGGCGGGTCGCCACGTGCGGCCCGCCCCTCGCCATCCCCTTTCGGAGAAGCGCTTGAGTTCCGCACTCATCACTCGCCCCCGTCGCCGGTTGCCGGCCGCCGTGTGGGTGCTCATCCTGCCGTTCGTGATCATGTTCGTGGCGTTCTTCGTCGCACCGATCGTCTACGCCATCGTGCAGAGCATGTTCACCACCCGCAGCTCGGGCCTCGGCTTCGGTGCCCCCGAACTGACCTTCGTCTTCCTCGACAATTACGCGCGAGCCCTGTCGGACCCGTCGTTCGTCGAGAGCCTCGGGCGCCTGGTCACCTTCTCGGCCGTGCTCGTGCCGCTCATGGTCGTCACCGCCCTCGGTCTCGCACTTCTGCTGGACTCGGGCCGCGCCAAGGCCCCGCGGATGTTCCGCGTCATGTATTTCGCCCCCTACGGCGTGCCCGGGGTCGTCGCGACGTTGTTGTGGGGCTTCCTGTACGTTCCCGCCACGAGCCCGATCCTGCAGGCGCTCGGTGCGGTCGGCGTCGACATCGACCCGCTTTCGAGCAGCGCCGTGCTTTTCTCCATCGCGAACATCGCGTTGTGGGGCTTCGCCGGCTACAACATGGTCATCCTCATGGCGGCGTTGGACTCCATCCCGTCTGAGCTTTACGAAGCGGCGCGCGTCGACGGTGCCTCCGCATGGAGCACCATCTGGCACATCAAGTTGCCCCTGGTGCGCCCCTCGATCATCCTCGTCACGGTGTTCACGATCATCGGCACGCTGCAGCTGTTCGTCGAACCACTCGTGCTGCGGCCGCTGACCACCGCGATCAGCTCCACCTACACTCCGAACCTCGCCGCCTACAACCAGGCGTTCGCGCAGGGCAACCCGAACCTCGCCGCAGCCATGGCCGTGATCGTGGCGCTGCTGGGCTTCGTGTTCTCGTTCGGGTTCCTCCGCCTCGTGAATCGAAAGGGCAGCCGCGCATGGTGAGCTCACGTTCGGCGGCCCGGCCCACCGGGGCCGTCAGCACCGTCGCGATCAACGTTGCCCTCGCCGTGGCGGCCGTCTACTTCCTCCTGCCGCTGGTGTGGGTCCTGGTGGCGGCGACGAAGTCGCCCGCGGACCTGTTCGGCACCTTCGGCCTGTGGTTCTCGGACTCACCGCAGGCGTGGCACAACCTCGTCACCCTGTTCACCCAAGACGGGGGTGCGTTCACCATCTGGGTGCTCAACAGTGTGCTGTACTCGGGCGTTGGTGCGTTCGTCGCCATGGTGCTCTCGGCAGCGTGCGGGTACGCCATTGCGAAATTCCCGTTCCGCGGGCGCGAGATGCTGTTCTCCATCATCCTCGGGGGAGTGCTGGTGCCGGCGACGGTCATCGCGCTGCCCCTTTACTTCCTGCTCAACAGCGTGGGCCTGACCGGGACGTACTGGGCGGTGCTGCTGCCGAGCATGGTCAGCCCGTTCGGGGTGTACCTTGCCCGCATCCATGCGACCTCAAGCGTGCCGGACGAAGTCATCGAAGCCGCCCGCCTCGACGGGGCCGGTGACCTGCGCATCTTCGGCACGATGGCCACGCGCATGATGATGCCGGCGATGATCACGATCTTCCTGTTCCAGTTCGTGACGATCTGGAACAACTACCTGCTGCCGCTGGTCATGCTCAACGACACCAAGACGTTCCCGGTGACTCTCGGACTGACCCTGTGGAACGGGCAGACCCAGCGGGACCCGATGTTCTACTCGCTCGTGGTGACCGGCTCGGCCGTCTCGGCGCTACTGCTGGTCGCGCTCATGACCGGACTGCAGCGGTTCTGGCGGGCCGACCTGACGGCGGGGGCGACGAAGGGTTGAGTCAGCCCTTGCGCATCTCGCGGTATGCGCGCGGGCTCGTGCCGTGTGTGCGGCGGAACTGGCGAGAGAAGTAGAACGGGTCGTCCCACCCGATGCGCCGCCCCACCTCGGCCACGGGCAGGTCGGTGGTGTCGAGCAACTCGCGCGCGTGCGCCATCTTCAGGTTCGTGTGATGGGCGAGGACGCCGCCGCCGGTCGCCTCGCGGAACAGGGCCGCCAGGTGCGACGGTGACACTCCCACCATCGCCGCCAGCTCCCTCACCTGGATGTGTCCGTCGATGCGCTCGGCCAGGTACCGCATCGCTCGTTCGACTGGAGCGCCGTCGCTGGGCAGTGTGCGGTCGACGGCCAGCTGCGTCATCATGCGCCACGCCATGCCAGACGTGGCGATCAGGCGCGCGGGAGTCGTATCGCGGGCGAGGGCCACCGAGATCTCATCGAGCAGCACGGTGAGCCGGTCGACCGACCGCAGCGACACGGTCACGCGATCAGGGTGGATGCCGGCGGCGTCGAGCAGTTCGGGAACATCCGAGCCGCGCACGTGACACCACCAGATGGTCCAGGGGTTGTCGGCGGCGGCGCCGTATGAGTGCGGCGTGCCGTGCGGGATGACGACGGCCGTCGACGACCCCACAGGTGTGCGCACCCCTCCGGTCTCGACCCAGCCGGCCCCCGCGACGCACACGATGACGATGGTCTCTGCGATGCCGGTCGGGCGGTGCCGGCCGTGGTGATCAGCGAGGGGGAAATATCCGGCGTCGGTCACCAGCATGCGCCGGGTGACCGGACGCGTGAGGGCAGCCTCGACCAACGGCCGGGGCACCACACTCAGGCGTTGACGATCGAATCCATCGGCACGTTCCATCCCTCAAGTCTGTCATGGAGGCGATCGTCGATTCGTCCAGGTATCGCAGGCGAATCGCTATTACCACCGAGGGGGGCCGTGGGTAGTTTTGCCATGTGACTTCCCCAGCCGAGGCTCTGAGCCACATCGCCCTGCCCGACGCCCCTGCCGACCAGGCCGACATCCTCGCGGCGGGAGGTGTCGCGTGCTGGAGCGAGGCTGTCTGGATCGACACGTACGAGGCAGGTGACCCCGATCCCTACCCGCTGTTCCTCGACCAGCGCGTGTACCAGGGCTCGAGTGGCAAGGTGTACCCGTTGCCCATGGTCGACAGCGTCGCGCACGAGAAGACTCCGCGCCTGTGGCAGGCCGTGCATCTCGAGAACGCGTACGTGCGCCTCGTGCTGCTTCCCGAGCTGGGCGGTCGCATCCACATCGGCTACGACAAGGTCGCCGGCTACGACTTCTTCTACCGCAACAACGTCATCAAGCCCGCGCTCGTGGGCTTGGCCGGGCCGTGGATCTCGGGGGGTGTCGAGTTCAACTGGCCGCAGCATCACCGGCCGGCAACCTTCCTGCCCGTCGATCATTGCATCGAGCGCGAGACCGACGGCGGCGTCGTGGTCTGGCACAGCGACATCGACCCGCTGCAGCGCATGCGCGGCCGGCACGGCGTGCGGCTGCGCCCGGGCTCGTCGCTGGTCGAGGTCGAAGCGGCGCTGCACAACCGCACCGATGTGCCGCAGACGTTCATGTGGTGGGCCAACGTCGCCGCTCGGTCACACGAGCAGTATCAGGCGTTCTTCCCCGACGACGTCGCCTACGTCGCCGACCATGCGCGGCGTGCCATCACCGCCTTCCCTCGGGCCGACCGGCCCTACTACGGCGTGGATTACCCGGCGCTGGCCACCGAGCGCGCCGACGCCGACCGCATCGACATCTACAGCAACATCCCGGTGCCCACCTCGTACATGATCACCGATACCGACGAGTCGTTCTTCGGCGGGTACGACCACGCCGTCGACGCGGGCTTCGTGCACTGGGCCGACCGGGCCGTCTCGCCCGGCAAGAAACTGTGGACCTGGGGCGACGGGCCGATCGGCCGCGCCTGGGATGACCAGCTCACCGACAGCGACGGCCCCTACGTCGAACTCATGGCCGGCGTCTACACCGACAACCAGCCCGACTTCAGCTGGCTGCTGCCGGGCGAGACCAAGCGCTTCCACCAGTACTGGTATCCCATCCACGGCACCGGAATCGTGCGACAGGCCACGATCGACGCCGCCGTCGGCGTGCGCATGGATGGCGGGCAGACCCGCATCACCGCGATCGCCACGAGCCCGCGTTCCGGGGCGACGGTGGAGGTGCGGCGCGGCGGCGCGCTGCTGGGCCAGTGGACCACCGACCTCGGCCCGGACCAGCCGTTCACCCAGACCGTCGCCGTCGACATCGACGCGCCCGACCTCGAGGTGCGCGTGCGCCACGACGGCCGCACCCTCGTGGTGTGGCAGGCGACGACCGTCGAGGCCGACGAGCCGTGGCTGGCCACGGCGCCGCCGCAGCCGTCCGACATCGCGTCGACCGACGAGCTGTACACGACCGCCGTTCACCTGCTGCAGTACCGGCACCCCTCGCGGTCGGCCGTACCCTACCTGCACGAGATCCTGCGCCGCGACCCGGGCGACGCCCGCGCCGCCACCGCGCTGGGTGCCTGGTACCTGGCCCGGGCGCGCTACGCCGAAGCCGACGAGCTGCTGGCGGTCGCCATCGAACGCCAGACCCGCCGCAACCTCAACCCGCGCGACGGCGAGGGGGTGTACCTGCGCGCCCTCGTGCGCGAGCGCCTCGGCGACGACACGGGCGCGGAGCGCCTGTTCGGCAAGGCCGCCTGGAACGCGGCGTTCGCGCCCGCGGCATCCCTGGGCCGGGCCCGCATCGCCCTGCGCGCGGGACGCGTCGACGACGCGCTGCGGTTCGCCGCCGACGCCGGCGACATCCCCGAAGCACGCCGCGTGACCGCCCTGGCCC
>JAEXHA010000144.1 GCA_023450335.1 Actinomycetes bacterium | reverse complement strand
GCCGAAGTGTGGCCACGCCCTTCTCGCCCACGCCGATCATCGCGGCCGCGCCTCGGACGAACGGTAGGGGCGCATCGACGACGGCACCGCCCTCGTCGAGCACGACCCACGGTGTGATGCCGCGGTCGCGCAGGTGCTCAGAGATGCGCTGCGCGGCGTCTCCGTATGTCTCTTCGTTGCCGCCGAACGAGAGATACACGTCGCGCGGGGGAGTGAACCCCGCGGCAAGCAGGTTCTCGACGGCTTCGATCGTCACGATCAGGGGGCCCTTGTCATCCAGCGCCCCGCGGCCGTGCACCCAGCCGTCGGCGACGACGCCGGCGAAGGGCGGATGCGACCACGGGTCGGACTCGTCGACGGGCACGACGTCGTAATGCGCCATGAGCACCACCGGCGCGGCGGTGGCGTCGGTGCCGCGCCACCGGTAGAGCAGGCCGAGGTCGGTGATACGCTCGCGCTCGAGGTGCGTGTGCACCAGCGGATACAGTTCGGTCAGCAGGTCGACGAACTCCTCGAACGGCGCCATGCCGAGGCTGTCCAGCTCGGCCGACACCGTCGGCAGCGCGATCATGCGAGAGAGCCGGTCGGCGATGCCGGGGCGCGCGCCCGGTGAATCGGGTGAGGGGCTGAAGCTCATGTCTACGACTCTACGTGCGCGCAGGCACCGTCATCGCGCGGTGAAACGGCCCTCGACGGCGGCGCGCACCGCCACGGCCTCGGGGCGGAGCTCGAGCACCGGTCCGCCGGCATCCGCGGCGAAAGACGCCTTCGCCATCCGCAGGATCTCCGGGCCTCCGGCATCCCCCCGCGAGAGCAGACCCGCATCGGCGATCTCGAGCGGTGTCACCGCTGCGCGGCCCAGCGCTGACGCATAGGCCGTCGCTCGCTCGATCGCGTCCCGCACGGCGGCTGCCGCGACCTCGGCCTGCGTCGCCGCAGCCGTCTCGCGGGTGAGTCGCCACTGCACGCTGTCGACGTGCACGCCCTCGATCTCGGCGATCCGGGTGAGCCACGACGACAGCGCCGGGAAGTCGGTGAATGTGGCGGAGAGCTCCACCGCTGCGGTGTGCACGAGGGGCAGCTGGTTGCCCTGCTCGTTCCAGGGACGCTGGGCCCACACCGACACCTGTCGGCTGGACCATTCCCGCACCGCACCGTCAGCGGCGCGCGCGGTCAGGTCCGCGCGCAGCGGGGCCGCGAGCGCAGACACCTGCTCGACGACGGCGCCGCGGTCGGGACCGTCGACGCGCACGCTCATGCCCACGATCGCCTCCTCGGGCGCCTCGCACCGCGCGTGCTCGCCGCGGACCGTGATGATCACTTCGCTCATGTCGTGACTCTACGCGGAATGGCGGCCCGCGACGCGGTGTTGTAAGCTGTAACGCTCGGGTGCTTCGGCATCCGCAATACAACTCCACAGCGTGACAGTGGCTCATTCGCCGCATGGCTCACGGGGATGATCGGTTTCGACATCGCCTGCGAATCTGCGAGAAGCGGGCCGAGGATGCAGGGTTATCTCGTTAACGATCTCTGCGAACCAATAAGTGCCGATGCAAAGCGCACTGACTTCGCCCTCGCTGCGTAAGCGAGCCTGAAGTCCGTCAGACCGTAGGCGACCCCGCTACGGACCCTGGCGTCATCTAGGGGTCTTGCTGAACGGTGGCGTCTGGACGCCGTTCGGGACTCTTCCCAGACTGGGCTCGTCGACTTAGGTGTCTGTGACAAAGGTCGGAGCCGAGCAGAACGTCTCTACAGACTGCGCCCGGAGAAGACGCAGTATCCCAGCGATGGACGGGGGTTCGATTCCCCCCATCTCCACGACGCCATTGTCACTCGGCGAAGCCCCCGACCCGGGAAACACGGGACCCGGGGGCTTCGTCGTCGCAGCGGGTGCTCTGCACGATCGGTCGGCGGGGGGCGCCGACATCATGAAGGGGAAGCGGGATGGACCTGGACAGCATCGTCGCCGTGAGCTGGTGGATGATCCTCCCGCTCGGTCTGATCGGCAGTCTGCTGCACTTCCTGTTCGACTGGAGCGGACACAACCGCGTCGTGGCGATCTTCAGTGCCGTGAACGAGAGCTACTGGGAGCACATCAAGATCGCGGTGTGGCCGGTCGCCGGCCTGCACCTCGTGCTGTTCGCTGCGGGTGGCCACCGGTATCCGGGGTTCGTTCCCGCATCGACCATCGCGCTGTACTCGATCCCCATCACCATGGTCGGGCTCGTCTACCTCTACAAGTTCGTGACCCGCCGGAATATCCTGTGGCTCGACATTGCGGTGTTCTTGGTCGTGATCGCGATCGCACAGACGGTGTTCGTGCTGATCCTGGGTGAGCTGGCGGCCACAGCGGTGACCATCTCGCTGTCCGTGGTCTTCCTCGTCGGACTGCTCATCGCGTTCTCACACTTCACGCACCACCCGCCGCCCGAGCCGGACGTGTTCGTCGACCCCCTCGTCCAGGACTACGGTCTTCGGGCGCACCCGGATCTCGACGCCGATCGGGGCTCGGTGCCCTGAGGCCTGCAGCCGCGGCGCGGCCGGTTCTCAGGCGGTGGTGTTCTCGATCAGCAGCAGTCCCTGTTTGGTGTCGGACAGGGCGACCGAGTCCTCACCGAACAGGTACGTCATGCCGTAACCGTTCTCGTCGATGTTCAGCGCGAGCGCGGGATCCTCTGTGTAGTAGACACCGGTCTCGCCGGTTTCGCGGATCCACCCGTCGGCCTCCAGCTGTGACTGCGCGGCCTCGCTCTCGGCGGCCGTCACGGGCGCCCAGGCGAAGATCAGGACGTTTCCGGTTGCCGTCGAGAAGTCGCCCCAGGTGCAGCTGAGGCCATCGGTGAAGGTGGCCTCGCCGATCGCGAACGGCTCCTCTTTGGCGGTCCATCCCTGCGCTTCGAGGTCGGCCACGAGGTCCGTCGAGATGAGCGTGTCACAGGTCACCTCGACGGGTTCGTCCTCTTCAGGTGCTGCGGTCGCTACGGGCTCGGGGGTCGTGACCGGCGCCGGATCGACGGCGGGGTCGGGAACCGTGTCGACGTTCGTGGGTGCGGGCTCCGCTGACGCGGCGCACGAGACGGTCAGGAGGGCGGCGGCACCCAGCGCCGCTGCGGCGGCCAAACGGGTGAGACGGTGTGAGGGCATGATGCGGGCGTGCTCCGGTCGGATCAGCGGGGGGTGTCGTCGATGAGGGCGCGGAACGCGTCGTGCAGGCGCGCGTTGGTCGCCAGCGACGAGCGGGACGAGAGCGAGTCGTTGCCGTCGATGTCGGTGAACCGGCCGCCGGCCTCGTGGATGATCGGCACGAGCGCGGCGATGTCGTACTCTTGCACGCCGAACTCGGCCACGAACTCGAGCCGCCCTTCGGCCAGCAGCATGTACGGCCAGGCGTCGCCGTAGCCGCGGTCGCGCCACACCCCGCGCGACAGGCGCAGCAGGGCGTCGGTGCGGCCCGCCTGGTCCCACTGGGCGATGCTCTGGAAGCTGATGCTCGCCTCGGCCACGTCGGACACGGCTGACACCGCGAGCCGTCGCGGCGCACCTGCGGGCTGGTTCGTCCACGCGCCCAGGCCCGACGCCGCCCACCAGCGACGGCCGATCGCCGGCTGGCTGGCCACGCCCACGCGGGGGACACCGTCAATGGTGAGGGCGATGAGGGTCGTCCACATCGGGATGCCCTTGAGGTAGTTCGCGGTGCCGTCGATCGGGTCGATGATCCACTGGCGGGAGCCGGAGCCGGTCACGCCGAACTCCTCGCCGAACTGGCCGTCGTCGGGTCGGTGCTGCGTCAGCACCGCCCGCACGGCCTGCTCGGCGGCCAGGTCGGCCTCGGTCACATGCGAGGCATCAGCCTTGAGCCGGATGTCGAGATCGGCGGCGTCGAACCGCGCCATCGCCACCGCATCGGCCGCATCGGCCGCCCGCAGTGCCACGTCGAGGTCGGCGGACAGATCGCCGTCGTAGGGCGTCGACCAGCCAGGAGTGGCAACGGGGGGAGTCACCCCTCAAGGATACGGTGCCGACTGCGGCTCGATTGGCGATCCCGGGCATCAAGATGGTAACGTTGACCCTCGGTTCGCCTCGTGGCGGACGAGTTGCACCTCTAGCTCAATCGGCAGAGCAACTGACTCTTAATCAGTGGGTTCTGGGTTCGAGTCCCAGGGGGTGCACAGAAGAGGCCCCGGTAGGCGGTTGAACCCCGCCCCGGGCCGCAGGGGGTGTTAGGGGCAGGG
>JAEXHA010000122.1 GCA_023450335.1 Actinomycetes bacterium | reverse complement strand
GTGCGTGCGTGCGCCGTCCGCGCGCGCACGAGCGCCCTCCTCGCGGGCGGTCGCGTCACCTGCCGTGTCTGGGATCACAGACACAGGATGCCACGGACGCCTGGCCCCCGGCATCCACTCGGGGTGGAATCAGAGCATGACCAGCAGCGTCACCATCACCGTGGGCGCCGACGTCCTCACGATCGCCGATGTCGTCGCCGTCGCGCGGCATGGCGCCCGCGTCGAGATCTCTGCCGAAGCCCTCGACCGCATCGCCACCACCCGCGCGCTCGTCGAACGGCTCGCCGACGACCCCGAGCCGCACTACGGCATCTCGACCGGGTTCGGCGCCCTCGCAACCACTTTCATCGCCCCCGAACGGCGCCGGCAGCTGCAGGCGAGTCTCATCCGTTCACACGCCGCCGGCACCGGGCCCGAGATCGGGACCGAGGTCGTGCGGGCGCTGCAGTTGCTGCGACTGCAGACCCTGGCATCCGGCCGCACCGGCGTTCGCCCCGTCGTCGTCGACACCTATGCGGCGATGCTCAACTCCGGCATCACCCCGATCGTGCGCGAGTACGGGTCACTGGGCTGCTCGGGGGACCTCGCCCCGCTGTCACACGTCGCGCTGGCCGCGATGGGCGAGGGCCACGTCCGCACCCGCGACGGAGAAGAAGCGGACGCCGCCGACGCCCTCGCAGCCGCAGGCATCACCCCGCTGGTGCTCGAGGAGAAGGAGGGCCTGGCCCTCATCAACGGCACCGACGGCATGCTCGGCATGCTGGCCCTGGCCGTCAGCGACCTCGACGCGCTGCTGCTGACCGCCGATGCCGCCGCGGCCATCTCGGTCGAGTCCCAGCTGGGCACCGACTCCGTGTTCGCCGCCGACCTCATGGCCCTGCGCCCCCAGGTGGGCCAGGCCGCCTCGGCCGCGCACCTGCGCGCACTGCTGGCCGACTCGCCGATCGCGGCCAGCCACCGCGACCCCGCGGTGTGCACCCGGGTGCAGGACGCCTACTCGCTGCGCTGCTCGCCGCAGGTGCACGGAGCGGCGCGGGACACCGTCGACCACGCGCGGACCATCGCGGCGCGCGAACTGGCATCCACCGTCGACAACCCCGTCATCACACCCGACGGCCGCGTCGAATCCAACGGCAACTTCCACGGTGCGCCGGTCGGCTACGTGCTCGACTTCCTCGCGATCGCCGTCGCCGACCTCGCCTCCATCGCCGAACGCCGCACCGACCGGGCGCTCGACCGCAGCCGCAGCCAGGGGCTGCCGCCATTCCTCGCCGACGAAGTGGGCGTCGACTCCGGGCTCATGATCGCCCAGTACGCGGCGGCCGGCATCGTCTCGGAGCTCAAGCGCCTCGCCGTGCCGGCCTCGGTCGACTCGATCCCATCGTCGGCCATGCAGGAGGACCACGTGTCGATGGGCTGGGCCGCCGCCCGGAAGCTGCGCCGCGCGATCGACGGGCTGGCCCGTGTGCTCGCGATCGAACTGATCACCGGATGCCGCGCCCTCGACCTGCGCGCGCCCCTGCAGCCCGGACCGGGCACCGGCGCCGTGCGCGACCTGGTGCGCACCGCGGCCGACGGGCCCGGACCGGACCGCTTCGTCTCGCCCGACATCGAGGCCGTCACCGGTCTCGTCGCCTCGGGCGCCGTCGCCGAGGTGGTGCGCACGGTGCTGGACACCGCCGCAGTGACCACCGATTCCGCATCGAGGAGGATGCCGTGACCGAACCCCGCACCGTCCGCGCTCCGCGCGGCCCCCAGCGCACCGCGAAGAGCTGGGGCGCCGAGGCCGCCAAGCGCATGCTCATGAACAACCTCGACCCCGAGGTCGCCGAGCACCCCGAAGACCTCGTGGTGTACGGCGGCACCGGCCGCGCCGCTCGGTCGTGGGAGGCCTACGACGCGACCGTGCGCACCCTCGACGAGCTCGAGCCGGACGAGACGCTGCTGGTGCAGTCCGGCAAGCCCGTGGGCGTGTTCCGCACGCACGAGTGGGCCCCGCGCGTGCTCATCGCCAACTCGAACCTCGTGGGCGACTGGGCGACCTGGCCCGAGTTCCGCCGCCTCGAGCAGCTGGGTCTGACCATGTACGGGCAGATGACCGCCGGGTCATGGATCTACATCGGCACGCAGGGCATCCTGCAGGGCACGTACGAGACCTTCGCCGCCGTGGCCCGCTCCCTCGGCCGCGACGACCTGGCCGGCACCCTCACCCTCACCGCGGGGGCCGGCGGTATGGGCGGCGCGCAGCCTCTCGCCGTCACCCTCAACGGGGGAGCGGTGCTGATCGTCGACGTCGACGAATCGAGACTTGCCCGCCGCGTCGACCATGGCTACCTTGACCAGTACACCTCCTCGCTCGACGAGGCGGTGGCCCGCGTCCTCGCCGCCAAAGATGCCGGCGAGGCACTATCCGTCGGGGTGGTCGGCAACGCCGCCGAGGTCTACCCCCTGCTGCTCGCGCGCGGTGTCGCCATCGACATCGTCACAGACCAGACCAGTGCGCACGATCCGCTGGCGTACCTGCCGGCATCCATCGCCTTCGACCACTGGCGCGACGAGGCCGAGCGCGATCCGGAGGCTTTCACCGCCGCGGCGCGGGCGTCGATGGCGCGGCACGTCGCGGCGATGGTGGGATTCCAAGACGCCGGCGCCGCGGTGTTCGACTACGGCAACTCGATCCGCGCCGAGGCGAAGCTGGGCGGATTCGAGAACGCGTTCGCCTTTCCGGGGTTCGTGCCGGCATACATCCGGCCGCAGTTCGCCGAGGGACGCGGGCCGTTCCGCTGGGTCGCGCTGTCGGGCGACCCCGACGACATCCACAAGACCGACCGCGCCGTGCGCGAGCTGTTCCCCGACAACGCGGGCCTGGTGCGCTGGCTCGACAAGGCCGGCGACGCCGTGCATTTCGAAGGGCTGCCGGCGCGCATCTGCTGGCTCGGGTACCGGGAGCGGCACCTGGCCGGCCTGAAGTTCAACGAGATGGTGGCCTCGGGCGAGCTGGCCGGGCCCATCGTGATCGGCCGCGACCACCTCGACGCGGGGTCGGTCGCCTCGCCCTACCGCGAGACCGAGGCGATGGCCGACGGCTCGGACGCCATCGCCGACTGGCCGCTGCTGAACGCACTGCTGAACACGGCCTCGGGGGCGTCGTGGGTCTCGATCCACCACGGCGGGGGCGTGGGCATCGGCCGGTCGATCCACGCCGGGCAGGTGATCGTCGCGGACGGGTCGGACCTGGCGGCCGAGAAGCTCGCCCGGGTGCTGGTCAACGACCCCGGCACCGGCGTCATGCGTCACGTGGATGCCGGCTACGACCGTGCCGTCGAGGTCGCCCGTGAGCGCGGGCTGAACGTGCCGATGATGGATGCCGGGGCGGCGGTGGTGCCGCGGGCGGGGGATGCACCGGAGGGGGCGCCGCGGGCGGGGGATGCCGAGGCATGAGCGCGACGCTGCTGATCGGCATCCGCGAGCTGACGACCAACGTCGCCACGCCCGGCGACCCGTGCGGCACGCTGCACGACGCCGCGCTGCTGATCGAGGACGGTCGCATCGCGTGGGTCGGCGCCGCGTCCGATGCGCCCGGCGCCGCCGGGATCGACCCCCGAAACGCCGAGAGAACAACGGGGCGCCGAGAGAACGGGGTTTACCCGCACCTTCGTCCGCCAGTTGTTCTCTCGCCGACGGGGCCGGTGGGGGCCGCGGGTGGTGACGGCATCGAGGTCGTCGACGTGGGTGGGCGCGCCGTCATCCCGGGGTTCGTCGACAGCCACACCCACCTCGTGTTCGGCGGCGACCGCGCCGACGAGTTCGAAGCGCGCATGGCGGGCACGCCGTATGCCGCAGGAGGAATACGGCGCACAGTGGCGGCGACGCGTGCGGCGAGTGACGACGAGCTGCGCGCCCGGCTGGCCGGCTTCATCGCCGAGGTGCGAGCGCAGGGCACCACCACCTTCGAGGTGAAGACCGGGTACGGCCTCACCGTCGATGACGAGGAGCGGCTGGCCCGGCTCGCGGCCGAAGTGACCGACGAGGTGACCTTCCTCGGCGCCCACGTCGTGCCCGCCGATTACGCCGACGACCGGGCTGGCTACGTCGACCTCGTGCGGGGCCCGATGCTCGACGCCGTCGCGCCGCACGCGCGCTGGATCGACGTGTTCTGCGAGCGCGGCGCCTTCACGCCGGAGGAGTCCGAACTCATCCTGACCGCGGGCATCGCCGCGGGGCTCCAGCCGCGCGTGCACGGCAATCAGCTCGGCCTCGGCGCCGGGGTGCGGCTCGCGGTCGAGTTCGGCGCGGCGTCCGTCGACCACTGCACCTACCTCGACGATGCCGACATCGCCGCCCTCGCTGGATCGGACACGGTGGCGACGCTGCTGCCGGGCGTCGAGTTCTCCACCCGGCAGCCGTACCCGGACGCCCGTCGGCTCATCGACGCCGGGGTGACCGTCGCGATCGCGAGCGATTGCAATCCGGGGTCGAGCTTCACGAGCTCGATGCCCCTCATGATCGCCCTCGCAGTGCGCGAGATGGGCATGACGCCCGCCGAAGCCGTGTGGGCCGCCACGGCAGGCGGTGCGCGCGCGCTGCGCCGCGACGACGTCGGCCACCTGGCAGTGGGCGCGCGCGCGGACCTCGTGGTGCTCGACGCGCCTACCCGGGTGCACCTGGCCTACCGCCCCGGCGTGCCGCTCGTGCACGCGGTGTACCGCGGCGGCGTGCCGACGCCGTGACGCCGACGCGCCGCCAGCCCGCGAAGACGCCGACCCGCCGCCAGCCCGCGAAAGAACAACGGGCGGACGAGAGAGCGGGGTTTACCCGTTCTCTCGGCGTGCAGTTGTTCTTTCGCGGTAAAGCTATAAGGGAGACGGGGGGTGGCGACAGGCGGTCGCTCAGCGCGGGGTGTCGACGGTCCAGTCGTCGGGGTCGACGGCGGTGGCCACGTCCCAGTCGTCGGTGTCCCACGTGAAGGTGGCGACCGCGCACGTGGGCATGTGACCGATGCCGCCGCCCGAGAGGCGCTCGGCGAGCACCGTCATCCCGGGATCGTGGGCCACGACCACGACGCGATTCAGGCCCGTGGCCGCGGCGGCCCCGAGCAGCCGCGATCCGGGCGCTCCGTAGAGTTCCTCATCGAGCCGCAGCTCGGCGCCGAGCGCGTCGGCGAACGCGACCGCCGTGGACCGTGCGCGCAGCGCCGTCGACGACAGCACCAGCTCCGGCCGCAGCCCCGTCGCCACCAGCCGCGCCGCCATCACCGGCGCGTCGCGCTCACCGCGCGCGTTCAGCGGCCGATCGTGGTCGTCCACGCCCGGGTCGCCCCAGTCGCTCTTGGCGTGTCGCACCAGCACGAGTGTCGTCATGTCCCTGCCCTTCCTGCCAGCAGCTCGAGCACGCACAACGCCGCGAGCCGAACCGTGCGCTCATCGGGGGTGTCGGCGGTGGCATCCACTTCGACGATGTCTGCGCTGCGCACGCGGGGGTCGGATGCCAGGCCTCGTACGAGGGCCCGCAATTCCCACGCTTGCAGTCCGCCGGGAACCGAGGCCGGGCACGCCGGCGCGACGGCGCGGTCGCACACGTCCACGTCGATGTCGAGATGCACCTCACCGCCGTCGGCCCCGGCGACCTCGAGCGCTTCGGCCGTGACGTCGGCCAGACCGCGGCGCCGCACCGCGTCGAGCGTGATGACCGTGATGCCCAGATGCGCCGCGCGGTGCGCATACGCCGCCGAGTTCGCGAAGTCGGCGATGCCGATCTGCACGATGCGCTGCGGATCGAGACCGTCTTCGACCAGGCGTCGCACGGGCGATCCGTTCGAGACCCCGTCGCGTAGATCGAAGTGCGCGTCGAGCGTGACCAGTCCCGTGGCCCCGGCGCCCTGCGCGACCGCATAGGTGGCCGAGTTGTCGCCGCCGAGGGCGATGACCAGCCCCGCGCGCTCGCTCAGCTCACGTACCCGCTCGCGGGTGCGGGCTTCACCGGCGGGGCCGTCGGGCTCGACGACGTCACCGGCATCGGCGATGCGCAGGGCCTCCTCGAGGTTGATCGGCGGCGGGCCCACCAGGGTGGGGCTGAAACGGCGCAGCGCGTCGCGCACGGCCGGCGGGGTGGCGTTGGCTCCGGTGGGCGACAGCGACGTGCGGAAGGCCGGCACCCCCAGCAGCACGGCGTCGATCCACTCGGCGTCCGGCGGCGCCGGCCAGCGGCCCGCGCGGGGCCACAGCGGGTCGGCGCTCAACGCGGATTCGCTCATCGGTCCCTCACCCCAGCACCAGGTGCGCGATCGTGAAGATCGCCACGCCCGCCAGGGCGCCGACGATCGTGCCGTTGAGGCGGATGTACTGCAGGTCGCGTCCGACCATGAGCTCGATCTTCTCGGTGGTCTCGGCCGGGTCCCACTTCTCGACCGTGTCGGTGATGATCGAGGCGATGTCGTGCCGATACCGGTCGACGAGGAACACCGCGGCATCGGTGATGCGCGCATCGACCCGCTGCTGCAGGGCGGCGTCGGTCGCCAGGCGCCCGCCGATCTCGGCGAGGGCCGCGGTCACCCGGCGGCGCAGGGGGCTGTCGGGATTCTCGAGCGCGCGCAGCAGGCCGGTCTTGGCGGTGTGCCACGCCTCGGCGGCGAGCTCCCGCACCCGCGGGCTGTCGAACACGGCGCCCTTGGCGTCTTCGAGGCGGGCGATCATGGCCGCATCGTGCTGCAGGCTGTCGGCAAGCCGCGCCAGATATCCGTCGACGGCGGCGCGCGCGGGGTGCTCGTCGTCGCGCTGCACGGCCTCGGCGAATTTCACCGCTTCGTGATAGACCGTGTCATCCACCAGACGCATCGCGATCGAGGGGACCCACGAGGGCAGCCGGCGCGACACGAGCCCGCTGAAGGCCTGCTGGTTGGCGTGCAGCCACGTCGCGATGCTGTCGACGGCGAGGTCCACCGCGCCATGGTGCGCACCGGCATCCACGACCCGGCCCAGCCACCCGCCCAGCGTCGGCGCCCATTGCGGGTCGATGAGGTGCTCTCGTGCCAGGTCGCTGATGAGATCCTGCACCTCGTCGTCGCTGAGGGCGTGCAGGATGCCGGCGGCCATCGTCGCGGCCTCGGCGGCCACGATGTCGGCGTGCTCACTCTCGCGCAGCCACTCGCCGGCGCGGCGGGCGATGGCGGTCTGCTCGAGCTTGCCGCGCACCACCGCGCCTTCGAGGAAGTTCGTCTCGACGAAGTCGCCCAGGCTGCGGCCGATCTCGTCCTTGCGCCTCGGGATGATCGCGGTGTGGGGGATGGGGATGCCCAGGGGATGGCGGAACAGCGCGGTGACGGCGAACCAGTCGGCCAGGGCGCCGACCATGCCGCCCTCGGCCGCGGCGCGCACGTAGCCGAGCCACGGGTACTGGTCCTGCAGCACGAAAGCGACGACGAACACGATCGCCATCACCACCAGGGCGCCCAGTGCCACCCCCTTCATGACTCGCAGGCCGTGCCGACGCTCCTGGTCGGCCGGACTCAGCAGGTCGGTGGGAGTGCGCGCCATGTGGTCATCCTGCCAGGTGACCGCTCACGCCTCCATGGGTCCGAGCCATGCGGCGGCGACGGTGCTGTGCGCCGACTCGGGATCGGAGGGGTGGAACAGCCCCGCCAGCACGTCGCGATACAGCCGGCTGAGCTCACTGCGGGTGAAGTAGGACGAGCCACCCGCCACGAGCATGGCGTCGTCGACGACCTGCTTGGCCGTCATCGCCGCGCGGTGCTTGACGCCGCTGAGCTTGGCGAACCAGAGCGCGCCGTGGTCGGCGAGCTCGTCGACGTCACGCGTGAGGGCGGCCAGCTGCGGCAGCAGCGCGTCGTAGGCGAGGGCCATCTCGGCCACCCGCCAGCGGATGTCGGGATCCTGCGCGTAGGTCTTGCCCGTCTTCTTCGAACGGCGGCTCTGGGCGACCTCGACGGCGACATCGAGGGCGCGGCGGGCCACACCGGTGTACACCGAGGCCAGCAGCAGTTCGAAGACGCTGAAGATGCCGAACACGAACGGGTCGGGGTTCGGGCCCGGGTCGATGCGTCGCGCGATGCGGTCTGCGGGCGCGATCGCGCCGTGCAGCTCGGTCGTGCGCGACTGGGTGCCGCGCATGCCGAGGGTGTCCCAGTCGTCGCGGGTGACGATCGCGTCGGTGCGGGGCACGAATCCGTACACGAGCTTGGGGCCGTCGGCGCTGGTGGTGTCGAGCCCGTGCAGGCCCAGCTGGGTCCACACCGGGGCGAGCGAGGTGAAGATCTTGGTGCCGGTGAAGGTGTACGACCCGTCGGGCTGGGGCGCCGCTTCGGTGTCGCTGCCGAACAGCACGAGATCGTTGCCAGCCTCACTGACGCCGAACGCGAAGATCTCGTCCGCCGCCGCTCCCTCGTGCACGAACCGCAGCGTGTCGACGCCGCGGTCGCCGGCGACCTTCGCGACCCCGGTCCACACCAGATGCATGTTGACGGCCAGGGCGGTGGCAGGCGATGCGGTGGCGAGCCGCTGCTGCAGCACCGAGGCCTGAGCCAGCGACAGGCCGCCGCCGCCGAGGCTTTCGGGGACCAGGATCTTCAGGTATCCGGCATCCACCAGGTCGGCGAGGTCGTCGAACGGGAAGACGTTGTCGCGGTCGACCGGCGCGGCGCGGTCACGGATGCGCGCGAGCAGGTCGTCGGGCAGGAAGGCGGCGGGGTCGAAGGTGGTCACCCGACCATTGTGGCCCTGCGGACGCCGACGGGGGCTATGCCAGTGCGTCGTGCAGGTGGCGCATCGTGTCGTCGGGACGGTCGCGGTGCGGCGAGTGGCCGGCGCCGGTGACCACCGACATCGTGACGACCGGGTTGCCGAGCACCTCTTCGGCCAGAGCCCCTGTGAAGATCGAGTACACCTTCGGGTCGCTGGCGATGATGTGGGTCGGGACGGTCAGCCGTGCGGCGGCGGCACGGACGTCCCACGGCGTGTTCTGGCGGCTGGTCTGCTCGACCGCCCACAGGCTCGCCTGCTGCGCGGACAGCGCCTTCAACTCGATGTCGTGCTCGTGCCAGTCGGGGTGCTCGGCGCGGACGGCGGCGACGCTCGGGTCGGCGAACGAACGCTCCTGACTGTTGCGGACGACGGTACGGTCGCGCTCGTTCAGCGCGATGGCGGGGTCTATGAGGATGAGTCGTCGCGTCCAGGCGGGGGAGTCGGCGCTGGCGACGACCGCCGCGGCGCCACCCAGGGAGTGCGCCACCACGAGGTCCCACGGGGCGTCGTCGGCGGTGGCGGTGTGGCGCAGATCGCTCGCATAGGCGGCGATCGAATAGTCGAGGGCGCGCGGGGCGGCGCCGTGGCCGCGCAGATCGGGCGCGTCGGCACGCCAGCCGGCCTCGCCCAGCGAGACGCCGTAGCGCCACATCAGTGCCGCGTTCGAACCCAGGCCGTGCACCAGCAGGGCGCGGCGGGGCGCGAGGGGCGACCCCCAGGACAGGCGGGGCAGGATGACCGGTGTCGGCATGGTTTCCACAGTACGACCGGCTACGTGATCGTCGTCACCGGTTCGGTGTCGGGGATGGGGCTCACGTCGCGGCCGCGCAGGTCGGGGAAGCCGCGCACGAACACGGTGGCGACGAGCACGCCGGCGACGGCGAACAGGGCACCCGCCCAGAACGCTCCGGCCGGGCCGGCACCGTCGATGAGGAAGCCCGCGACCGCGGAGCCGGCGGCGGCGCCGATGAGCTGGCCGGTGTTGATCCACCCGTACGCCTCGGCGGTCTCACTGAACTTCACGCTGGCCGACGTCATCGCGAACATGACCGCCAGCGCCGGTGCGATGCCCAGACCCGCCACGAACAGGGACGCGCCCAGCCACCAGAACGTCAGGGCGAGGACGGTCGCGGTCACACCGATGGTGAAGATCGTGAGGCGGCGCGCCATCGCCCACCGGTCGATGGGGATCTGACCGAACGCCAGGCCGCCGGTGAGGCTGCCGAGGGAGAAGATGGCCAGGACGAGCCCGGCTTCGAGTCCGCCGTGGCCGAAGGTGGCGACGACTCCGGCCTCGACGGCCGCCGTGGCGCCGATGAGCAGGAACCCGGTCACGGTGGCCAGCAGCACGACCGGCCGGCCCAGCACGCGGCCGAACCCACGACGTGCGCGAGGGATGCGCACCCGGCCCACCTCGGGGGAGGAGATGAACCACGCGCCGCCGCCGATGAGGAAGACCACGATCAGCAGCAGTGCTGGCACCGTGCCGACCTGGGTGGCCACGAGGGTGATGACCACGGGGGCGAGCACCCAGATGATCTCCTGCAGACTGGCATCCAGCGAGAACAGCGGCGTGAGCTGACGCGACGTGACCAGCTTCGGATAGATCGTGCGCACCGCCGACTGCACCGGAGGGGTCGACAGACCCGCGAGCAGGCCGCACACGATGGAGCCCGGCAGCGCCATCGGCACGAGGGCGAGCACGAGGATGGCAGCCGCGCACACCGCCGTGGTCAGGATGAGCACGCGGCGGATGCCCCAGATGCCCATCCAGCGGCTGGTGACCGGACCCGACACGGCTTGGCCGACCGAGGTCGCGGCCAGCACGAGGCCGGCGGCGCCGTACGAGCCGGTCATCTGCTCGATGTGCAGCAGGATCGCCAGGCTCGTCATGCCGTTGGGGAAGCGCGCGGTCAGCTGAGCGACGATGATGCGGGCAACGCCCGGAGTGCGAAGAAGATCACGGTAGCCCGCCACCTCTCAACGGTACCTCCGCGCGCGACACGCCGACGACACGCCGGAGTGAGTTTCCACAGGCAGATCGATGTCGGAACGGGGCCATATCGTCGCACCTGTGGAAAGGCCTCGCCGGCGACGGTCGAAAGGCGCGTGATTCAGCGCTTTTCCCCCATCGCGACACACCGCGGACCTGTGGATGAAATGGTGGACAACTTGTGTTGTACCTGGGGAGAGAGATCAGAAAACTACACGGATGTAACTACTAGCCCTTGTGGTGCTATCGAATGTCGGTACCCATATGTAGTATTGGACTCCCGGTCGGGCTTCACCGGGAACACACAGAACTTTGAGGGGAGACGCCGGTTCATCATGGCGATCACGGTCTACACCAAGCCTTCCTGCGTGCAGTGCAACGCGACGTACCGGGCACTGGATTCGAAGGGCATCGACTACGAGATTCTCGACCTGTCTGAAGACCCGGCCGCGCTCGAGCACGTGAAGTCGCTCGGGTACCTGCAGGCGCCGGTCGTCGTCACCGACGAGGACCACTGGTCGGGCTTCCGTCCCGACAAGATCGACGAGCTGGCGTCCCGCCTGGTCTAGTGCCATGAGCGCGGCGACGGCGACCAGTGCGCCGCTGCTCGTGTACTTCTCGAGTGTCTCGGGCAACACGGCGCGGTTCATCGAGAAGCTGGGCATGCCGGCATCCCGTCTACCGCTGTATGCCCGCGAGTCGCCGCTGGTGGTGACCGAGCCGTTCGTGCTCGTCACCCCCACCTACGGCGGGGGGCAGGGCCGTGACCATGAGAAGGGCGCGGTCCCCAAGCAAGTCATCCGGTTCCTCAACGACGAGCGCAACCGGAGCAACATCCGCGGCGTCATCGCCGCGGGAAACTCGAATTTCGGTGAGGCCTATGGCCTGGCCGGAGAGATCATCAGCCGCAAGTGCAACGTGCCGTACTTGTACCGGCTCGAAGTATTCGGCACGGCCGAGGACGTCGCGCGCGTGCGCGACGGATTGGAATCATGGTGGAAGCTGCAGTGACCGAGACGACCTTCAAGACTGACGCGCGGTTCGAGGGGCTCGATTATCACGCCCTCAACGCGATGCTCAACCTCTACGGCGCGGACGGCAAGATCCAGTTCGACGCCGACAAGCGTGCCGCGCGGGAGTACTTCCTGCAGCACGTGAACCAGAACACGGTGTTCTTCCACTCGCTCAAGGAGCGGCTGGACTACCTCGTCGAGAAGGAGTACTACGACGGCGCGCTGCTGGCCAAGTACTCGGACGAGTTCATCCAGAAGCTCAACGACCTCGCGTACAGCAAGAAGTTCCGCTTCGAGACCTTCCTCGGCGCGTTCAAGTACTACACGAGCTACACGCTGAAGACGTTCGACGGCAAGCGGTACCTCGAACGCTTCGAAGACCGCGTCGTGATGACCGCGCTCGGACTGGCCGACGGTGACGAGCAGGTGGCGATCGACCTGGTCGAGGAGATCATCTCCGGCCGCTTCCAGCCGGCCACCCCGACCTTCCTCAACGCCGGCAAGGCGCAGCGCGGCGAGCTCGTCAGCTGCTTCCTGCTGCGCATCGAAGACAACATGGAGTCGATCTCGCGCGGCATCAACTCGTCGCTGCAGCTGTCCAAGCGCGGTGGCGGCGTCGCGCTGCTGCTGTCGAACATCCGCGAGTCGGGTGCGCCGATCAAGCAGATCGAGAACCAGTCCAGCGGCATCATCCCCGTCATGAAGCTGCTCGAAGACAGCTTCAGCTACGCGAACCAGCTCGGTGCCCGGCAGGGCGCGGGCGCGGTGTACCTCAACGCGCACCACCCCGACATCATGCGCTTCCTCGACACCAAGCGTGAGAACGCCGACGAGAAGATCCGCATCAAGACGCTGTCGCTGGGTGTGGTGGTGCCCGACATCACGTTCGAGCTGGCCAAGAACGACGAGGACATGTACCTGTTCTCGCCCTACGACGTCGAGCGCGTCTACGGGGTGCCCTTCGGTGACATCTCCGTCACCGAGAAGTACCGCGAGATGGTCGACGACGCCCGCATCAAGAAGACCAAGATCAAGGCGCGCGAGTTCTTCCAGACCATCGCCGAGATCCAGTTCGAGTCGGGCTACCCGTACATCATGTTCGAGGACACGGTCAACGCGGCGAACCCGATCAAGGGCCGCATCAACATGTCCAACCTGTGCAGTGAGATCCTGCAGGTGAACACGCCGACCACGTACAACGAAGACCTCTCGTACGACCAGATCGGCAAGGACATCTCGTGCAACCTGGGCTCGATGAACATCGCGCTGGCGATGGATGCCGATGACCTGGGCAAGACGGTCGAGACGGCCATCCGGGGCCTGACCGCCGTCAGCAACCAGAGCCACATCTCGTCGGTCCGCTCGATCGAGGTGGGCAACGACCGCTCGCACGCCATCGGCCTCGGCCAGATGAACCTGCACGGGTACCTCGCCCGCGAGCACGTGCACTACGGCTCCGAAGAGGGCCTGGACTTCACGAACATCTATTTCTACACGGTGCTGTTCCACGCGCTGCGCGCATCGAACCTGCTGTCGATCGAGCGCGGCGTCGCCTTCGACGGGTTCGAGGACTCGAAGTACGCGTCGGGGGAGTTCTTCGACAAGTACATCGATCGTGCGTGGGTTCCCGAGACCGAGAAGGTCAAGGAGCTGTTCGCCGGCAAGCACATCCCGACGCAGGCCGACTGGATCGAGTTGAAGGAGTCGATCCAGAAGCACGGCATCTACAACCAGAACCTGCAGGCGGTGCCGCCGACCGGCTCGATCTCGTACATCAACAACTCGACCAGCTCGATCCACCCGATCGCCTCGAAGGTCGAGATCCGCAAGGAAGGCAAGATCGGCCGCGTCTACTACCCGGCGCCGTTCATGACCAACGACAACCTGGAGTACTACCAGGACGCGTACGAGATCGGCTACGAGAAGGTCATCGACACCTACGCCGCCGCGACCCAGCACGTCGACCAGGGCCTGTCGCTGACGCTGTTCTTCAAGGACACCGCCACCACCCGCGACATCAACCGTGCCCAGATCTACGCCTGGCGCAAGGGCATCAAGACGATCTACTACATCCGCCTGCGGCAGATGGCGCTCGAAGGCACGGAACTCGACACCTGCGTGTCGTGCACCTTGTGATGTGAGCGATGAGCGATGTGAGGGCGCACCGGTCGAAGAACTGGCCGTTCGCCGGGGTGATCTACGGTGCACGAGCGGATGGGTCCGATGAGTTCCGGTACATCGGCTTGACGACCAAGACCGTGATCGCCCGCAAGAACCAGCACTTCGCGGCGGCCGCCCGCGGGCAGAAGACGCCGTTCGCGGACTGGCTGAGGAAGTATCCGAACCCCGAGCGCGTGCACTTCGAGTCACTGGAACTGGTGATGAGTGACGATCTCGAAGACCTCGGATACGCCGAGCAACGCTGGATCGCGAAACTCCGCAAGGAGGGTCACCGGCTGCTCAACCTGACTGACGGCGGGCTCGGTCCCACGGGACAGGTGTGGACACCGGAAATGCGCGAAGCGGCCCGGATCCGGAACACCGGCCGCAAAGGGGTATCGCTCGCCGGGCCCGACAACGGCATGTGGGGTCGGCAGCACTCCGACGAGCAGAAGGCCCGGTGGTCGCATGAGCGCAAGGGCACGAACACCGGGGAAGCGAACCCGAATTATGGGAAGTTCGGGGCGGAGCATCCGTCGTTCGGGCACACGATGTCAGCGGAGGCGCGGGAGCGACTGTCCGAGTCGCGGCGCGGCGAGCTGAACCCGAACTTCGGGAAGTCGGCGAGCGCCGAGACCCGGGCGAAGATGTCGGCCGTCCGCAAGGGCAGGCCACAACCATCGAGCGTGCGCAGCGCGCACACCAGACACCACACGAACAAGGGCGTGTTCAAAGACACATGCCGCCATTGCCAGGACGATCTTCGGAACCTGGCGCAGGAAGAAGGACAGCAATGACCCCGCACGAACCCCTCAAGCTGATCGACGACGTCCAGGCGATCAACTGGAACCGCATCCAGGACGACAAGGACCTCGAGGTCTGGAACCGCCTGGTGAACAACTTCTGGCTGCCCGAGAAGGTGCCGCTGTCCAACGACGTCCAGTCGTGGGCGACGCTGACCCCCGAAGAGCAGACCGCCACGATGCGGGTGTTCACCGGGCTCACCCTGCTGGACACCATCCAGGGCACCGTCGGCGCCGTCTCGCTCATCCCCGACGCGATCACCCCGCACGAAGAAGCCGTGTACACGAACATCGCGTTCATGGAGGCGGTGCACGCCAAGAGCTACTCGTCGATCTTCTCGACGCTCTGCTCGACGCCCGAGATCGATGACGCGTTCCGCTGGTCCGTCGAGAACCAGAACTTGCAGCGCAAGGCGCACATCGTCATGGACTACTACCGTGGCGACGAGCCCCTCAAGCGCAAGGTCGCCTCGACCCTGCTCGAGTCGTTCCTGTTCTACTCCGGCTTCTACCTGCCGCTGCACTGGTCGTCCAAGGCGAAGCTCACCAACACGGCCGACATCATCCGCCTCATCATCCGCGACGAGGCCGTGCACGGCTACTACATCGGGTACAAGTACCAGAAGGGTCTCGAGCAGCTCACCCAGGCGGAGCGCGACGAGCTCAAGGACTACACGTTCACCCTGCTGTACGAGCTGTACGACAACGAGGTGCAGTACACCCAGGACCTCTACGACGGCATCGGCCTGACCGAAGACGTCAAGAAGTTCCTGCACTACAACGCCAACAAGGCACTCATGAACCTCGGCTATGAGGCGATGTTCCCGGCGACCGTGACGAACGTGAACCCGGCCATCCTGTCGGCGCTCTCGCCGAACGCGGACGAGAACCACGACTTCTTCAGCGGGTCGGGCTCCTCGTACGTCATCGGCAAGGCCGTGGCCACCGAAGACGACGACTGGGACTTCTGACGCGAGTCCGATCGACGCGAATGGGATGCCGGCGCTCAGCGCTGGCATCCCATTCACATTCCGCGCGAGCGCGGTTCACCGGGGCGGTATCCGCGTCTCGGCGCCCTCCATCAGGAGCGCCCATGCGGGACCGACCTCGTCGGCCGGCGTGCCGATCGCATTCACCACGGTGAAGTGATTGGCGGCGCGGGCACGCACGAGGTGAGGGAGCGGGTGGCCTGCCGCGGCGAAGGCGGCGACCGCGTGCGCGAACTGCGCATTCGCCTCCGGGGTGTCCCACTCGCCGACGACGAAGAGCATCGGCACCGGCACTGCGACGAGCGCTTGTGCGATGGTCTCACCGGCGAGGAACGACGGGGCGTCACCGAAGTACGGGGCAATCCGGTCGGTGCCGAAAGCGCGCAGATCGTAGACTCCGGAGAAGAACGCGGCGGACGCGGGGAGCGGCGAGCTCCGCCGCCAACCGGGACCGCCCGTCAGGTATGTGGCCACGTGCACCGCGCCCGACGAGGTGCCAGCGAGGTGTACCGGCCCGGTCGCCCCGTCGAGGTTTCCCCGGCACCACGCGATCGCCCGGTCGATGTCTTCGGCGCCGGCGGGCCACGGCGCCTCGGGCGCCAGCCGGTAGTTCATTGTCACGGCCGCGCGGCCGGTCGACGCGCACCAACTGCCGATGTTGTCGTGGTACGGACTGCCTTCGGCGTGCTTGGAGCCACCGACGAACGCACCGCCGTGCACGAAGATCGCCACACCGTTCGAGTACCGGTCCTGAGGCAGGAAGACGTCGAGGCGGTGCCGCTCGTGGGGGCCGTACGGCTCGTCGCGTCGCACGGTCACGCCCGCCGTCGGTCGCCCGTGCAGCGGCGCGATGAGATCGCCCGAGGCCCGGATGGTGGCAGGCGTGACGTCGGGCCCAATCTGGCGGATCGCGCGGGACAGGGAGTCCCACTGCTCCGCGTCGAAGCGCTCGCTCAATCGCCCGCCGGAACCCACTCGACCTCCCGTCCGTCCTCGGCCACATACTGGCGGCGCGCCGGTCCGACGAGTTCTCCGGTCTCAGGCATCGCTCCGACCGCCACCTCTGGGGACACCATCTCGCGGCGCGGGCGATCGGGCCATCTGAACCACTCTCGTGCGTTCGTGTCGAACACCTTGCTGTGCCACTCCGGCGGGATCCGTCCCGCGACCTCGTCGGCAATCTCGGTCGACCATGCCGGATATCCGGAGGCGAAGCAGAGCAGGTCATCCATGCCGCCGAATGCGCGCAAGCCGCGTACGATCCGCTCGGCACCGTCTTCCCCCGGCGCCCGGTCGAATGGCCATGTCGAGACCCGAAAGCTTTCCCTGAGATACTCGCTGGGCGGCCGCCGCACCCACGGCACCTCCCGGCGCAGGCCGCGCCAGTTCACGTCGAGTCGGAAGAACAGGCCGGGAATCCACGCCGCCCCGGCACCGGCCACGTAGACACGGAGGGAGGGGAACTTTTCGAACACGCCCTGCACGATGAGACTCTGCACATGGGTCATGATCGGGCTGTACTCCAGCAGGGCCGTCTCGGCATAGGTCGCGGGCAGACCTCCCGCCGTCGGATGGCTGAGAGTGTCCGAGGGTTGGTCACCACCGCTGTGGAGGACGATCGTGAGATCGAGTTCCGCGGCAGCGGCGTAGATCGGGTGATAGGCAGGATGGCCGAATGGCTTCCCCAACCCGTTCGCCGCCATTAGGACCCCGACCATCCGCTCGTGCGCTCCCGCGCGGCGGATCTCCTCGGCCGCCGCGAGCGGTGTCTGGTTGGCCACGATGACCAGGCCGTAGAGGCGCGGATCCTCCGGGAACCAGCGCTGAATCGTCCAATCGTTCATCGCTTGGGCCAGCGCTTCGGCGCGATACGTGTTCGGCACGCTCGGGATGAACATGCCGCGGTCGTAGGACAGGATCGCACGCTCGACCCGACCGCCGGCGAACACCTGCGAGACCGTTCGGGCGGGATCCGAGGCCGCCGGCGCAGGCGCCTCGGCGGATCCCTCGATGTAGTCGCCACCGGGTCGCCGATAGCCCGTTGCAGGCAGGATGTGCATCGCGCCGGCACCGCCTGGAAGCGTGCCGGGTACGCCGAGATGCTCGCGCCAGCCGGCCGACATGAAGTCGGTGACCTCGAGCTGAGACGCCCAGTGGTGGTGCACGGTGGCGTCGATCACCGGCCCGTCGTAGATGACGTTCTCGCTCATGACTGATCCTTCCTTCCCACGTTGAGGACGACGCGGTCGCCATCGCGCGCCACGTCGTACACGCGCATCCGAAACCCCGGCCACGCTGCCCGTCCGTCCGTCAGCTGGAACTCCCAGCGGTGCCACGGGCAGAGTACGACGGGTCTGTCTTCATCGACCTCGAGCACGACATCGCCGTCCTTGGCATCGACGACCGCTGCGCTGAGGTTCTTCTGCAGGAACCCGCTGCACAAGGAGGCACCTTCGTGTGGGCAGGCATCACGGAACGCGTAGATCTGCTCCCCCCAGCGACACACGCCGATCTCGGCACCGCCGATTTCGATGCGGGTGAGCTGGCGGTCGGGGAAGTCGGCCCAAGCTCCGATGTCGATGGGGTACGTCATGCGGGAACCTGCTCCTGCGCGACCGGCAGCAGTCGCAGCATCGACCGCGCATTCTCGGAGAACAGCTTCGGCAGCCATTCCTTCGGCAGCCGGCTCGCCACGTAGAGCGGGTCGTCCGCGTCCCAATGCGGGTAGTCGCTCGAGAAGCACAGGAGTTCGTCCATGCCTCCGAACGCCTCGAACAGCTCGATGAGCTGTTCCTTGCGGGGTGTGAGTTCCATCGGCTGAGTGCTGAACTTCACGTGCTCGCGCAGGTACTCGCTGGGCAGGCGCTTCACCCATTCGCTCTCGGCACGCATCTCCGGCCAGAAGCGGTCGAGGCGCCAGAAGAAGTTGGGGATCCAGGCGAGTCCGGTCTCCAGCACCAGCACCTTCAGCGATGCGAACTTCTCGAACGTGCCCTGCGTGACGAAGCTGGCTAGGTGGCTCAGGGTCGGCTGTTGCAGCAGCGTGTGCCATTCGAGACGGGAACCCGGCAGTCCGCCGGCGCTGGTGTGGGCAAGGCCACCCTCTGTCTCGCCTGCCGCGCCGTGGAGGATGATGGGCAGGCCGTGCTCTTCAGCGGCACGGTAGATCGGGTCGTACACCGGGTGCCCCAGCGGCTTGCCGAACGGGTTCCACGCGATGAGAACGCCCGTGACCTTCGGGTTAGGTGCCATCCGGTGGATCTCCGCGACCGCCCGCTCGGGGAGCTCGGGCGGCACCACGATGACGGTGCGCATCCGCGGGTCGTACTCGAGCCAGGTCTCGCAGACCCAGTCATTCATGGCCGTCGACAGCGCGGCGCTGTACTCGGGGTTGCGCTGGGCGACTTCCTGTCCGACGTCGAACGTGAGGTTGACTGCCTCCAGCATCGGATACCGGTCGAGGTACTGTGCCTTCATCAGCTCGAAGCTCGTGCCCATGCCGTCCTCTGGCACGGCCTCCAAACGCTTGTTCACGCCGCGCTGGAACGGGTAGGTGAGCCCCGCCGGCATGAATGCCCCGATGGCGCCCCCCGTCCGGCTCAGCGCGTAGTCGCGCCAGCGCGCCGGCAGTCGCTCGAGGAGTTCGGTCGAGCGCCGCCACCGCTGGTGGACGTCGACGTCGATGATCGAGTGCTCGAAGGAGCGCTGCTGTCGTGTCACGTTGTCTTCCTCTTCCCGTCGGGCGTGGTCATGAGCGCCGGCATGCGGTCACAGATCCAGCACGAGCCTCTTGCCGCAGGCACGCGATACGCAGATCATCATCGTGTCTCCCAGGTCCTGCTCGAATGCGCTCAAGACGCTGTCGCGATGGTCGGGGTCGCCCTCCAGCACGACAGTTTCGCATGTGCCGCAGGTGCCCTCCTCGCAGGACGACTCGACTTCGATTCCCGCCCGCCGCACGACGTCGAGGATGGTGAGCCCCTCATCGACCGCCAGCTCCAGCCGGCTGGATTCCAGCTCGACGGTGAACGCCGTGTTCGGCCGCGTCTCGATCGGTTTGGGGGCGAACCGCTCCACCTGCACCGAGCCTGGCGGGCGCTGTCGCGACGCCGCGTCGACGGCGGCGAGCAGACGCTCGGGCCCGCAGGCGTATATCCCCGCCGTGGCCGGTGCACCCTTGGTCACAGCGTCGACCGAGAGACGGCGGCCTTCGTCCGACGGGTACAGCTCGACGCGGTCACTGTATCGGGTGGACAGCTCAGCCGCATACGGCATCGTGCGCATCGACCGACCTGCGAAGTGCAACGTCCAGGAGAGGCCGCGCCGATCCGCTTGTGCGAGCATCGGCAGCAACGGCGTGATCCCGACACCGCCGGCGATGAACACGTAGTGCTCGGCTGGGCGGAGCTCGAAGTGGTTGCGCGGGCCACGTACGAGGAGGGTCGTGCCCGCGTCGACCGCGTCGTGCAGGTGCTCCGAGCCCCCCGCGCTCGCCTGCTCGCGCAGGACGGCGATCTCCCAGCGTGTGGGGTCGTCCGGATCGCCGCACAGCGAGTACTGCCGCACCAGGTTGCGCGGGAGCATCAGGTCGATGTGAGACCCCGGCGTCCACGACGGGAGGTCACGCCCATCGGGACGGACGAGCACGAAACGCCGGACGCCGGGTGCGACGGTTTCAACTGCCGCGACACAGACAGTGAGCATCGGCTCGGTCACGCGGCCTCCCGGTCCTCGGCGCCGACGATGTCGACCAGCGGGAAGTGGCAGGACACCTGTCGTCCGTTGCCGACGTGGCGCGGGGCGGGCTCGTGCTGGGCACAGACCGGCTGCGCGATCGGGCAGCGCGTGCGGAACCGGCATCCGCTGGGCGGGTTCAACGGCGAGGGCAGTTCGCCATGCAACGTGACCGGAGGCTGCATGGCGGCCGGATCGGGCGTCGGCAGCGAGTCGAGAAGCGCCTTCGTGTAGGGATGGGCCGGGGCAGCATAGATGTCGTCGGTGGGCCCGATCTCGACGATCTTGCCCAGGTACATCACCGCGACGCGGTCACTCACGTTGCGCACAACCGACAGATCATGAGAGATGAACAGCATCGACAGGTGGCGCGATGCGCGCATCCGTTCAAGCAGATTGAGTACCTGCGCCTGCACGGAGACATCGAGCGCGGACACCGGTTCGTCGCAGATCAGAAGCTGGGGCTCCATCGCCATCGCCCGCGCGATCGCGATGCGCTGGCACTGGCCCCCGGAGAAGTCGCCCGGGCGGCGATCCGCCATCGTCGTCACGTCCAGACCGACCTCGGCCATTATCTGCTCGACGCGAGGGACCACGCGTTCGCGCGGAATCCGGTGGATGCGCAGACCCTCGGCGATGATGTCGCGGACGCGCCGTCGCGGGTTGAGGGACGAGATGGGGTCCTGAAAGATCATCTGCATGTGTCGGAGCGTCCGGCGCAGCGCGCGCGGTGTCGCGGCAGCGAGATCCTCGCCACGGAAGCGGACGGAGCCTGCCGTGGGCTTGGGCAATCGCATGATCGTGCGCGCCAGCGTGGACTTTCCGCAGCCCGATTCGCCGACGAGGGCGACGGACTCGCCGCGATGCACCACGAAGCTGACGTCGTCGACGGCGTGAACCGTCCCGCCGGGAACCCGGAACGACTGCACGAGGTGGGTCACCTCGAGCAGCGGCGGGGCGTCGGGAACCGCCAGGATGTGCGCGTTCAGTTGCGTGGCCGTCATCTCACAGGTTCCCTTCGCCGACGATAATCGGGTGATGGCAGACGAATCGATGGTCGGCTTCGGCGGGCACATGCTGCTCGACGGGACGTTCGGTGCGGCAGTCGTCCTGCGCGACCTCGCAGCGGGGGGCGAACCGACACCCTGACATCCGCGCCGCCGCGTCCGGAGGCGACCCGGCGATGGCGGTGAGAAGGCTGTGCCTAGGGGTGTCGAGTCGGGGGATCGCGCGCAAGAGTGCATCGGTGTAGCGATGACGCCGCTCGCGGAACAGGTCAGCCGTGGCGGCCGTCTCCATGACACGGCCCCCGTACATCACCATGATCCGATCGGCTCGACCCGCCAGCACGCCCAGGTCGTGACTGACCATCAGGACGCTCATGCGGCGTTCCCGCTGGATCTCCTGGAGGAGATCCAGGATCTGCCGCTGCACAGTGACGTCGAGCGCGGTCGTCGCCTCGTCAGCGATGAGTACGTCCGGGTCGCACGACAGGGCGATCGCGATGACCACACGCTGCCGCATGCCACCCGACAGCTGGTGGGGGTACTGTCTGAGCCGTTTGTGGGGCTCGGGGATGCCTACGACGTCGAGCAGCTCGAGCGCCCGCGTGCGCGCCTGATCGGCGGACAGCCCCAGATGCCGTCGAGGTGCCTCGGTGAGTTGGCGCTCGATCGGCAGCGTCGGGTTCAGCGCCGTCATCGGATCCTGGAAGACCATCGCGATCTGAGGTCCGAGGTAGGCGCCCAAGCGCCGACTCGGCACCTTCAGCAAGTCGGTCCCGTTCAAGATCACGCGACCTGTCACTTCGGCCGAGCCGGGCGCGATCCGCATGATCGAGCGTGAGAGAAGGCTCTTGCCCGAGCCGGATTCCCCGGCGATCCCGAGAGTCTGGCCGCGGACCAGATCGAAGGACACATCGTCGACCGCGCGCACTTCGCCGCGAGGCGTATGCAGGACGCACGAGAGGTCCTCCACGCGCAGGACGATGTCGCCGGTCGCCGACAGGGAGCCGACGGCGTCCGCGGTTACTGAATACGTCATGGAAAAGCTCTTCACCTCACAGCTGGGACTGGCCGACGTCGAATCGGTCACGCAGCCAGTCACCGATCGAGTTCAGGGAGAAGACCGTGAGGAACAGCAGCACGATCGGCACCAGGGCGGCTGACGGATGCTCGCGCAGCTGATCCTGCGCCTCGGCGATCATCCCGCCCCAGCTCGGGTACGGCGCCGGGATGCCGTACCCGAGGAAGCTCACCGAGCCTTCGACCACAATCAAGAGCGCGACTGCGATGATGCTGAACGACACCAGGCTCATGACCGTGTTCGGGAGGACCTCGCGGAACATGATGCGAAGGTGCCCGGCGCCCATGCCCCGCGCGGCAGTGACGAACTCCCGGGTGGACTGTGCGACCACAGCACCCTTCGTCAGGCGAGCAAATGCCGGGATCATGAGAACAGCCAAGGTCACGGTCAGCGTCGTAATGCTGGGGCGGACCGCGGCCGCGAGGGCAACGAGAAACAGCATCGCGGGGAACGCCTGCACCACCTCGGCGAGGATGTCCACGATCGCTTCCACGAAGCCCCGAAAGTGCCCTGCGATGAGGCCGAGCAACCCGCCGAGGACGACACCGGCCGCCGCGGCGAGAAAGCCGATCGTGAACGATGCGCGGGCTCCGTAGAGCGCGCGGGAGAGGATGCTGCGTCCGATCGAATCGGTGCCCAGCACCGCATCGGGGCTGAATAGCGGCTGGTACGGGGTGCCGACGATCTGGTCGTAAGAGGGGAGCGGGAGCGCCGAGACGAAGATCGCGGCGAGCGTCAGAGCCGCCAGCCAGGCAGTCGCGAGCCAGATGCCGACATCGCGCGCGCCGCGCGTGCGTGGTCGCCGGCGCAGGGAGCGGGTGACAAGCGCCTCGGTGGTCGCAGCGGGGCGGGGTGGTCGAAGGGTGTCTACCATCATGCGGCCGCCTTCGAAGTACGGATGCGCGGGTCTATCGCAGCGTAGGCGAGGTCGACCGCGATGTTGGCGAATACGTAGACGAGCGCCATCACGAGGACGATCCCCTGGATCACGGGAATATCCCGCGAGGGCACAGACTGCAGCAGGAGTGCACCCAGGCCGGGCAACGCGAACAGTACCTCCACGATGAGCGCCCCGCCCAGCAGTCGCCCGAGCGCGAGACCCATGACGGTGATGAGAGAGAACATCGACGGGCGCAGCGCGTGCCGGAAGAGAATGTATGCCCGCTCCATCCCGCGTGCGCGTGCGGCGAGGATGAACGTCTCGCGCAGCGTCGCAATCACGTCGTTGCGCAGCAGGCGATAGAACACCGCCGCCTCTGCCAAGGCCAGCACGAGCGCGGGCAGGAATGCGTGGCGCAGGTTGCCCAGCGGGTCCTCCGCGAAGCTCACCCAGCCGCTGACGGGGAACCAGCCCAGCTGGATCGAGAAGATCAGAATGAGGATGACAGCCGCGGCGAAGGAGGGCAGGGCGAGCACGCCGGCCGAGGTGCCCGAGGTGATCCGGTCGAAGTAGCTGCCTACCGTCGATCCGGACTTCAGCGCGAGCGGCACAGCGATCAGCAGCGCCATCACGATGGCGAGCGCGGCGATCTCGGCGGTGACCGGGATGCGTTGGAGAAGCACCTCGGTCACAGGTGTGTCCAGACGCAGCGATGTGCCGAGGTCTCCGTGCAGCGCCCCGCCCAGCCAGGCGAGGTAGCGGGTCAGAAACGGCTGGTCGAGGCCGAGTTCCTGGTTCAGGGCCGCGACCTGTTCGGGCGTGGCGTCATTCCCCAGGATCGCGATCGCGGCCGATCCGGGCATCAGATCCACCGCGGCCGTGGCCAGCAGCGTGATGATCAATGCGACGGGGATCACCCGCGTGAGGCGGATGCCGATCTGTCTCAGCACGGGTGACCACCTCTATCCGCGATCAGCGTCGGTGAGTGCGGCGCGGCATGATCCGCCATTCGGCTACTTCTCCTTGAACCCGAGTTCGTCCCAGATCACCAGGCCGCGCGCGTTGTACAACAAACCCGTGACGTCCTGCGTCAGGATCGTCGACAGTGTCGCGGTGTAGGTGAACAGGCCGGGCAGGTCCTCCATGAAATGCTCTTGGACGGTCCGGTAGTGCTTCTTGCGGGCGTCTGCGTCCGTGGTCTGCCGAGCCGCCTCGAGAGCCGCGTCCACCTCGGGGTTGGAGTAGCCGGTGGTGTTGAAGCTGGCGTCGGTGGCCAGCAGGTTGAACAGCCCCGGCTCCGGGTCGGGATACTTGTACGCGCCCGGGTAGGGGCTCATGTCGTAGTCCTTCTTGAGGAAGACGCGCTCGCGGGCCGCCGTCACATCGATCGTGTCGATCGTCATGGCGACGTTCTCGAACTGCGTGAGCTGCGCCTGGATGAACTGTGCGGTGCGCGAGTTCACGGCACCGGCCATGTTGACGTAGGTGAAGTCGACGGGGCTGCCCTCCGCAGCGAGCTCGTCGAACAGCTCCTGCGCTTGCTCCGCGTCGGTCTCGGGGAAGGACAGGTCATCCTCGAAGAACGGCGAATCGCTGACGAACATCGTGTCGATCGCCTGCGCGTCGGGCGAACCGAGTGCGACCTGGGCGAGCTGCTCGCGATCCAGCGCCAAATAGACGGCGCGGCGTGCACGCGGATCGTCGAAAGGTGGGCGCGTGTTGTTGAAGTAGATCCAGCCGCCGCCGCTCTGCAGGATCGTGTCGTCGACGAGCCCCTCCGATTCGGCCGTCGCGAGCAGTGAGAGGTCCGTCCCCGACTCGGGCGCCTGCATGTCGGCTTCGCCGGAAGCGATCGTGTTCACGCGTTGGGCGGCATCGGCGATGAGTTCGATCCGGATGGAGTCGAGCTTCGGCAAGCCTTCCTTCCAGTAATCCTCGTTCGCGACGTAGGTCTCGTAGTCGTCGGCGACCGCTTTCTCGAGGAGGAATGGCCCCGCTCCGACCGGATTCTTCGCGAAACCGTGGGGGTCGTTCTGGTACGCGGTGGGCGAGATCACGAACGGCAGCGAGTCGGCGATGGTCTTGTCGAGCTGCTTGTTCGGTGCGGGGAGGCCGATTGTCAAAGCGAGGGGGTCCGTGACCTCGAGCTTCCAAGAGGTGATCGTCTGACCGATACGCGCGACGCCGGTATCGCGGATGTGCTCCCAGGTGAACTTGACCGCTTCGGCGTCGAGGTCGGTGCCATCCGAAAACGTCACGTCATCGTTGAGGGTGAGCGTCCACACGGTGCCGTCATCGTTCGGCGTCAGGCTCTTGCCGATCCGCGGTACGACTTCGCCCGTGGCCGGATCGAGGGAGAACAAGTAGTCGTAAATGGCCGACATCCGGCTGCCGTCGCCCGTGCTGGCGAGTGTGTCGTTCTCGGCAGGGTCGAAGGACCGCAGCGGCACATAGGCGAGCATCGTCAGGTCCCCGCCGGCACGTGCCTCGGCCGAGACATCGGCCGGGGCAGACGCCGGCGCCTCGCTGTCGGCACACCCCGCCAGACCGCCCGCCATCGACAGCGCCACGGCGCCGATCAACAACGTGCGTACTCGTGATCGTCCTGTCTTGCGAACCGGCATCATTGCCTCTCCTCGTGTCACCGTTGACGTACCCACTGTTCATCGCCTCTGCCGGGGTCCGGGTGGGAGGTCGGCGCGGGGCGCGATGTCCATCCTGCACGTCGCAGAAAAACATGGAAACCATTACTATTAACGTTATCTAATAGTTTTTAACTTGTTTATCAGAATGCTCGGGAAGGGTGTACCCGTGGCGCAGACCCTGTTCACGCTCCGGCAGCTCGAGTACCTCGTCGCCACGGCCGAGACGGGAAAGATCCGCGCGGCGGCAGACCGCTGCCACATCTCACCGGTCAGCCTCGGCAGCGCTCTGAGCGAACTGGAGCGGGCGCTAGGCATGCAATTGCTCATCCGCCGACGCGCCAAGGGGATCACCCTGACCCCGATCGGCAAGGAAGTGCTCGCCATGGCCCGCGCCGTCCTCGCCAAGGCGACCGAGATCCACGTCGCGGCAGACGACACCGCGGAGGGGCTCGCGGGCACCCTGCAAATCGGATGTCACACCGCACTCGGGCTGATGATCCTCCCCGAGGTGTGCGACACCTTCGCCCGCGAGCATCCCGATCTTCGGATCGCGTTCCGCGACGATTCTCAGGACACGCTTCAGCAGCTCCTTCTCGAGGGGGAGATCGAAGCGGCTATCCTGTACGAGCGTAGGCTCGCGGACGACATCGATTCACTGCCGGTGGTGGAGATGCGGCCGCACATCCTCGTGTCGGCCCAGCATCGGTTGGCGCAACAACGGGAGGTCTGGCTCGAAGACCTCGCCGACGAACCACTCATTCGGTTGGACATTCCCACCATGACCGGCGCGCCGAAAGGCTGGAACCCGCATGCGCCCCACGGATACCCGAGCCTGAGCACGTCGAACGTCGAACTGCTGAGGGCCCTCGTTGGACGCGGCCTGGGGTACGCCTTGGTCGGTCAGCGGGGCGGCTCGTCCCTCGCCGCGGACGGACACCCCGTGGTGGCGCTGCGCGTGCGCGACGAGATCCCGCCGATTCGCGTGGTGATCGCCTTCCCTCGCGGAGCGAGCCTGTCGCGCGCGGCGCGGGGGCTGGTCGACTTCGTCCGCGGGCTGCCGTTCTGATCTGATCGGCTGAGCCGGAGCGCGTTAGGCGCTGCCCGCGGCACTCCACTGCGGAAGCTGCTGCAGCGTCCAGGTGTTGCCATCGGGGTCGTCGAACGTGACGAAGCGGCCCCAGTCCTGCTCGTCGACACCGCGCGCGTCGACGCCCGCATCGCGCAGTTGGGCCAGCGCGGCGTCGGCATCGGCGACGACGACCTGGATCGTGTCCTGCCGGCCGGGCTCGAGGGTGCTGCCCAGCCCCTCGCCGATGGCGATGGAGCAGGCCGATCCGGGCGGAGTCAGCTGCACGAAGCGCAGGCCGGGCGTAGGGGTGTGATCATGGTCGGCATTGAACCCGATGCGCAGGTAGAAATCCTTCGCGCGGTCGACGTCAGTGACCGGAACGAAGACGAGCTCGATCTTCCAATCCATGGGATTGTCCTCTCTGTTGCGTGTCACGCTATGCCCGACCTCGGACATCACGACGGCACCGGAGCTGCGAGCGTTCGCAGATCCGGGGGCGTTTTGGTTTGTCGACGCCGTGTTGATATGTTTGTCGACTGCGTGTCGACAACGGCGCGCAGCGAAGGGGAGAGATGTTTCTTGCGATCCGCGAACTGAGGTTCGCGCGTGGGCGATTCGGATTGATGGGTGCCGTCGTGTCGCTCATCGCGCTGCTGATCGTCTTGCTGTCCGGTCTGTCGGCGGGGCTCGTCAACGATGGCGTGTCCGGGCTCAAGTCGTTGCCGGTGACGGCGTTCGCCTTCGACGAGGGCACGAAGACCGACAACGCGTTCTCGCGTTCGGTCGTGGACGGGGAGCAGCTCGAGAGCTGGGAGTCGTTCCCCGGCGTGGAGACCGTGACGCCGGTGGGCGCGGGAATGATCAACGCCACGATCGAGGACGGCACGCAGATCGATCTCTCTCTGTTCGGAATCGTCCCCGACTCGTTCCTCAGCCCGGAGGTCTCCGAAGGGGAGACCATCTCGGGCCTTGCGGGCATCGTGGTGTCCGAGACCGCGAAGCATGACGGGCTCGAGCTGGGTAGCATCATCACGCTCGATCGGGTCGACACTGAGCTCGAAGTCATCGGGTTCACCCGGGGGCAGGCGACCTTCGGCCACGTCGACATGGCCTACCTCAACATCGACACGTGGCGCCTGATCGCCTCGGGTACCGCCCGTGCGGGGGCCCCGACGCAGGAGCAGGTCGACGCCCTCGACTTCGACGTCGCCAGCGTCGTCGCGATCCAGGCGGCAGGCGCTGCGGACCTCGACCTCGCTGCCGGCGACCGGCTCGCGGAGACGACCGCCGTCACCCTGGGGGAGTCCTTCAACTCGTCGCCCGGATACCAGGCCGAGACGCTCACGCTCAGCATGATCCAAGCGTTCCTCTATGCGATCAGCGCGATGGTCATCGGCGCCTTCTTCACGGTCTGGACGATTCAGCGTCAGCACGAGCTGGCTGTTCTCCGTGCGGTGGGGGCGTCGGCCCGTTACCTGCTGCGCGACTCCCTGACCCAGGCGTCGATCCTGCTGGTCGCCTTCACGGCGCTCGGCGTGGGCGTGGGCGTGGGACTGGGGGCGATGATGCCGGAGGGCATGCCGTTCGCACTCGAACCTCTGCCGATCCTGACCGCGTCATTGATCACGATCGTGCTGGGCCTGGTAGGCGCCGCGATCGCGGTCGTCCGCATCACCCGAATCGAACCGATCACCGCACTGGGAGGACAGCGCTGATGTCACGGGAACACATCCGAAAGCCGGTGCTCCGCTTCGAGGACGTCTCCCTCGAACTGGGTGATGGCGACAGCAAGGTCCGGCCGCTGGACTCCGTGAGCCTCGAGATCGCCCGCGGCGAGTTCGTGGGCGTCGTGGGACCCTCCGGGGCCGGCAAGTCGACGCTCCTTGCCGTGGCGGGGGCGCTGCAGTCGCCCGACAGCGGCTCGGTCCGCGTGCTGGACCAGGATCTGACCGAGATCGCCGGCTCCCAGCGCAAGCTGGCCAAGTTCCGTCTGCGGAACATCGGCTTCGTCTTCCAATCCGGCAACCTCATCCCCGCCCTCGCGGCGGCCGACCAGCTGCGCCTGGTGAACAACCTCGCGCACGGACCGTCCTCGTTCGACCCGATGCCGCTGCTCGAAGCAGTCGGCATGGGGCACAAGGCCAAGAGCCTGCCGCGTCAGCTCTCCGGCGGGGAGCGACAGCGCGTGGGCATCGCCCGCGCACTGGTGACGCGTCCCGGTCTGCTGCTGGTCGACGAGCCGACCGCGGCGCTGGACCGGGCGCGGAGTCAGCAGATCGTCGCTCTGCTCGCCGAGCAGAGCAAGGCCCACGGGGTTGCGATCATGATGGTGACGCACGACCATGATGTGCTCGGGCATTGTCACCGCGTACTGGAGATGGTCGACGGTTCGCTCGGGACATTCGAGTCCGTGGCGGCGTAGCCGCCGCGGGTGCTCAGAGGGAGAACACTGTGCCACGGATCACCGCCGATACCGTCGCGGAGCACCGCGCGAATCAGGAGCGACTGCTCCTCGACGTCGCGCACGCGCTCCTGGAGGAGACCGGCGAGATCGCGAGTATGCGCGAGGTGGCAGAGCGTGCGGGGCTGGCCCGGTCGAGCGTCTACCACTACTTCGAGTCCACGGAAGCGCTCCTGCGGGCTCTCGTGGAGGACATCTTCCCCCGGTGGACGGTGCGCATCACCGGTGCCATGGCTGAGCAATCCGAGCCGAGTGGTCGGCTGGTCGCGTTCGCTGTCGAGAATCTTCGGCTGGTGGATGAGGGCGCGCACGCCGTCGGTTCGGCGCTGGCGGCCCTCACCCCCGGCGAGGCTGTCGACGAGCAGGCCACCCGCATGCACCGCGCCATCCAGGAGCCGGTGATCCGTGCGCTGGAGGAGCTGGGAGTCGACGACCCCGAGAGCCTCAGCGAGATGATCAACGCCGTCATCCACGCGTCGACGCGCCAGTTGGAAGCGGGCAAGCCGCTCGACCAGGTCACCGCACACCTGGTCGCCGTGATCGAGCCGATGGCGGCCGAGCTGCAACGCCGGCACGCTACGCGGACCGCGTGACGCACCCCGCGGGGGAGCGGCGTGCCGCATCGCCTCCGCGATCCGGCGGTGCTCGGCGGTGAGGAGGCTGATGCCGGGTTCCCCCAAGCCGCGACGCCGTCGCCCGCTTCACGCGGGAGGGCGCTGCCTCAGAGGTGCTCCGCGAGCGCGCCCAGTGCATCGGGGTCGTGGATCGTGATGCGGCGGCCGGCGTCCTGCGTGATCACCCCGGCGTCGGTGAGGGTGCGCAGCTGGCGGCTCAGCGACTCGGGGGTGGTGTCCAGCAGCGAGGCGATGTCCTTCTTCGCCAGCGGCAGCACCACCTCGGGGTGCCGGCCGGACGCCGTGTGCGCGGGCAGACCGAGCAGATAGTCGGCCAGCCGCGCGCTCACGTCGCTGGAGATGGCCGCCGCCAGCCGTGCCTCCGCCTCACCCAGCCGCCGGCTCACACTCTGCAGCATGCGCAGGCCGATGCTCGCGTGCTTGTCGATCAGCGCACCCAGGTCCGCATGGCGGAAGACGCACAGCTGTGCGTCGTCGAGCGCGGTCGCGGTGTGGTCGGGGTGGATGCCGGTGAGAAACGCCGACTCGCCGATGAAGTCGCCCGGGCCCAGCACGCGGATGATCTGCTCATGACCGTCGGGGCTCGTGCGGGCGACCTTCACCCGTCCGGTGTGCACGACCATCAGCTGTGACGCCTCGCTGCCGGCGGTGTACACCTGTTCGTTCTGTCCGACCCGCGTCGGGCGTGCGACGGCCGCGACCTCGAGCTGTTCGTCGAAGGTCAGTGCCTGAAACAGGGGCACTGTGCGCACGCACAGGTCATCGGTGCGCTCCGGCGATGGCGACATGGGGTGTCCTCTCCTTCCTCCAGTATCGGGGACCACCGGCGGTCGTGGCGGTCGCGGGCGCCTGGCGCATCAGCCGCATGGCGTTGAGGATCACCACGAGCACGGATCCCTCGTGGACCAGCATGCCCACGGCCATGGTCACTCCGCCGGCGAAGACACCGATCAACAGCAGCACCACGGTCAGCAGCGCGATCGCGATGTTCTGCCGCATCGCCCGCACGGTGCGCCGCGCCAGTCCGATCGCCTCGGGAAGCTTGAGCAGATCATCGCCCATCAGAGCGATGTCGGCTGTTTCGACCGCCACCGCCGATCCGGCAGCGCCCATCGCCACGCCGATGTCGGCGGTGGCCAGCGCCGGCGCATCGTTCACGCCGTCGCCGACCATGGCGACCGTGTAGCCCTCGCTCTGCAGCCGGGTGACAGCCGCCAGCTTGTCCTCGGGCAGCAGTGCTGCGTGGATCTCATCGATGCCGGCAGCGTGACCGACCGCTTCAGCCACGCGCCGCGTGTCGCCGGTGAGCATGACGACCTTCCTCACGCCGTTCGCGTGCAGGCGGCGGACCAGCTCGCCGGCGTCCTCCCGGATCGCATCGGCGACGGCGATCACGCCGGCCACCGCCTCATCGACGGCGACGATCATGGCCGTGCGTCCGGCCTCGGCGAGGTCATCGGCGACGGCGACGGCGCGGGCGGCGTCTCGCACGCCGTACTGCGCGAGCAGCGCGGCATTGCCGACGAGCACGCGTCGGCCCTCGACGTCGGCGACGATGCCCTTGCCCATCACCGGCGTGACCGTCGCAGGCACGCCCTCCGGCGCCACCCCCTCGGCGCGGGCGGCGACGAGGATCGGCCGTGCGAGCGGGTGCTCCGAGCCGGCCTCCGCGGCCGCCGCCCACCGCAGGACGTCACGCCTCGTGAGAGCACGGTCGAGCACGACGACGTCGGTCAGCTCAGGCCGGCCCTCGGTGAGGGTGCCGGTCTTGTCGAGGGCGACGGCGGTGATCCGTGCGGACGTCTCCAGGTACTCACCGCCCTTGATCAGGATGCCGTTGCGGGCCGACCGGCCGATTCCGGCGACGATCGCGACGGGAATCGAGATGACCAGCGCGCCGGGGCATCCGATGACCAGCAGGGTCAGTGCGAGCACGACGTCCCCCGAGAGGAGTCCCGCGACCAGGGCCAGCACCATGACGGCGGGGGTGTACCACTTCGAGAAGCGGTCGATGAAGGCCTGGGTCTTCGCCTTCGCATCCTGCGCCTCTTCGACGCGGTGGATGATGCGCGCGAGCGTGGTGTCGGCTCCGACTCCGGTGGCTGTCACCTGCAGGAACCCGCCGCGCGACACGGTGCCGGCGAACACCCGATCGCCCGCGCCCTTCTCGACGGGGATCGACTCGCCGGTGATGGAGGCCTCGTCGATCGCGCCCGTCCCTGCGATGACCTCGCCGTCGACGGGAACCTTCGCGCCGTTCTTGACCAGCACGGTCTCGCCCATCCGCACCTCGGCAGCGGCGACCTCGACCTGGTCGCCGCCGCGCAGCACGACGGCCCGGTCGGGGGCGACCGCCACGAGGGCGGCCAGCGCGGCGCGGGTCTTGTTCATCGTGCCGGCCTCGAGGGCGTGACCGACGGCGAACAGGAAGGTCACGGCGGCGGCCTCCCAGAAGTTGCCGATGACCACGGCACCGATCGCAGCGACCGACACGAGCAGGTCGATGCTGAGGAACCTCACGCGCAGCGCACGTGCGGCGGCCGCGACGATGCGGTGGCCGGCGACCACCGCGGCGGCCAGCATGAGCGCGTCGGAGAGCGCGAACGCCTGAGCCGGCGCGTGGGCATGAGCCCCGGCATCCAGCCACCATCGTGGTGTGAGCGCGAGGTCGGCGGCGCCGGCACCGAGGTGCGCGATGCCGAGCGCGAGGAGAATCAGCGTGCCGGCGATGACCGGGACGAACCAGTCACCGTGCCGCCGACGGCGCAGCGTGTTCATGAGCGGACCGCCTTTCGTGTCTCGGGGCGTCAGTAGGACGAGACGGCGGCGCGGTAGCCCGCCGTGGCGACGGCGGCGATGAGATCGTCGACAGACGCCTTGCGGGGATCGTGATCGATCTCGATGCGGCCGGACGCGAAGCGAACGGCGACGTTCTCGACGCCGTCGAGTCGGCCGACCTGCTTCTCGATCTTGGTGACGCACGAGGGGCAGGAGAACCCCTCGGCCCGCAGCAGGGTGTGGACGGAGGTGTCTGCAGTGGTCATGACGGTGCCTTTCTCGAGGACGGGTTTTTCACCCGTGACCCGGGAGGTTCTTCCCGGTGATGAGGCCCACCATACGGAGCCGGGCACGCGTTCGCCTTGACGCGGATCAAGTCCTGGCTGGGCCGAGACCGACGTGGTGCCGGGGCTGGCGAGCCCGGCTCGCTAGCATTGTGCGTATGCCCGAAGACGCCCCTCGCTTCAGCCCCGTCATCGCGTTGCTCGCGGTGTCGGCGGCGTGGGAGACGCAGCTGGCCGCGGTCCTGAAGGATCTCGGCATCTCCACACGCAAGTTCGGCCTGCTCGGCCACATCTATGCCGAGCCGGGTATCTCCTTCTCCGAGCTGGCCCGACGCTCGCACATCACCGTCCAGTCCGCCCATACGGCCGTGCGATCCCTGGTCGACGACGGACTGGTCGCCGACGCGACAGCGCACGCCGGCGCGGCCAGCGACCTGACCCTCACCGACAAGGGCAGCCGCGTGCTGCAGGATGCCCGCGACCGCCTCGCCCAGCTCGACGGCGCGCTCGCGCAGCGCCTGCCGAAGGTCGCGGCCTCGCTCGACGGCATCCGCGCCGGGGTCGTCTGACCCGCATCGCCGAATTCCGGCGTCCGCCCCGGCGCATGCCAGAAGCCCTCGGGATCAGCTCTTCGGAATGGGCGGCCCGAGCCACAGCAACGTCACGAACGCGATCGTGACCAGCACCAGCAGCAGCACGACCGCCACGATCGGGCGTCGCAGCACCCAGGCCTGCACCTGCTCGACGAACCCGGACGGCTGGGCGCCGCCGGGCGCCAGACGCCAGCCGTCGGCCAGCAGCCCGCGACGATCGACCCACAACTCGAACGGCACGGTTGCGAACGGGACGATGGCCAGCAGCAGGCCGGTCAGGCCCACGGCCCATCGCCACTGCTGGTTCACCCAGACGAACACCGTGCTGGCTCCGTAGCAGAGGAAGACGAACCCGTGGATGCCGCCGGCGATCGGCACGACGTCGGTGACGCCCACCGCGCGCAGGATGAGCGCGGCGATCAGCCCCGCCCACGTGAACATCTCGGCGATGGCGAACGTACGGAACAGGGCGCGCGGGGTGATGGGGGCGGTACGGGTGGGGGTGGTCATGGCACCTCTATGCTCGGGTCGATCGGGTGACGGTGAACTTGGCGTTGCGGGCGACCTGCTCGGTGGGGCCGACCGCGGCCGCGAGCTCGCCGCGGTAATGCAGCGGTGAGTTCCACACGCACCACAGCTCCCCGCCGGGGCGCAGCACGCGCGCGACCTCTGCGAACATACGGACCGCGACACGGTCGGTCACGGCGCTGCCGCTGTGGAAGGGCGGGTTCAGGGCGATGAACGAGGCGCTGGCGTCGGGGCGCCGGCTGAGCAGGTCGTCGCGGACGACCGTCACGCGGTCGGCCACGCCGTTGGCGAGCATCGTCTCGCGCGCGGAGGTGACCGCAGCCGCCGAGGTGTCGGTGGCGTAGACGAACTGCGTGGGATGCCGGAGCGCCAACTGGGCGGCCACGGCGCCGGTGCCGCACGCGAAGTCGATGAAGGGGTCGTCGGCGGTGCCGCCCGGCGGCCGGTAGGGGAGGTAGGCCAGCAACAGCCGGGTGCCGATGTCGAGCCGGGCGCCGGCGAACGCGCCGCCGTACGCGCGCAGCTCGAG
>JAEXHA010000073.1 GCA_023450335.1 Actinomycetes bacterium | reverse complement strand
CGCTCGGCCTCGGCCAGGCGCGTGCGGGCGTCGGCGCCGATCCAGCCGCGGTGGCCGGAGATCACGCTGCGCGCCACTCCGAGCTGCCGGTCGGCGTCGTCGAGCGCGTGCCGCACGTGCGACTCGGGGATCACGGGCCGCGCCGCACGTTCGCGTGCCGCGTCGACAGCGGCATCGAGTGCCGCGTTGGCCTGCCGCAGTGAGGTCAGCTCGCCGAACGGATCGGGCTTGGCGCCGGCCGGCGTCAGTTCGTGCAGCGCCGTCTCGAGTGCCGCCATCGCCGCAGCGACCGTGGGCACGTCGGCCACATCGCGGGCGGTGGCCAGGTCGTCCCGCGAGTCCTCGACGATCGCCGCGAGCGTCGACTCGGCCCGCAGCGCCTCGACCTCGAACTGGTCGACCGCGTCGATGAGGGTCGTGGCGCGGCGCACCGCCTCGATGGCGGTTTCGAGCGCCAGGTTGGCCTGCTCGCGCTGTCCGCTCTCTCGGCGATCGGTCGATACGTCGGCGCCGTGCAGCGCGAACTCGATGAGCTGCGCGGCCTCGGCAGCGTTGCCCGACACCTTGCGCAGGGCGCCGGCCGAATAGCGGGTCGCGAGTCGGTCGCTCGTGGCGCGGGTGTGCGGCAGCCGGTCGCGCAGACGTTCGGCGTCGCGGCGGATGCCCGCGATGATCTCGGGCGCCCGCCGCGCGCGCTCGATCGGCGCCGCAAGGGCGCTCGTGCGGTCGTCGAGCAGATCGTCGGCCCATTCGCACAGCTGCACGATCCGCGCGTTGCGTGTGCGCAGCTCCTCCGACGTGTCGGGGATCTCGTCGTGGTTCAGCTGATTGAGCTGGAACGCCTCACCCAGGTGGCGACGCACGGCGGCGAGTGCCTCGCGCAGATCGCCGGTGGCGTCCCGCCCCAGCTCGATCTCGGCATAGGCGAGCTCGTCGGCCACCAGCCGCACGCGCTCGTCGGTGCGTACGAGAGCGGTGTCGGCGTGACGGGTCAGTTCGGCGTCCTCCGCCTCCTGCTGCTCGGTCTCACGCTTGCGCTTTCCCCAGAATCCGGCCATGGAATCGATCCTAGGTCGACGGCGCGGGGCCGAGGCTGTGGGGATGCCGTGCGCCGGCATCCCCACGCGACGGTGCCGCGGTTCAGGCCGCGCGGCGGACGAGGATGCGCCAGCGCTCGGGGCCACGCTCGCCATACTCGGTGGTGTAGGCGTCGCCGTGCCGCTGTGCGAGCTGGTTCAGCAGCGGCACCGGGTCGTGCGTGGCGGAGATCACCATCGCGCCGCCGCGCGAGAGTCCCTCGATGGCGCCGAAGATCGCCGCGTGGCGGATGGCGTGGGGGATGGTCTGCACATCGAGCACGGGAACGTCGTCGTCGTGCTCGCCGCAGGCGCAGCCGCTGCCACCACCCGGGCGCTGCTCGACGGCTTCGTCGCGGGAGGCGTGGATCTCGATTCCGGCCATAACTGCTCCTGTTCGCTGTCGCCGCGGTGTCGCGGCGGTGTTGTGGTCCGAGTTTATTACACTGAATCCCGTGGAAAATGATTCGTCGGCTGCGCGCCGCCGCACCGCGGCCACGGGGCGGCGGCATTCGTCGACGCGCGAGATGCTGCTGCGCATGGTCGAGGCGCAGGCCGCCCCGGTGGCCACCGGGGCGCTCGCGCGGGCGGCCGGCCTCCACGAGAACACCGTGCGTGGACACCTCGAGCATCTCCTCGCCGACGGGTACGTCATCCGCGAGCGCGAAGCCGTCGACGGGCGCGGGCGTCCGGCGTGGCTGTGGCAGGCCGTCCTCCCCGAACCGGCGTCGCCCTATGCCGCACTGGCCGGTGTCCTTGCCGGCACACTGGCGCGCACCAGCGCCGACCCGGTGGCCGATGCCCGCGAGGCCGGTCGCGGCTGGGGGCGCCAGATCGGCGCCGGCATCGCCCCGGCCGCCGATCACGCACAGGCGCGGACGCAGGTCGTCGCGGTCATGAGAGACCAGGGCTTCGCCCCGCACGACGGCGAGGATGCCGTGACACTGCACCGTTGCCCGCTCATCGCCGCCGCGGTCCGGCATCCACAGATCGTCTGTGCGGTGCATGTGGGCATGGTGGACGGGCTGCTCGAGGCGATCGGGTCGGACGCGGCCGCCGACCTGGTCCCCTTCACGGCGCCGGGGGAGTGTGCGCTGCATGTGCGGGCGGCGTCCACAGTGCACGCCGAGGTCACGCCCGGATAACATGGGACGGTGTGCCCGCGCGACTGCGCTGGCACGGGTCGGCGCGGATCGTCGGCCGAACCCGACAGATGGAGATCCTCCGTGGCCAACCCTCTCGAGAAACTGCTCCGCGCCGGAGAAGGACGCGTCCTTCGCCGGCTCCAGCAGGTCGTCAAGGCCGTCAACGCCCTGGAAGAGGACTATGCGCAGCTGACCGATGACGAGCTGCGGGGCGAGACGGCCGAGCTGCGTGCGCGTCACGAGGCCGGCGAGAGTCTCGACAAGCTCATGCCCGAGGCCTTCGCCGCGGTGCGCGAGGCGGCCAAGCGCACCCTGGGCCAGCGCCCCTACGACGTGCAGATCATGGGTGGCGCGGCCCTTCACCTCGGCAACATCGCCGAGATGAAGACCGGTGAGGGCAAGACACTGACAGCGACGTTCGCCGTCTACCTCAACGCCATCGCGGGCAAGGGCGTGCACGTCATCACCGTCAACGACTTCCTCGCGTCCTACCAGGCCGAGCTGATGGGCCGTGTGTACCGGGCCCTGGGAATGACGACCGGCACCATCGTGTCGGGGCAGACCCCCGAGGTGCGCCGTCAGCAGTACAGCGCCGACATCACCTACGGCACCAACAACGAATTCGGGTTCGACTATCTGCGCGACAACATGGCCTGGCGCAAGGACGACCTCGTCCAGCGCGGCCATTTCTTCGCGATCGTCGACGAGGTCGACTCGATCCTCATCGACGAGGCCCGCACGCCGCTGATCATCTCCGGCCCCTCGTCCGGTGAGGCGAACCGATGGTTCGTGGAGTTCGCGAAGATCGCGCGCACGCTCGAAGCCGGCGTCGACTACGAGGTCGACGAGAAGAAGCGCACCGTCGGTGTGCTCGAACCGGGGATCGAGAAGGTCGAGGACTACCTCGGCATCGACAACCTGTACGAGTCGGCGAACACACCGCTCATCTCGTTCCTCAACAACTCGATCAAGGCGCTGGCACTGTTCAAGCGCGACACCGACTACGTCGTCATGAACGACGAGGTCATGATCGTCGACGAGCACACCGGCCGCATCCTCGTCGGCCGCCGGTACAACGAAGGCGTCCACCAGGCGATCGAGGCCAAGGAGTCGGTGCCGGTCAAGGCCGAGAACCAGACGCTGGCGACCGTCACGCTGCAGAACTACTTCCGCCTCTACGAGAAGCTCGCCGGTATGACCGGCACGGCCGAGACCGAAGCGGCCGAGTTCATGTCGACCTACAAGCTCGGCGTCGTCCCGATCCCGACCAACAAGCCGATGGTCCGCAAGGACCAGGCCGACCTCGTCTACAAGAACGAGCAGGCCAAGTTCGCGCAGGTCGTCGAGGACATCGCGAAGCGCCACGAGGCGGGCCAGCCGGTGCTGGTGGGCACCGTCAGCGTCGAGAAGAGCGAGTACCTGTCGCGGCTGCTGGCCAAGAAGGGGGTCAAGCACGAGGTCCTCAACGCGAAGAACCACGCACGAGAGGCCGAGATCGTCGCCCGCGCGGGGCGCCTGGGCGCCGTGACCGTGGCCACCAACATGGCCGGCCGCGGTACCGACATCATGCTCGGCGGCAACGCCGAGTTTCTCGCCGTGCAGGAGATGAAGGCGCGCGAACTGGACCCGGTCGAGACGCCCGAAGAGTACGAGGCCGCGTGGGACGAGGTCTACACCGCGATGCGTGACCACGTGACCGAAGAGAGCACGAAGGTCATCGAAGCGGGCGGCCTCTACGTGCTGGGCACCGAACGGCACGAGTCGCGCCGGATCGACAACCAGCTGCGGGGTCGGTCCGGGCGTCAGGGTGACCCGGGCGAGAGCCGGTTCTACCTGTCGCTGACCGACGACCTGATGCGGCTGTTCCAGTCCGGCGCCGCCGAGGCGATCCTCGCGCGCACGAACTTCCCGGACGACGTCGCGATCGAATCGGGCATGGTCTCGCGCGCGATCAAGAGCGCCCAGGCGCAGGTCGAGGCGCGCAACGCCGAGATCCGCAAGAACGTCCTCAAGTACGACGACGTGCTCAACCGGCAGCGCGAGGCGATCTACGCCGACCGGCGCCAGATGCTCGAGGGGGACGATCTCTCCGAGCGGGTGCAGCACTTCGTCGAAGACGCCGTCGCGGCCATCATCGACGACCACACCTCCAGTGGGCACACCGAGAGCTGGGACTTCGACGCGCTGTGGACCGAACTCAAGACCCTGTATCCGGTGGGCGTGACCATCGATGAGGTCGTGGCCGAGAGCGGCCATAAGGGCCGGGTGACCGCCGAGGGCCTCAAGCGCGAGATCACCTCCGATGCGAAGATCGCGTACACCAAGCGCGAGGAGGACCTCGGCTCGGCCGCGATGCGCGAGCTCGAGCGCCGCGTCGTGCTGCAGGTGCTCGACCGCCGGTGGCGCGACCACCTCTACGAGATGGACTACCTCAAGGACGGCATCGGTTTGCGGGCCATGGCCCAGCGCGACCCGCTGATCGAGTATCAGCGCGAGGGCTACGAGATGTTCCAGACGATGATGGCCCAGATCAAGGAGGAGTCGGTCGGCTTCCTCTACAACCTCGAGGTCGAGGTGCGGCAGACCGGTGACGGCCAGGTCGAGGCGAAGGGTCTGGCGACCCCCTCCGTCGAGACGCAGAAGCTGCAGTACACCGCGTCCAACGACGCCGGCGAGGTCGAGGTGCGCAACGATCGCGGCCAGGTGCAGCAGGCGGCGACCAGCAAGGTGCGGGCGGCAGCGGCCGCCGCACCCGCGCAGCCGCCCGCCGAGCAGCAGCGGGGCGCGTTCGGCCAGCCGGTGGAGGGGGACGGTCCGCAGGCGCCGCAGAACCGCGCCCAGCGCCGGGCTCAGGAGCGCCGCAAGTAGCCAGCGGTGGTCGATTGGCACCCGCGGTGCGGCGATATCCTGAACGGATGAGCCCTCGCATCCTCGATCAGTCGTCGAAACTCAAGGACGTCCTCTACGAGATCCGCGGGGCAGCACTGGCCGAGGCCGACCGGCTCGAGGACGAGGGCCACACGATCCTCAAGCTCAACACCGGCAACCCCGCCATCTTCGGCTTCGACGCGCCCTTCCAGATCGTGCGCGACATGATCGAGGCGGTGCCCTATGCGCACGGCTACAGCGACAGCCGCGGCATCATGTCGGCCCGCCGCGCGGTCGTCTCGCGGTATGAGGAACTCGACGGGTTCCCGCAGTTCGACCCGGATGACGTGTACCTCGGCAACGGCGTGTCCGAGCTGATCACGATGACCATGCAGGCGCTGCTGGACGAGGGCGACGAAGTGCTCATCCCCGCCCCGGACTATCCGCTGTGGACGGCGATGACGAGCCTGGCCGACGGCACCCCCGTGCATTACACCTGCGATGAGAGCAGTGGGTGGATGCCGGATCTCGACGACATCCGGTCGAAGATCACGCCGGCCACGAAGGCCATCGTCGTGATCAATCCGAACAACCCCACCGGCGCCGTGTACACGCGAGAGGTGCTCGAGGGCATCGTGCAGATCGCCCGCGAACACGACCTGCTGCTGCTGAGCGACGAGATCTACGATCGCATCCTGTTCGACGACGCCGAGCACATCCCCCTGGCCACCCTCGCGCCGGATCTGCTGTGCCTGACCTTCAACGGACTGTCCAAGACCTACCGTGTCGCGGGCTACCGCTCAGGCTGGCTGGTCATCACCGGCCCGAAGAAGCACGCGGCCGGCTTTCTCGAGGGCATTCAGCTGCTGGCATCCACTCGGCTGTGCCCGAACGTGCCCGCACAGTATGCGGTGCAGGCCGCCCTGGGCGGCGTGCAGACCATCGACGGCCTGATCGCTCCCTCGGGTCGGCTGCGCGAGCAGCGGGATGCCGCTTGGGAGACGCTGACCTCGATCCCCGGGGTCACGTGCGTCAAGCCCAGCGGTGCGCTCTACGCCTTCCCGCGCCTGGATCCCGAGGTGCACGACATCCACGATGACAGCAAGCTGGTCTATGACTTCCTCGTCGCCGAGCATGTGCTGCTGGTGCCGGGCACGGGGTTCAACTGGGCCACGCCCGACCATCTGCGCATCGTCACCCTGCCTGAGGCGCGCGTGCTCACCGAGGCCATCGAGCGGCTGGGCAACTTCCTGTCGTCGTACCGGCAGTAGCCGTCACAGCAGGGCGAGGGAGGTCGCGCGCCAGCGCGCGTCCCAGCCCTCGAGGCGCACCGCCACCGCCCGCGTGCGCGCGGGCCCGGCGACGATGACCACCGCCTCGACAACGCCGTCGGCCGGCGTGTGGCACCGCACCGACATGACCTGGTAGACCGGCACGGCCGACGGCACGCCGCGGGCGCTGCGGGCCCGGGCCGAGAGGTTGGCGCGCGTCACCAGCGCCCGGAAGGCGTCCTCGCCCAGCCACCGGGCGAGCTGCTCGACCTCGCGCGCACCGGCGAGCACTTCGAGCACGCCGATCGTGAGGTTGCGCAGCAGGGGGTCGGGGTCGGGCAGCTCGGCGGCGGTCGTCCGCTGCGGGGCGAAATACTCCTCAGCGGCGAGTCCGGATCCGCGCGGAGAGCGGGGCGCAGCCATGCGATGCCTCTCTGGAAGGGGTTTTCTGTGGCCCCGAGTAGAGCACATCGGCCGCCGCGCCCGCATGAGAATCCTCCAACCTGTGGATAACGGCGACGCGGACAGGCGTCGATCGTCTACCGTCTGGCAGGTGCGGTGGCAACGATTCTTCGAGGATCTCGAAGACCAGCTCGACTCCGAATGGGAGGCCGAGCGCGCGGCCCTGGACACCGAGGCCGAACGCCTGCGTCTGGCGCGGCTGCGCCTGCGTGATCGGCTGCTGGTGGTGCTCGGTGACGCCGGCACCGCGGCGCCCGTGCTCGAACTGTCCGACGGCACCACGGTCGCGGGGCGCCTCACCGGGGTCGGTGCGGACTGGGTCGTGGTCGCGGAGCAGACGCGGCGTGCCGACGGTGTGCTGGTGCCGCTGTCGGCCATCACCGCGATCGGTCTCGCCCACGCCGATGTGCTCCGCAGCGCGCGCGCAGACGCGGCCGCGCCGCCGTCGCGCCTGGCCGAGCGGATGAGCTTCGGCTTCGTGCTGCGTGACCTCGTCCGCAAACGTGCCGCGGTCACCGTCGCGGTGGCGGGCAGGCAGCTGTCGGGCACGATCGACCGGGCCGGCGACGACCACCTCGACCTGGCCCTGCACGAGCCGGGCGCGCCCCGCCGCACCGACCTGGTCACCGGGTACCGGATGATCCCGTACGGCGCCGTGCTGAGCGTGCGGTGGGATGCCGCGGTGACGCCGGCCTGAACCGAGCGGCCCGGTGTTCAGCCGGCACCGGTGGCGGTGGGCCTTCGGATGGGTCAGTCGGGATTGCGGACGGGCCCGCGGCCCCACAGCTCGGGGAAGCTGGCCGCATTCGACTCGTGCCACAGCGCGATGCGGCGCGCCTCCTCCGCCTGGTCGTCGAGGTAATGCTCGACGCTGGCGGCCTCGATCCGCCACCGTGCCGGACGCCCCAGCTTCGCGCCCCGCAACCGTCCGTCGATCACCAAGGCGATCACTTCGTCGACCTCGAGCTGCAGCGCGTCGGCGACTTGCGCGGGCGCGAGCATGCGCGCAGCGTCGGCGGGGGTGTCGGGCATGTGGCCATTATGCGTCGCAGCGGACCGGCAGGCGCGATGATTCGCCGAGCCTGTGGATAAGCGTGCCCTGTGGATAACCTCCGCCCCCGGCGGCGCCGCTGCGGCACCATGAGGGCATGACCGCAGCCGACGTCGCCCGCCCTCGACCGCGCGCGTTCTGGGCCGATGCCCGCTTCCTGCTCGGAGTCGTGCTCATCATCGCTTCGATCGCCGGCGTGTGGCTGGTCGTGGCCGCCGCACGGCAGACCGCTCCGGTGTTCGCCGCGGCGCACACGCTGGTCCCCGGCGATCCGGTCGAGGCCGACGACCTGCGTGTGGTCGAGGTGGCTCTGGGCGCGGCGGGGGAGGCCTACGCCGACCCGGCGACACTCGAGCCGGGCGCCGTCGCGGTGCGCACGATCGAGGCGGGCGAGCTCGTGCCGCTGGCCGCGATCGGCGCCGCCGAGCAGGCTGCCACCACGACCGTCAGTCTGCGCAGCGCCGGCGAGGTGCCCAGCGCCGTGGCGGCCGGCACCGTCGTCGAGGTGTGGGCCGCCCCGCAGCTCGAGCGCGGTGAGTTCGACACACCGCGCATCCTCGTGCCCTCGGCGACCGTGGTCTCGGTCAGCCGCGACGACTCGATGATGGGCACCGCCGGCACGGCGCTCGAACTGGTCATCGACCGTTCTGCGGTGGCCGACACGCTCGCGGCGGTCGCCGCGGACGCGCGCCTGTCGGTCGTGCCCACCGTGGGGAGCGGCCGATGAGGGTCATCGCAGCCGTCGACACCGCACGCGGTCGCGCACTCGTGCAGCGGCTGACCGATGAGGGTGCCCAGGTGAGGGCGGTGGTGGATGCCGGGGCGCCGGCCGCCGCGGTGGCCGATGCCATGGCGGGCCCCGAGGCCGCCGAACTGCTGGCCGAGCTCTCCCGCGCCGAGCTGCTGGTGCTCGAGGCCGATCGCACCACGCTCACCGCCGAGCTGGTCCGCGCGTGCGATCGGTTCGGCGTGCGCGTGGCCCCGCTGTGTGCCCGCGACGACGAGCAGCGGCTGGCCGCCATGTTCGGGCTGTCGGCGTTCGACCCCGACGCGTCGCCGCGCGAGCTGCTGACGCCGGCGGCATCCCCGCCTGCACCCGAGGTCGCCGCACGCGGCCGGGTCGTCGTCGTGTGGGGGCCGGAGGGTGCGCCCGGGAGGACCACGATCGCCGTGGAGCTGGCATGCGAACTCGCCCGCGACGGACGCCGCGTCGGTCTGGTCGATGCCGACTCGCATGCGCCGTCGCTCGCGCTGGCGACGGGCCTGGCCGACGAGGGGCCGGGGTTCGCTGCGGCGTGTCGTCAGGCCGAGCGCGGCGCACTGACCGTCACCGAGCTGGCACGCATCTCGACGCGGCTGGGCGAGGTCGATGTGCTCACCGGACTGAACCGGCCCGGACGCTGGCCCGAGCTTTCCGACGGACGCGTCCGTGCGGCGCTGGAGACCTGCCGGGACTGGGCCGACGATGTGATCGTCGACGTGGCCGCGCCGCTGGAGCGCGATGAGGAGATCGTCAGCGACCTGGACGGTCCGCGTCGCAACGCGGCGACGCTCGCCGCGTTGGGCGCCGCCGATGTCATCGTGGCCGTCGTGGCCGCCGATCCCGTCAGCGTCGCCCGGTTTGTCCGCTGCTACGCCGAGCTGCGTGCGGCCGTGGGCGCGACGCCGGTGCGCGTGCTCGTCAACAAGACGCGCTCCGGTGCGCTGGGCATCGATGCGCGCGGCCAGGTGCGGCGGGCGCTCGAGAGGTTCGCGGGGGTGGGGGAGGTGTGGTTCGTGCCGTGGGACGGCAAGGCCGTCGATGCCGCGCTGCTGGCCGCCCGCCCCATCGCCCACATCTCGCCGCGTTCGTCATTGACCGCGGCGCTGCGGCGGTTCGTCGGTGAGACCCTCGCGGCCCCCGAGCGTGCCGCCGGTCAGCGGCGAGAGCGCCGCCGGCGCCTGCCCGCCGCGCACCCCTCGCGTGCCGTCTCCCCGGCCGCCGCCCCGTAGGCTGAAGGCGTGTCGACGCTCAGCGATCTCCTCTACGCCCAGGGCCGCTCCACGGCAGCCGATGTCGAATGGCTGCACCGGCTCGCCGGTGACGGCCAGCTGCTGGCCGATCTCGCCTTCGCCGACATCGTGATCTGGGTGCCGACATCCGACGACTCGTTCATCGCCGTGGCCCACACGCGCCCGTCGGGTGCCGCGACCCTGTTCTACCGTGACATCGTCGGCGACGTCGTTCGGCCGCAATGGCGCACCCAGGTCACGGAGGCGTTCACCCACGCTCGCATCGTCGACTCGGCGTCGCCGGACTGGTTCGAGGAGACCCCCACGCGCGTGCGTGCCGTGCCGATCGTGCGCGAGCCGGCCCCGGACGGCGGGGCGCCGGGCATCATCGGCGTGCTCACCCGGCATACGAACCTCGGCGAGGCGCGGACGCCGTCACGGCAGCAGATCACGTTCAACGACTGTGCGGACGACCTGTTCGGCATGGTCGCCTCCGGTGAGTTCCCCGACCTGAGTGCGCCCACGTCCCCGCGGCGTGGTGCGCCGCGCGCCTCGGACGGGCTGATCCGCATCGACGTGGACGGTGTCACCACCTTTGCCAGCCCCAACGCCCTCTCCGCGTTCAACCGGCTCGGTTTCGACGACGAGCTCGAGGGCGAGTCTCTCATCGAGGTAGCCACGCAGATCCTGCCCGCTTCACGGCAGTTCGACGAGTCGCTGCCGATCGTGATGGCGGGGCGTGCACCGTGGCGTGCCGACCTCGAAGCCCGTGGGGTGACGGTGTCGCTGCGCACGATCCCGCTCAAGGACCACGGAACCCGCACCGGTGCGATCGTGCTGTGCCGCGACGTCACCGAGATCCGCCACCAAGAGCAGGAGCTGATCACCAAGGACGCCACGATCCGCGAGATCCATCACCGCGTCAAGAACAATCTGCAGACAGTGGCATCGCTGCTGCGCATCCAAGCGCGGCGCACCCACTCGGAGGAGGCTCGGGAGGCTCTCACCCAGGCGATGCGCCGCGTGTCGGCCATCGCGGTGGTGCACGACACACTGGCGTCGGGGCTCGCGCAGGATGTCGACTTCGACGAGGTGTTCAACCAGGTGCTCAAGCTGGTCGCCGAGGTCGCCGCGTCACCGAACACCCGAGCGCGCACCCACAAGACGGGGGAGTTCGGCACATTGCCCAGCGAGTATGCGACCCCGCTGGCGCTGGCGCTGACCGAGCTGGTCACCAACGCCGTCGAGCACGGCCTGGCGGACAAAGAGGGCGACGTCGAGATCGTCGCCGACCGCACCGACGACCGGCTGGCCGTCAGCGTGCGCGACACCGGGGTCGGGCTGCCGGAGGGTCAGGTCGGCCGCGGGCTGGGCACACAGATCGTGCGCACCCTCATCCAGGGGGAGCTCAGCGGAACCATCGACTGGCACACGCTTGTGGGCAGCGGCACCGAGGTGACGATCGACATTCCGCTGCGGTACATCGCCCGATCGTGATCATCGCGGCGGCGGGCCGGATGACGGTCGGCCGACCGCACCACCGGCGGGCCGTCAGCTGGCGCGACGGGCGCGTGCGGCGCGACGCTTGAGGGCGCGACGCTCGTCCTCGGACAGCCCACCCCACACGCCGGAGTCCTGGCCGGTCTCCAGTGCGTACTGGAGGCAGACCTCGGTGACGGTGCACCGGGCGCAGACGGCCTTGGCCTTCTCGATCTGGTCGACGGCGGGGCCGGTGTTTCCCACAGGGAAGAACAGTTCGGGGTCGACGGTCAGGCAGGCGGCTTTGTCGCGCCAATCCATAGGAGTGCTCCTTGATGCGGGATGGGGAGATGGGGTTTCGGGTGATGGGAGCGAACACCACGTGACGTGAGGTCCGATACCCTGGTGGGTGTGCGAGCAGATGCTCGCCCCACTGCGCTGTGGGAGCACACGCTTCCTTAATCGTCGCATGCACAGCGAGGTGAATCAAGGGTTAATTCGGCCGAATCTTAGGGGTTCGCTGGATGTTTCCTGATCGCCTCCCGTTCGAGGAGCCCCATGCGGATCACCCCCGTGGAACGCGTCGCCGCCGTTCTGCTCGCGCTGGAAGGCGTGGCACTGCTGTTCATCGTCGGCTGGGAGGCGGTCGCCCTCGTCACCGGTGACGCCGGACTGCTGTCCACATCGCTCGCCCTGATCGTACTGACGGCGATCGGCGCGGCAGCTGTGCTCGCGTTCGCCGCCGCGACGTGGCGGGGGGCGTCGTGGGGGCGGTCGGGCGGTATCGTGACCCAGTTGCTGATCCTTGCGGTCGCGCTGGGCGCGGCGACCGGATCGTACGGTCAGCCGATGCTCGCGTTACAGCTGGCGATTCCCGCCGTCGTGGTGCTGGTGTGCCTGGTGATGGGGGTGCGCGCCGCCGGCGGGCGGGACCGTTCCCCGGCGGACTGAGCGCCCGGCGGTGTGCCGGGCCCGAGACTCGCGCTGTCGGGTCTCCGGCCGCGCGTCGAGTCCTCAGACGTCGAGAAGGCGCCGCAGCCGGGCCACGTGACCGGTGGCCTTCACGTTCGTCAGCGCGTGCGCGACCGTGCCGTCGGCATCGATCACGAAGGTCGAACGGATGACACCCTCGACGGTCTTGCCGTAGTTCATCTTCTCGCCCCACGCGCCGTAGGCCTCGTGTACTGCGTGGTCGGGGTCGCTCAGCAGGTCATAGGTCAGTTCGTCGCGTTCGCGGAACGCCCGCTGCTTGGCGGGCTCGTCGCGGGAGATGCCCAGCACGGTGTACCCGGCAGCCTGCAGAGGAGCGAGGGAGTCACGGAAGTCGCACGCCTCCGTGGTGCACCCAGGCGTCATCGCCGCGGGATAGAAGAACAGGATCACCCGGCCGCCGCGCAGCTCGGCCAGACGCACCGGCTTGTCGTCCTGATTGACGAGGGTGAAATCGGGGGCGGGGGATCCGGTCGCAAGCTCAGCCATGCCCCCAGCTTACGAGCTCGGCGTCAGGAGAAGGTGGCCAGCAAGCGCTGGAGCGAATCGAGACGGGCGGCGCCGCGGTCGCCCAGGCGGCCCTGAGCTACCGCCTCGGCGATCGCACAGTCGGGTGCATCGGGCAGGTGGGTGCAGCCGCGGGGGCATTCCTCGGCGACGACGGCGAGGTCGGTGAAGGCTTTGAGGATGTTCGCGGGATCGACGTGCCCGAGCCCGAACGAGCGCACCCCCGGGGTGTCGATGACCCAGCCTCGGCCGGCCTCCCCGTCGTAGCGCAGCGACACCGCCGAACTCGAGGTGTGCCGGCCGCGACCGGTGACCTCGTTGACGTGGCCGGTGGCGCGTGCGGCCGTGGGCACGAGCGCGTTGACGAGAGTCGATTTGCCGACCCCGGAATGCCCGACGAACACCGTCGCGTGGCCGGCCAGTCGCGCACCGATCTCGGCCACCGGCATCCGCCCTGTGCCGCTGGTGAGCACCTCGAGGTCGTCGAGTCCCTCGAAGTTCGCGAGGAACTCGGCCGGATCGGCCAGATCGGTCTTGGTGACCACCAGCAGAGGGTGGATGCCGGCATCCAGCGCTGCGATCAGATACCTGTCGACCAGCCGCGGCCGCGGCTCGGGATCGGCGGCGGCCACCACGATGAGCATCTGATCGGCGTTCGCGACGATGATGCGCTCGACCTGATCGGTGTCGTCGGCGCTGCGCCTCAGCAGCGAGGTGCGCGGTTCGATGCCGACGATGCGAGCGAGGGTGCCCTCGTCGCCGGAGACATCGCCCACGACCCGGGCGCGGTCGCCGTTGACGATGGGCTGCTTGCGCAGCTCGCGGGCACGACTGGCCAGCACGCGACGCTCGTGGGGACCGTCCTCGTCGACCAGCACCGTGTACCGGCCGCGGTCGACCCCCAGCACGCGCGCGATCTGCGCGTCGGCGTGCGCAGGCCGCCGCTTGGTGCGCGGGCGGTTGGCCTTCGGATTGGGGCGGACGCGAACGTCCGACTCGTCGAACTCGGGTTCGTCGTCGTCGACGTCGAACCAGCTCATGCGGAGCCTGCTGAGGTCACCGTGCCGGTTCTCCGGCGAGCATGCGGCGCCACATCTCGGGGAACTGCGGCATCGTCTTGGCCGTGGCGCCGATGTCGTCGACGGCCACGTCCGGCACGCGCAGCCCGATCACGGCGCCGGCCTGCGCGATGCGGTGGTCGTCGTAGGCGCGCCACACGCCGCCGCGCAGCGGCCGCGGGATGATCCGGATGCCGTCGGGCAGTTCTTCGGCCTCGCCGCCGAGCGCACGCAGGTTGGCTGTCAGTGCTGCGATGCGGTCGGTCTCGTGACCGCGGATGTGACCGATGCCGTGCAGGGTCGTGGGCGCGTCGGCGAACGCGGCGATCGCGAACAGCACGGGGGTCAGCTCGCTCGCCGCGGACAGATCGAGGTCGACGCCGGCGATGTGGTCGGCCCCGGTGACGGTGAGGGCGCCGCCCCGACGCGACGTGCGGGCGCCCAGCAGCGACAGGATGTCAGAGAGCAGACCCCCCGGCTGCGTGGAGTGCGCGGGCCACCCCGGCACCGTCACGGCGCCGCCGGTGACCACCGCGGCCGCCAGGAACGGCGCCGCGTTGGACAGGTCGGGCTCGATCGCGATCTCCTTGCCGCGGAGGTGGCCGGCCGGCACCAGCCATTCGTTCGGCGTGGGGTGCTCGACGTGCACCCCGCGCCGGGCCAGCGCTTCGATGGTCATGTCGATGTGCGGCTGAGAGGGCAGGCGCTCGCCCTCGTGCGTGAGGCGCAGGCCGACGTCGAAGCGCGGCGCGCTCAGGAGCAGCCCCGACACGAACTGGCTCGATGCGCTCGCATCGATCGTGACCTCACCCCCGCGGATGTGGCCACGCCCGCGCACCGTGAACGGCAGCGTCCAACTGCCGCCGTCGTCGATGTCGACGCCGATCTCGCGCAGCGCCTTGATCATCGACCCCATGGGGCGGTGCAGTGCGTTGTCGGCGGCGGTGACCACGACATCACCGATCGCGAAGCCGGCCAGCGGCGCCACGAAGCGCATGACGGTGCCGGCCTGTCCGCAGTCGACGGTGGTGTCACCGGTGAACGCGGCCGGGGGCGTGACTTCGAGGTCAGGGCCGAACTCGCCGTCGCCGGGAACGCTCTGGATCTGCACGCCCAGAGCTCTCAGCGCGCCGATCATGCGCTCGGAGTCATCCGAGTGCAGCGGCGCGACCAGCAGGCTCGGCCCGTCGGCCAGCGCCGCCAGTACGAGTTCGCGGTTGGTCAGCGACTTCGAGCCAGGCACCGAGACGGTGGCGTGCACGGGCGCGCCGGCGGCCGGCGCGGCCCAGGCGGCGCCGGCGACGGAGGACTGAGGGGAATACCCGGGGGCTGTCATCGGTTCCTACCCTACTGAAGGTATGCGACGGTCGACCGGAGGGAGTGTCATGATCGCGACGGCGGAACGGCCCCTGCGGGTCAGCACGCTCTCGGACATAGACTGGCCGGTGATGGAAGAGCAGGCGGCCCAGGACCCGCGCACCCAGTTCGAAGAGCAGGCGCTGCCCTTCATGGACCCGCTGTACGCGGCGGCCATGCGGATGACGCGCAACCCCGCCGACGCCGCAGACCTCGTGCAGGAGACCTTCGTGAAGGCGTTCGCGGCGTGGGGCTCGTTCACGCAGGGCACCAATCTCAAGGCGTGGCTGTACCGGATCCTCACCAACACGTACATCAACACGTATCGCAAGAAGCAGCGCGAGCCGTACCAGGGCACGATCGACGAGCTCGAGGACTGGCAGCTGGGCGGCGCCGAGTCGATCACGACGGCGACCAGCTCGCGCTCGGCCGAGGCGGAGGCGATCGACCACATGCCGGCATCCGTCGTCAAGGATGCGCTGCAGTCGATCCCCGAAGACTTCCGTCTGGCGGTGTATCTCGCCGACGTGGAGGGGTTCGCGTATCAGGAGATCGCGGACATCATGAAGACACCGATCGGCACGGTCATGAGCCGTCTGCACCGTGGCAGGCGGATGCTGCGTGACCTGCTGGCCGACTATGCACGAGAGCGCGGCATCGAGGTGCCGGCCACAGGGAGCGGGAAATGAGCGATTGCGGCTGCGACAAAGCGCAGAAGGACCTGGAGGAGTATCTGCGCAACGAGGTCTGCAAGACCGAGCACTCCGACATCCGGGAGCACCTGGAGAACTGCCCGGAGTGCCAGCAGGAAGCCCTCGTGGCGCGCACCCTCACTGAGGTGGTGGCTCGCGCCTGCAAGGAGACCGCCCCCGAAGAGCTGCGCGCGCAGGTGCTGACGCGGCTGCGGGCCGAGCAGGCCACGCACCACTGACTGACGGCCGCTATGCCGCAGTGAACACCGTCAGCGCCGCCGGCTCGACCTCGACGTTCAACGGCAGGTCACCCAGCGGGTCGCCGTCGGCGTAGGCGGTGACGCCGCGTGCTTCGAGGCGCACGGCACGGGCGCGGCGGGTCTCGACTTCGGCGATCGAGGTGTGCGTGCCCCGGTACACCCGCGGCAGCAGCCGCAGCAGGCGCAGGCGTCCGGCCGGACGCACGAGCGTCACGTCCAGCAGACCATCGCCCATATCGGCGTCCGGGCAGATCGGAATGCCGCCGCCATAGGTGCGGCCGTTGCCGATCGTCGCCATCACGAGGTCGTCGTCGATGCGCTCGACGGAGCCGTCGGCCGCCTCGATCTCGATGCTGAAGCGCACGCCGTGCAGCATCGCGAACTCGACCAGCAGCGCGATGTTGTAGCGCATCGCGCCGCGCGGCCACCGCATGCGGTTGGCGCGGTCGTTCACGCGAGAGTCGAATCCCGCGGCCAGCACGGTGCCGTACCGGACGATGCTGCCGTCGGCGCGGGTCACGCGTGCGAGATCGATCCTGCGGGTGACGCCGGCGAGCACCGCATCGGCCGCGCCGATCGCATCGAGGTCGCGGAGACCGAGCGAGGTCGCGAGGTCGTTGCCGGTGCCGATGGGGATGACCCCCAGGGGCACGGCGCCGCCGGCCAGCTGCTGGACGGCCAGATTCGCGGTGCCGTCGCCGCCGGCCACCAGCACCGCGTCGACGCCGTCGGCGAGCACCGTGCGCAGCAGCAGGGCCGACTCGTCAGCACTGGCCGCGGCGATCGTGGTGGTGTGGATGCCGTGGTCGCGCAGCCGATCCTCCGCGCGGCGCGCCGCGCTCAGACCCGTCCCGCTGCGCGCGGTCGGGTTCACCAGCAGCGCGACGCGCATGCCTGCCGTTTCGTCGCCGGCCCTGGGGTTACCGGGCGAGGGCCTGCTCGATGATGGCGGCTTGCTCCACCGCGTGCACCTTCGCCGAACCGGTCGCCGTCGAGGCGGCGGCCGGACGTGAGATGCGGCGCACCGAGCGCCCCTTCAGGTGCTCGACGACGTCGAGCGCGATGAACGGCCAGGCGCCCTGGTTCTCGGGCTCGTCCTGCACCCACACCAGCTCGGCGTTCGGGTACTGATCGAGCACGGCGTTGAGCTGCTCGATCGGAGCCGGGTAGAACTGCTCCAGGCGGACGAGGGCGATCGTGGGGTCGGGGCGCTTGTCCAGCTCGGTCTTGAGGTCCCAATGGATCTTGCCCGAGTGCAGCAGCACGCGTGTGACGGCCGAGTGGTCGATGCCGCGGTTGTCGTCGAGCACCGGCTCAAACCGGCCCGAGACGAAGTCGTCGACGTTGCTGGTCGCACCGCGCAACCGCAGCATGGCCTTCGGCGTGAACACCACGAGGGGACGCCGGGGCCGCGAGTACGCCTGCCGGCGCAGCAGGTGGAAGTACGACGCGGGGGTCGACGGCCGGGCGACGATCATGTTGTCCTGCGCGCACATCTGCAGGTAGCGCTCGATGCGCGCCGACGAGTGGTCGGGGCCCTGGCCTTCGTAGCCGTGGGGGAGCAGCAGCACGACACTCGACTGCTGGCCCCACTTCTGCTCGGCCGAGGAGATGAACTCGTCGATCACCGACTGGGCGCCGTTCGCGAAGTCGCCGAACTGCGCCTCCCACAGCGTCAGCGTGTCGGCCCGCTCGACCGAATAGCCGTACTCGAACGCCATCGCCGCGTACTCGCTCAGCAGCGAATCGTACGCGTAGAAGCGGCCCTGGCCCTCGACCAGGTTCGCCAGCGGCAGCCATTCCTGCCCGTTCGCGCGGTCGTGCATGATCGCGTGGCGCTGCACGAAGGTGCCACGGCGGGCGTCCTGACCGGCGAGGCGCACGTTGGTGCCCTCCATCAGCAGCGACCCGAACGCCAGCAGCTCGCCGAACGACCAGTCGATGCTCCCGTTGCGGCTCATGTCGCGGCGCTTGTCCAGCAGTTGCTGCAGCTTGGTGTGCACCGTGAAGCCCTCGGGCTTGTTGACGAACGCGTCACCGATCTTGGCGACGGTGTCGGTGGGGATGCCGGTGGTCTCGGGCTCGCCCACGGCGACGTCGACCGCCGAGGTCTCCGCGGCGGTGACGATGCCCGACGAACCAGTCTCGGCGGCGTGCGTCTCGGCGAAGGCGATCTCCAGGCGGTCCTGGAAGTCGCGCTTGGCCTGCTCGTACTCCTCCTCGGTGATGTCACCGCGACCGACCAGGGCCTCGGTGTACAGGCGGCGCACCGACCGCTTCGCCTCGATCAGGTTCGTCATCAGCGGCTGGGTCATCGACGGGTCGTCACCCTCGTTGTGGCCGCGACGGCGGTAGCAGACCAGGTCGATGACGACGTCGCGCTTGAACTCCTGGCGGTAGCGGAACGCGAGCTCGGCGACGCGGGCCACGGCCTCGGGGTCGTCGCCGTTGACGTGGAACACCGGCGCCTGGATCGTCTTGGCCACATCGGTGGCGTACACCGACGTGCGGCCGTCCTGCGGCAGGGTCGTGAAGCCGACCTGGTTGTTGACGACGATGTGCACCGTGCCACCGGTGCGGTAGGCACGCAGCTGCGACATCTGCAGCGTCTCGACCACGACGCCCTGACCGGCGAATGCGGCGTCACCGTGGACGAGGACGGGCAGCCACGAGAACGAGCCGATGGGCATGCGGTCCTGCTTGGCGCGCACGATGCCCTCGAGCACCCCGTCGACCGTCTCGAGGTGCGACGGGTTGGCCGCCAGGTAGACGGGCAGCTCTTCCTTGCCGTCGGCGACGAAGGTGCCCTCGGTGCCGAGGTGGTACTTCACATCGCCCGACCCGCTCTTGGAGCCGATGGCGACCGACCCCTCGAACTCGCGGAAGATCTGGCTGTAGGTCTTGCCCGCGATGTTGGTGAGCACGTTCAGACGCCCGCGGTGGGCCATGCCGATCGCGGCGCCGTCGAGGCCGTTCGCGGCCGCTCCCTGGAGGATCTCGTCCAGGAGCGGGATGAGCGACTCGCCGCCCTCGAGGCTGAAGCGCTTCTGACCGACGTACTTGGTCTGCAGGAACGTCTCGAACGCCTCGGCCTGGTTGAGCTTGCCGAGGATGCGCAGCTGCTCGTCGTGGCTGGGCTTCTCGTACTTGACCTCGACGTTGTCCTGGAACCACTTGCGCTGGGCGGGGTCCTGGATGTGCATGTACTCGATGCCGATCGTGCGGCAGTACGAGTCGCGGAGCACACCGAGGATGTCGCGCAGCTTCATCTGGCGCTTTCCGCCGAAGCCGTTCGTCACGAACTCGCGGTCGAGATCCCAGAAGGTCAGACCGTGCGATTCGATCTCGAGGTCGGGGTGCGTGCGCTGCACATACTCGAGCGGGTCGATGTCGGCCATGAGGTGGCCGCGCACGCGGAACGAGTTGATGAGCTCCTGTACCCGAGCGGTCTTGTCGACGCGCTCGGCGAGGTCGACGTTGATGTCGGTGCCCCAATGGATGGGCGCGTACGGGATGCGCAACGCCGCGAAGATGCCTTCGTAGAAGCCGCGCTGACCGATGAGCAGCTCGTGGACGATCTTGAGGAACTCACCCGAGCCCGCACCCTGGATGACGCGGTGGTCATAGGTGCTGGTCAACGTGATGGTCTTGCCGATGCCCAGTTCGACGAGCGTCTTGTCGCTGGAGCCCTGGAACTCGGCGGGGTACTCGAGGGCACCGGCGCCGATGATGCAGCCCTGGCCCTTCATGAGGCGGGGGACCGAGTGCACCGTGCCGATGCCGCCGGGGTTGGTCAGCGAGATCGTGGTTCCGGCGAAGTCGGCGGCGGTGAGCTTGTTCGCACGGGCGCGCTTGACCAGGTCCTCGTACGACGAGAGGTACTCGTTGAATGTGAGCGATTCGGCGCGCTTGATCGAGGGCACCATGAGTGCGCGCGACCCGTCGGGCTTGGGCAGGTCGATGGCGATGCCCAGATTCACATGGGCCGGCGCGACCACCGACGGCTTGCCGTCGACCTCGGCGTAGGCGACGTTCTGGCTGGGGAAGACCTTCAGCGCCTGGATGAGCGCCCACCCGATCATGTGGGTGAAGCTCACCTTGCCGCCGCGCGTGCGAGACATGTGGTTGTTGATGACGATGCGGTTGTCGATCATCAGCTTGGCCGGAATCGTGCGGACGCTGGTCGCGGTGGGCACCGTCAGCGACTGGTCCATGTTCGCCGCGAGAGTCTTGGTCATGCCGCGCAGCGGTGTGACGACATCCTCGCCGGTCTCGCGCTCCTCGGCGGGCGCGGCCTTGGGTGCCTGCGCCGGGATGGGCTGCGGGGCCGCCGGCCGCGCCGTCGTACGTGCCACCGGCTGTGCACCCACGACAGCGATCGGGGCGGTCACCGGGTGCGCTTCAGTGGTCGCCGGTGCCGTCGTCGTCGGCTGATCCGGATGGTAGGCCTCCAGGATCGGCCACCAGGCCTGATCCACAGAGTTCTTGTCCTTCGAGTACTGCTCATACATCTCGGCGACGAGCCACTCGTTGGCCCCGAATTCGCCGTCACTCGAAGTACCCACGCCGGTCGTCGGACTGGACACGGTTTCGCCTGCTTTCATCGGTGAAGATCAGTTCGTGCGGGGCACTTTCCCGCCCCCGTGCACGCGTTCTTCAAGGGTATCCCAGGATTGCGGCGCAGACTTGCGCAGCGCGCGTGCCCGCAGACACCGTCTGCCGTTGCCGGTGAGGAACCGGGCCGCAGGAAGTACCGTGGGAACATGCAGTTCCTCGACGCGCGGCCGACGGTCGATCTCACGTACTCCGACGTGTTCCTGGTGCCGCGCCGATCGGCGGTCAGCAGCCGGCTGGACGTGGACCTGGCACCCCGTGACGGCACGGGTGCGACGCTGCCGCTGGTGGCGGCCAACATGAACTCGGTCACGGGTGCGCGGCTGGCCGCGACCCTGGCCCGGCGGGGCGGACTCGCCGTGCTCCCGCAGGATATGCCGCTGCAGGAACTGGACGCCGCGATCCGCTGGGTCAAAGACCAGCCGGTCGCGTGGGACACCCCGTTGGTGCTGCCCCCGGAGGCGACCGTGGCCGATGCGGCACGGCTGCTGCCGCCTGCCGAGGGCTACGGCCTCGTGGTCACCTCGGCATCCGGACCCCGCATCCACGTCGACGACATCCTCGGCATCGTCTCGGCGACCCGCCTGGGCACCGCACTTCCTGACGCCCAGCTGGGTGACCTGACCCGCGGACGCACCGCGTCGATCGACGCCGACGACATCGACGACGCCCGCCACGCCTTCGACCTGCTCGTCGCGGCCGACGCCGAGACCGTCTGCGTGCTGCAGCACGGCTTCCTCGTGGGCACCCTCTCGCGGCGCACCGCCCTGCGGTCGACGCTGTACCGGCCGGCCGTCGACGCCGATGGCCGGCTCATCGTGGCCGCCGCGGTCGGGATCAACGGCGACGTGGCCGCCAAGGCGCAGGCGCTCGCCGACGCCGGGGTCGACGTGCTCGTGGTCGACACCGCCCACGGGCATCAGGAGGGCATGCTCGGGGCTCTGCGGCAGGTCGCCGGTCTCGACCTGCGCCTGCCCGTCGCGGCGGGCAACGTCGTGACCGCCGACGGTGTCTACGACCTCGCCGACGCCGGCGCCACGATCATCAAGGTCGGGGTCGGGCCGGGCGCGATGTGCACGACGCGCATGATGACGGCGGTGGGACGGCCGCAGTTCTCCGCGGTGCTCGAGACGGCGGAGGCGGCCGCGAAGGCGGGAGCCCATGTGTGGGCCGACGGTGGTGTGCGCTATCCGCGTGACGTCGCGCTGGCGCTGGCGGCCGGAGCGGCATCGGTCATGGTCGGGTCGTGGTTCGCCGGCACGATCGAAGCGCCCGGAACGCTGCTGACCGACCCGCAGGGCCGCGTCTACAAGGAGTCGTGGGGGATGGCCTCGACCAAGGCCGTGCACGAACGGTTCGGACGTCTCGACCCCTACGAGCTGGCGCGCAAGGAGCTGTTCGCCGAGGGGATCTCATCGTCGAAGATCTACCTCGACCCGCTGCGGCCGAGCCTCGAGGACCTCATCGACATGATCACCGCGGGTGTGCGGTCCTCGTTCACGTACGCAGGCGCCGCATCGGTGCCCGAGTTCCACGAGCGGGCCGTCGTGGGGCTGCAATCGGCCGCCGGCTATGAAGAGGGCAAGGCGCTCCCGGTCAGCTGGTGACGGCGCCCGCCCCCGCTCGCGCGTGCGCCTGCCCCCGCTCGCGTGTGTGCCCGCCCCGCTCGCGCGTGCGCGCGACCGCGGGTGCGCCCGGGCGCAAGGGAACACAGTCCGATGCCGTAAGATCTCTCGCACGATGGACGACCCTCCCAGTAGTAGACGCCCGCCCCACCGACCCTTCCCCCAGCTGAGCGGGGGTGACGCGTCATGGACTATGTGATGCTGGGCGTGGGGCTCCTCCTGACAGTCGGCACGGGACTGTTCGTCGCGAGCGAGTTCGCCCTCGTGAACCTCGACCGCGCCGACCTCGAATCGCGCCAGGCCGCCGGCGAGACACGACTCGCGCTGACCATCAAGGCGCTGCGGATCACCTCGACGCATCTGTCCAGCGCGCAGCTGGGCATCACGCTGACGACGCTGCTGACCGGTTACACGATGGAGCCGGCGCTCTCGAACCTGATGGGCCCGGTGCTCATCGGGTGGGGAATGCCCGAGGCGACCGTGCGCCCGATCACGACGGTCATCGCCGTCGCGATCGCCACGATCTTCTCGATGATCATCGGCGAGCTCGTGCCCAAGAACTTCGCACTGGCGGTGCCGCGGCAGACCGCCAAGCTCGTGCTGCCGTTCCAGGTCGCCTTCACGACGGTGTTCCGCCCCGCGATCGTCCTGCTCAACGGCAGTGCCAACGGGATCCTCCGGTCGATGGGCATCGAGCCCAAGGAGGAGCTGTCGGGCGCCCGCACCGCGGAGGAGCTCTCCAGCCTCGTGCGACGCTCGGCCAGCGCGGGACTGCTCGAGCAGGACACCGCGTCGCTGTTGGACCGCACCCTCACATTCGCGCGCCTGAGCACCGCCGACGTCATGACGCCGCGGCCGAGCCTGCACGCGATCGCCGCCGGCGACAGTGTCGAAGACGTCATCCAGCTGGCCCGGCGCACGGGCCTGAGCCGCTTCCCCGTCTATGGCGAGTCGATGGACGACATCGTCGGCATCGCGCACCTCAAACAGGCTGTCAGCGTGCCGCGCGAGCGTCGTGCCGACGTGCCGGCCGCCGCGATCGCCGAAGAGCCGCTGCGGGTGCCCGAGGCCGTTCACCTCGACTCGCTCATGTCTGAGCTGCGGGCGCGCGGCTACCAGATGGCCGTCGTGGTCGACGAGTACGGCGGCACGGCGGGCGTCGTCACGCTGGAAGACCTCGTCGAGGAGATCGTCGGCGAGGTGCTCGACGAGCACGACCGCAGCCGGGCCGGCATCGTGCGGCTGGCCGACGGGGTGGTCTTCCCCGCCGATCTGCGACCCGACGAGGTGCTCGACCGCACCGGCATCCGCGTGCCCGAGGGCGACCTGTACGACACCGTGGGCGGGTACCTGATGTCGGTGCTGGAGCGCATCCCCGCCGTCGGCGACGACGTCGAGATCGAAGACGGCACCCTCACCGTCCAGCGGATGGACGGGCGCCGGGTCGACCGAGTGAGGTTCACCCCGAAACCGCACCCCGACGACACCGAGGCAGGTGAGCAGCGATGAGCGACTGGGCCGGAATCGCATGGCTGGTGGTCCTGCTGGTCTTCAACGCCTTCTTCGTCGGCGCTGAGTTCGCCGTCATCTCCGCACGGCGCTCGCAGATCGAGCCGCTCGCCGAGAGCGGATCGAAGGCGGCCAAGACCGCGCTGTACGCGATGGAGCACGCGACCCTCATGCTGGCGACCAGCCAGTTGGGCATCACGATCTGCTCGCTGCTGATCCTCAACGTCTCCGAACCGGCGATCCACCACCTCATCGCGGTGCCGCTGGGACTGACCGGCTGGAGCGAGGCGCTCATCAGCGGCCTCGCGTTCGCGATCGCGCTCGTGCTGGTCTCCTACCTGCACGTCGTGTTCGGCGAGATGGTGCCGAAGAACCTCGCGTTCTCGCTGCCCGACCGCGCGGTGCTGCTGCTGGCGACCCCGCTGGTGTGGGTGTCGAAGCTGTTCCACCCGATCATCGTGACGCTCAACTGGATCGCCAACCACGTCGTGCGGCTGTTCCGCGTCGAGCCCAAGGACGAGGCCGCCTCGACCTACACGCTCGACGAAGTGGCCACGATCGTGAACCAATCCCGTATCGAGGGCGTGCTCGATGACGCGTCGGGCGCGGTCGCAGCGGCGGTGGAGTTCACCGACAAGAAAGCCGCCGATATCGCGGTGCCGCTGTCGCAGCTGGTGACGCTCCCGGCCACGACGACGCCCGACGAGATCGAACGGGCCGTCGCCAAGCACGGGTTCTCGCGGTACGTCATCGTCGACGACGAGGGGGCACCGCTGGGCTATGTGCACCTGAAGGACGTGCTGCGTGAGGCCGAGGGTGCCGCTGCCGCGGTGGCCACCGAGCCGGTCAAGCCCAAGCGGATCCACCGCATGGTGCCCATCACCGAGACGACCGATCTCGAGGATGCGCTCGCGCTCATGCGACGGGCCAGCCGTCACCTCGCACAGGTGCGTGACGCGGCCGGTGAGACGACCGCGGTGCTGTTCCTCGAGGACATCATCGAGGAGCTC
>JAEXHA010000048.1 GCA_023450335.1 Actinomycetes bacterium | reverse complement strand
CACCAGCACGGCCCGCACGAGCCGGCCCGCCAGCGACCCGGTGCGGTCGACCGGCTGGTCGCCCGACCCTCCAGAGACCGTCGACACGCCGCGCAGTCGCACGAAGACGCTCGCGAACGCGAGAAGGGTCAGCGCCGCGACGCCGCCGAACACCCAGCGCCAGTGCAGATGCTCGGCCACCGCTCCGGTCAGCGCCGGCCCCACGATGGCCGGGATCACCCACGCCGCCGACAGCGCGGCGAACACACGGCCGTGCAGGGATGCGGGGTACACCCGCGCGACGAGCACGTACAGCGCGACGGTCTGCCCGCCGATGCCGAGACCTTGCAGGAGCCGCCCCGCCACGAGGACCCCCATGTCGGGGGCGGCGGCGGTGAGCGCCAGCCCGACGACGAACACGCCCACCGCCGCGCTCAGGGGGGTCAGCGGGCCGGAGCGGTCGCACCACGCACCCACGGCCACCATGCCGACCACGCTCGTGGCGAGCGTGCCGGAGAACGCGACCGCGTACAGCTGCGCACCGTCGAGATCGGCGCTGACCAGCGGCATGACCGTTGTGACCGCCAGTGCCTGCGTGGCCTCGAGGAAGATCAGCGCAACGACGCCGACGGTGACCCAGAGATGGCGGGGATGCCAGATGCCGGCCGCGTCGGCGGCTGACAGCTCAGTCACGGGCGAGCGCGCCGATGCGCGCCACAGCCTCGCGAAGCAGCTCGGGCGCGCAACCGAAGTTGAGGCGCACGTGACCGGTGCCCTCCACGCCGAAATGCGGGCCATGATGCAGGGCGACCCGCGCCCCCGCGAGGATGTGCGGCACCGGGTCGTCGCCCCAGTCGTAGGCCGACAGGTCGATCCATGCGAGATAGCCCGCGTCCGGCATCCGATAGCGGGCCTGGGGCAGGTGCTCGGCGAGCAGGTCTGCCAGCAGCCGACGGTTCTCGTCGAGGGCGGCCAGCTGCGCGTCGAGCCAGGCGTCGGATTCGGGGCTGAACGCGGCGACGCCGCCGAGCGCGCCGAACAGTCCGGTGCGCCACTCGACCTCCGGGGGCAGGGCACGCACGATGTCGGTCGTGGCCGGGGCGGCGGTGACCATGAGAGCGCATTTCAGGCCCGCCAGGTTGAACGCCTTCGACGCGCTCGTGACGGCGTAGCCGACCTCGGCCGCCGAATCCGACGCGGACAGGAACGGGGTGAACTCGACCCCCGGCTGCACCAGCGGTGAGTGGATCTCATCGCTGATCACGACCGCGCCGAAACGCGCGGCCAGGTCGCCGAGGGCGGCGAGGGACTGTCGCGAGTGCACGGTGCCGGTCGGGTTGTGCGGGTTGCACAGCAGCACGGCCCGGGCGCCGCCGGCCAACGCCGACTCGATGCCGACCAGATCGAGTTCCCATGCCGCGCCGGTATCGAGCAGCGGCACCGACTCGACGACGCCGTCGGCCTCGGGGATGCAGACGCTGAACGGCGGGTACACCGGCGGGGTGATGACGACACGGTCACCGGGCGAGATCGTCGCCCGCAACAGCTCGACGACGCCCATCATGACGTCACCGGTCGAGCGGATGCGGCTCGCATCGACATCCCATCCGAACCGGCGACGCGCGAACGTGGCGTACGCGTCGCGCAGGCCGGGGTCGGGCGGGGTGTAGCCGGTGTCGCCGATGGCCACGGCGTCGGCGAGGACCCGCGTGATCGGCTCTGCCAGCGGGAAGTCCGTCTCGGCGACGAACATCGGGATCACATCGTCGGGGTACGTGCGCCACTTCGTGCTGCTGCGGCGGCGCAGCACGTCGAGGGGCAGGGCGGTCAGCGGTGCCGTCGGCGTCATCGCGGCGGCCGGTCAGATCGCGAAGCCGAGGGCACGCATCATGTCGCGTCCGTCATCGGTGATGCGCTCGGGGCCCCACGGCGGCATCCACACCCAGTTGATGCGGAACTGCTCGACGACCCCGTCCAGCGACTGGGCGGTCTGCTCTTCCAGCACATCCGTCAGAGGGCAGCCCGCCGACGTCAGGGTCATGTGGATGACCAGCGCGTCGTTCTCGTCATCCCACGCGAGATCGTAGATCAGCCCCAGGTCGACGACATTGATCCCGAGTTCGGGATCCATGACGTCCTTGAGCGCCTCGGTGACCTCGTCGTACTTCTCGGGTGTGAGGGTGGCGGTCATGGCTCGATCCTAAACCTCGGCGGAGGCGACGGCGTCGTCCTCCACCGGCAGGAACCGGTCGTAGCCCTCGTTCTCGAGGCGGTCGGCCAGCTCCGGGCCGCCCTCTTCGGCGATCCGCCCGCCCACCATCACGTGGACGAAATCGGGCTTGATGTACCGGAGGATGCGCGTGTAGTGCGTGATCAGCAGCACGCCGAGGTTCGTCTCCTCCTTGGCGCGGTTGACGCCCTCGGAGACGATCTTCAACGCGTCGACGTCCAAACCGGAGTCGGTCTCGTCGAGGACGGCCAGCGCGGGCTTGAGCAGTTCGAGCTGCAGGATCTCGTGGCGCTTCTTCTCGCCGCCCGAGAAGCCCTCGTTGACGTTGCGCTGGGCGAACTTCGGGTCCATGCGCAGGTTCTTCATGGACTGCTTGACGTCCTTGGTCCACGTGCGGATCGCCGGCGCCTCGCCGTCGATCGCGGTCTTGGCGGTACGCAGGAAGTTGGTCACCGTGACACCGGGGATCTCCACCGGGTACTGCATGGCCAGGAACAGGCCGGCACGGGCGCGCTCGTCGACCGACATGGCCAGCACGTCTTCGCCGTCGAGGGTGATGGTGCCGCCGGTCACCGTGTACTTCGGGTGGCCCGCGATCGTGTACGCGAGGGTCGACTTGCCCGAGCCGTTGGGGCCCATGATGGCGTGGGTCTCCCCCGTGCGCACCGTCAGGGTCACACCATTGAGGATCGGGGTCACTCCGGCATCCGTCTCGACCGTCACGTGCAGGTCGCGGATCTCGAGAACAGCCATTGCTGCCTTCCTTCTTCAGTTCACTTCTTTGGTCACGGCAGGGTCGATGAGGATGTCATCGCCCTCGATCGTGACGGCGTATACGGGCACCGGCTCGTACGCCGGCAGGTTGAGGGGGCGGCCGGTGCGCAGCGAGAACCGCGAACCGTGGGCCCAGCACTCGAGGGAATCACCCTCGACGAAGCCTTCCGCCAGCGAGATGTCGCCGTGGGTGCAGGTGTCGCCGATGGCGTGCACTTCGCCGCCGCTGTCGAGCACGACCGCGATCGGCACGTCGCCGATGACCACGCGCACGGCGGTGTCCTGCTCCAGCTCGCTGAGCTTCAGCACCCTGTGCGCGGTCATGCTGCGGGGCCTTCGGCCAGCTCGGCCTCGACGGCGGCGATCAGCTCGGCCTCGAGTTCGGGGATGCCGGTCTTCTGGACGATCTCGCCCAGGAAGCCGAGCACCACGAGGCGCCGCGCCTCGTCCTCGGCGATGCCGCGGCTCTGCAGGTAGAACAGCTGCTCGTCGTCGAAGCGCCCGGTTGCGCTGGCGTGGCCGGCGCCGAGGATGTCACCGGTCTGGATCTCGAGGTTCGGGATCGAGTCGGCGCGTGCACCCTGGGTGAGCACCAGGTTGCGGTTGGCCTCATACGAGTCCGTCGCCACGGCGTCCGGTCCGATCAGCACGTCGCCGATCCACACGCTGCGCGCGTCCGCGCCCTGCAGCGCGCCCTTGTACAGCACGTCGCCGGTGGTGTGCGGTCCCTTGTGGTGCAGGAACACCTGACTCTCCAGGTGCTGGCCCGAGTCGGCGAACGACAACCCGTACAGCTTGCCGTGGGCCCCGGCGCCGGCGAGCTCCACCGAGGGGTTGACCCGCACGACGCCGCCGCCGAGGCTCACCACGACGTGGGTGAGGCTGGCGTCACGGTCGACGCGGGCCTGGTGCGCCGACACGTGCACGGCGTCGTCGTCCCAGCGCTGTGCGGTGATGACCGTCAGCTGCGAGCCGTCGCGGGCGAGGATCTCGACGTTCTGGGCGTAATCGGCGGTGCCCGAGTGATACAGCAGCACGGTGCCCCGCGACTGCGGCATCGCCTCGATGATCACGTGCGCCTGGGCGTGGCCGCCGCGGCCGGTCAGATCGACGCGGAGTGCCTCGTCGAACTCGGCACCCTGGGGCAGTCGCAGGTGCAGGGCGTTGACGCCGTTCTTCCAGGCCAGCGCGCTGGCCAGGTCTTCGGGTGTGAACACCTCGCCGCGCACGGCGGCGTCGAGACCTGCCGACGGCACGAGCACGCCGTCGGGAACACGACTGAGGTCGTAGTCGATCGCGTTGTCGGGGCCCGATTCGGTGTCCTCATCGGTCAGCACGGCCTGCAGCCGGGCCACGGGCGTGTGCTTCCAGTTGACCTCACGGCCGGTGGGAGCCTCGAAGTCGGCGGGGTCGAACGAGCGCGGACGCTCCGAGCGGGTCTGCACGGGGACGAACGCGGCCGCAGGGTCGATGTGGCCCTCCGCGGCGGGGGCCTGAGTCACGGTCGTCATCAGCCGACGGATCCTTCCATGCCCATCTCGATGAGCTTGTTCAGCTCGAGGGCGTACTCCATGGGCAGCTCGCGGGCGATCGGCTCGATGAAGCCGCGCACGATCATGGCCATGGCCTCGTCCTCGGGCATGCCGCGGCTCATGAGGTAGAACAGCTGCTCTTCACTCACCTTCGACACGGTGGCCTCGTGGCCCAGTTCGACGTCGTCGACGCGGATGTCGATGGCCGGATAGGTGTCCGAACGCGAGATCGTGTCGACCAGGAGCGCGTCACAGCGGACCGTGTTTGCGGAGTGGTGCGCGTTCGCGTCGACGCGGACCTCGCCGCGGTAGCCCGCGCGCCCGCCGCCGCGGGCGATCGACTTGGAGATGATCGACGACTGCGTGTGCGGCGCCATGTGGATCATCTTCGCGCCGGCGTCCTGGTGCTGACCGGGACCGGCGAAGGCGACCGACAGGGTCTCGCCCTTGGCGTGCTCGCCCATGAGGTAGATCGACGGGTACTTCATCGTCACCTTGGAGCCGATGTTGCCGTCGACCCACTCCATCGTCGCGCCCTCGTGGGCGACGGCGCGCTTGGTGACGAGGTTGTAGACGTTGTTCGACCAGTTCTGGATCGTCGTGTAACGCACGCGGGCGTTCTTCTTCACGATGATCTCGACGACGGCCGAGTGCAGCGAGTCCGACTTGTAGATCGGTGCCGTGCAGCCTTCGATGTAGTGCACGTACGAGCCCTCGTCGGCGATGATCAGGGTCCGCTCGAACTGGCCCATGTTCTCGGTGTTGATGCGGAAGTAGGCCTGCAGCGGGATCTCGACGTGCACCCCCGGCGGCACGTAGACGAACGAGCCGCCCGACCACACCGCGGTGTTCAGCGCCGCGAACTTGTTGTCACCGGCAGGGATGACGGTGCCGAAGTACTCCTCGAAGAATTCGGGGTGCTCGCGCAGCGCCGTGTCGGTGTCCATGAAGATGACGCCCTGCTGCTCCAGGTCCTCGCGGATCTGGTGGTAGACGACCTCGGACTCGTACTGCGCGGCGACACCGGCGACCAGACGCTGCCGCTCGGCCTCCGGGATGCCGAGCTTCTCGTACGTGTTGCGGATGTCCTCGGGGAGGTCCTCCCACGACTGCGCCTGCTTCTCGGTGGAGCGGACGAAGTACTTGATGTTGTCGAAGTCGATCTCGCTGAGGTCTGCGCCCCACGTCGGCATGGGCTTGCGGCCGAACAGCTGCAGACCCTTCAACCGGGTTTTGAGCATCCATTCCGGCTCCGACTTGAGCGCGGAGATGTCGCGCACGACGAGGTCGCTGAGCCCTCGTCTGGCGCTGGCACCCGCCGCGTCCGCATCGTGCCAGCCGAACTCGTACACGCCGAGGCTGTCGAGCTCAGGCCTGTCGATCAGGACATCCGACATGGGCATTTACCTCCTCTGCGACCCGACGGTGTCATCCGCTCCGGCATTCCCGGTCCCCGTGGAGTGTGCGGGGGCGGGATGCCGCTTTCAGGGTCACTTCGATTTCGTCGTCCGACCGCGCCCTGTCGGCGCGCCTAGACTTGGGGGGACGAGCTCGGCTTCAGCCTCGCCGTCTCACCCCTCAACTCTACAGGCAACGCCCGGCGCCGGGGCGCGCCCCAGCCGGGCTCTCGGGTGCCACTCAGGAGGAACGCGCATGACCACGGCGCCCACCGCGATGACCGCTTCGAACGCCGCCGCACGCCGCCGCGGGCTCCCCGGTCGCGTCGACGGCCGCCTCCGCGTGGTCGCGTGGCTGAACTTCATCGGCAACGTCGTGATCATCGCCACCGGCGGCGCCGTGCGCCTCACCGGTTCGGGCCTGGGGTGCCCGACCTGGCCGCTGTGCACCCCCGACTCGCTGGTTCCCACTCCCGCGCTGGTGGATGACGGCATCCACTCGCTCATCGAGTTCGGCAACCGTCTCATGAGCCCGCTGCTGGGCGTGTTCGCCCTGCTGCTGCTCGTGTTCGTGTGGCGGCTGCGCAGCACCCGCCGCGACCTGTTCACCCTGGCGTGGGTCATCATGGCCGGCATCGTCGCGCAGGCGGTCGTCGGCGGCATCACGGTGTGGACGGGGCTGAACCCCTTCATCGTCGGCTTCCACTACGTGGCCTCCCTCGCGCTGGTGTGCGTGACCGCGGCGGTGCTGGTGCGCCTGAACACCGAGCCGGGTCCGCGTGAGCTCGCGGCGCCACGGTGGTACGCGATCACGACCCACATCACGACCTTCGTCCTCGCCCTCACGATCGCCGTCGGCGTGCTCACCACCGGCGCGGGCCCCCACTCGGGCGATGCCCAGGTGGGCCGCAACGGCTTCGACGCGACGATCCTCGAGCACGTCCACGCGTGGCCCGGCTACGCGCTGCTCGCGCTCACCCTCGTGCTCGCGGGCGCGGCGTGGGGCAAGGGACTGCCCACCCGCAGCTGGGTGACCGTCCTGCTCGCGGTGGAGGCCGTGCAGATCCTGGTGGGGCTGTACCAGGCGCGCAACGGCCTGCCCGAGCTCGCGGTGGGTGCGCACATGGTGCTGGCAGCCCTCGCCGCGGCGACGATGACGGTGGTGGTGCTCAGACTCAAGGCGGCACCGCGCACAGCGCGCGCATAGCCGCCACAGGGCTCGCATACGGATCGCCGGGTTCCAATGGGGGCAGCCGTTTCCCGCGGCGACCCACCCGAACGACCCCGAGGAGCCCCATGAACCCCCGCCCCCGTCTGATCCGCAGCATCCCGTTCTGGATCCTGATCGCCGCCTCGCTCGCCTCCGCCGTCGGCGGTGCGTACCTGCTGCTGACCAAGCTCGGCACCATGGATGTCGGGCTTATCGACGGCACGGCCACCACCAGCGATGTCTACGTCGGCCAGATCTGGGGCGTGACCGGGGCGATCCTCGTCGGCGCCGGCGTGGTCGGACTGCTGCTCGCGCTCAGCGTGGCGTCGCTGCGCGCGTTCGTCCCCGCCGCCGCGCCGGTGGCCGATGCCGCGGACACTGCCGTGACGGCGCCCGCAGACGCGACTGCCGAACCCGGCGCGCCGGCCGAGCCCGCGACGGAATCCGACCTCGGCTACGACGCCGAGCTGGGCTACGCCGAGCG
>JAEXHA010000155.1 GCA_023450335.1 Actinomycetes bacterium | reverse complement strand
GCCGATGGCGGGGATGAACAGCGGCACGAGGGCCCAGGTCACGACGCCGACGAACACCGCCGTCGCCACGAGGTAGAGCGTTCCGGCGAAGTCGGCGCGGACGATGCCCGGTACGGCGCGCACCGCCCCGAGCCACCCGGTCGCGGGCGTCCAGGCGCCGGCGGCGGCGAGCAGCGCGAGGCCGAGCGCGGCCAGACCCGCCCAGCCGACGACCTCGATGACGGCCCCACCGGGCAAGAAGTCCGAGCGGGCCACGTCGATGTCGAGGAGCAGGATGAGCGTCAGCACGACGGCCACCAGGCCGACCGCGGCGCCGGGCAGGAGCGCGCGCTTCAGGTCGGCCCAGAACAGGCTGACCCGCGAGTCCTCGGCGGCGACGAACCGGCGCAGGTGGCGGATGCCGGCGGCCAGTGCCGCGGGCAGGGTCACCACGGCGACGCCGGCGAGCGTGACGAGCAGACCGGTGAGCAGCACCTCGCCGAACAGGGCGAACTTCGCGCGGGCTCCGGGGAAGCGCGCGGGGGGCGCATCGCCCTGGGTCGGGCCGCTGCCCGACAGCGCGGCGCGGCGCGCGGCACGGTCGGCAGCACGGCTGCGACCGGCGCGGGTCGTGCCGGCTCCGGCATCCATCATCGTGGTCACCATGGTCAGCCCTTGAGGCCCTGCGTGGCGACGCCGTCGACCAGGAAGCGCTGGAAGACCAGGAAGAACAGCAGCACCGGCAGCAGCGCGATGAAGCTCGCGGTGACCGTGGCGCCGTAATCGCTCGTGGAGGTCTGGTCGTTGTAGAGGCGCAGCGCGATCGGCAACGGGTAGTTCTCGGGGCTGGTGAGGTACAGCAGCGGGCCGAGGAAGTCGTTCCAGCTCCAGATGAAGCTGAAGATCGCGCAGGTGATCAGGGCGGGCTTGATCAGCGGGAGGATGATCGCCCAGAAGATGCGGACGTGTCCGGCGCCGTCGATGCGCGCCGCCTCGTCCATATCGCGCGGCATCTGCCGCATGAACTGGACGAGCAGGAACACGAAGAACGCTTCGGTGGCCAGGAACTTCGGCAGCACGAGCGGCCAGAACGTATCGACCAGCCCGAAGTTGTTGAAGATGATGTACTGCGGGATGATCACGACGTGGAACGGCAGCAGCAGCGTGCCGATCATCGCGGCGAACAAGATGCCGAGGCCCCTGAACTGCACCCGCGCGAACGCGTAGGCGGCCAGCGCGCTGGAGAACACGGTGCCCACGACCGCCAGCACCGCCAGCACGAGCGAGTTCCAGAAGAACTTCCACATCGGCACCCCGGCGATGCCCTCCATGACCTTGACGTAGTTGTCGAAGGTCGGGCTGTTGGGCAGCAGGGCGGAGTTCTGGCCGAACTCGCTGTTGGGCTTGAACGTGGAGAAGAGCAGCCACACCAGCGGATAGAGCACGATCGCGGTGAGGGCCAGCAGCACGATGAACCAGATCACCGTCTGCCAGGTCTTGCGCTTGACCTTGCGGCGGCGCGGCGGCGCATCGACCGGCAGCGTCTGCTGGGCGGCGAACACCGGCGTGGAGGCCGCCCCGGAGGTCGTGTAGGCGTTGGAGGTGCTCATCGGTTGTCTCCCGAGTAGTGGACCCAGTTGCGCTGGGTGCGGAAGAGGATGAAGGCGATGATCGCCACAACCACCAGCAGGACCCAGGCGATCGCGGCCGCGTAGCCCATCTGGCCGTCGGCGAAACCGCGCTTGTACAGGTAGAGGGTGATGAAGTTGGTCATGCCGGCCGGACCGCCCGAGCCGTTGGAGATGATGTAGGCCGAGGCGAACACCTGGAACGCGCCGATCAGACCCAGCAGCAGGTTGAAGAAGATGACCGGGGACAGCATCGGGATCGTCACCGCGCGGAAGCGGTGCCAGGCGTTGGCGCCGTCCATCTCGGCCGCTTCATACAGCTCCTGCGGGATCTGCTTGAGCCCGGCCAGGAAGATGACCATCGTGGCGCCGAACTGCCAGATCGACAAGACGATCATGGCCGGCAGCACCAGTGACGGATTGCCGATCCAGCCGCCCAGGTCGATGCCGAAGATGTTCAGGGAGTTGTCCACCGGGCCGTCGGTGGCGAACATCGCTCGCCACACGATGGCGACGCTGACAGAGCCGCCGATGAGGCTCGGCGCGTAGAAGGCCGAGCGGAAGAAGCCGGCACCCTTGTCACGGTAGTTGAGCAGCATGGCCACCACGAGGGCTGCGGCCAGGGTGATCGGCGTGCCGACGAGGACGTAGATGAGGGTGATCTGCGCCGACTGGATGAACTGGGGATCGTTCATGAACAGCCGGATGTAGTTGTCGAAGCCGATCCACTTGGGCGGCTGGAAGATGTTGTACCGCGTGAACGACAGGTACAGCGAGTAGACCATGGGGATGATCGTCAGACCGAAGAACCCGATCAGCCACGGCACGAGGAAGCCGTAGCCGGCGAAGGTCTCTTTGCGCTGACGGGCACGCTGGCCGGGGCGGTGCACGTCTTCGGGACGGCGGCGGCGCAGCGGCGCACGTCTGCGCTTCTCGCCGGTGACGATGACTCTCGTCGCAGTGGTGCTCACGGGGGTACTCCTGAGGTGATGAGGGGAGTGCAGGGATGCCGGAGGCCCGGACACGTATGTCCGAGCCCCCGGAGTCTGTCATCCGTTCAGGACGACGTCCATCTCCGTGAAGAACTGCGAGACCGCGTCGTCGACGGTGATCGTGCCGAAGTTGAGCTCGACGCCCAGCTGACGGAACTTCTCCTCGAGCGTGCCGTAGCCGACGATCGGCACGGGCGGGGCGTCGCCGAGGCGGTCGGCGATGGCCTCTTCGTGAGCGCGGATCTGCTCGCTCAGCGGGTCGAGGTCAGCGGCCTCCAGTGCGGTCGCCGAGGCGGGCAGGCCGCGGTTGGTGCCGAAGATCTCACCGGACTGCGGCGAGTTGATGAGGAAGTTGACCAGCGTGGCCGACGCCTCGGGGTGCTCGGTGTTCGCGGCGATCGAGTGCAGCATCGAGGGCTTGAGGTACAGGTCCTTCGAACCCTCGACGGTGACCGGCGGGGCGAGCAGGCTCAGCTCGGGGTATTCCTCGCCGAGGTTGCCGAGGTAACCGGCGCCGAAGTTGTCCCACGTGAGCTCGCTCGCGGTGAGTGCCGAGTCGAAGCCGCCCAGGGGCAGCAGCTCCTCGACGGTCTGCTGCGGGATGGCGATGCCGTCGCGGATGCGCTGGCCCTCTTCCCAGAACTCGGTCAGGCGCTCCTCGTCGAACCCGGGCTCGCCCTCATCGCTGAACAGCTCGCCGCCCTCGGAGCGCAGCTGCAGCTCGAAGTTCTGGATGCGGCCGGTGTAGTCGCCGCCGCCCCAGATCTCGCCGCCGCCGGCCTCGGTGACCTCTGCCATCCAGTCGGTGTAGTCGTCCCATGAGCCACCCGCGAAGTCCTCGACGCCCACGCGCTCGAGCAGGGTCGGGTTGGTGAACAGACCCCACGCGTTGGTCGAGGTCGGGATCGCGTAGGTCGTGTCGGCCACGACGCCGATCGACAGGATCTGGTCCGAGAGCGGATCGGTCTCGATGATCTCGCCGAGGAACGGGTCGAGGTCGAGCAGCAGGCCGTTCTCGGCATACTGACGCAAGTACGAGTAGTCGAACTGCATGACGTCGGGCAGGTTCTTGCCCGCAGCCTCGGTCTGGCGCTTCTCCCAGAAGGCCGGGAAGTCGAGGAACGAGGAGTTCACCGTGATGTTCGGGTACTCCTCGTTGAAGGCCTCGATGACCTGGTTGTACAGGTCGGCGCGCACATCGTTGCCCCAGAACGCGAGGTCGATCGTGACCTTCTCGTCGGGGTCGAGCGTGCCGTCGCTCTCGGACCCGCCGGCGCAGCCGGCCAGGGTGAGCGCGGCGCCGGTCGCCAGGGCGACGACGGCGAGTGACCGCTTCTTGCTGAACATCCTTGTCCTCTCTGTGAACGTCCGCGTTCCGCGTGCAGGGCGAACGTCCGTTGTCCGTGTGGTGCGTGTGGGCGCGTTCTCGGGAATCACTGCGGGAAAGCGCTTGCCGGTCACGGTACTACGCATTGAAACGTTATGCAAGCGTTCGGGGCAAACGCTTTCCGCCTTTTCCGAATCGTGACCTGTGACCGGTATCAGTCTGCCCTACGAGCAGGACGTCGTCGGCGACCACGAGTTCGACGCGGTAGACCGCGCAACGCCGGTCGTCGACGGTCTCGCGCTCGGGGTTGGGCTCGGCCGCCCGAGCCGGATGCCCGAAGAAGTAGAACCACACCCGGTCGCCGTCGCGGACCGCGACGCCGTGATGGCCGAATCCCGGTCCCGGCACATCGCCGGCGCCGAGGATCACGGCATCCGCCCCACCTTGCCGCTCCCACGCGATCGCGTCGGAGGAGCGGTAGACGCCCATCCCCCGCCACTCGTCGACGATCATCCACCACCGGCCGCCGAGGGCGAACGCGTACGGGCCTTCGTGCGCGCGGCCACCGATCGCGGTGCCGGCGTCGGTCCAGTGCACGAGGTCGGGCGACAACGCCACCTTGGTCACACTGTCGGCCGCTTCGTCCTTGCACCAGAGCCGCCAGAGTCCGTCCGGAGTGCGGGCGACGGCGGCGTCGATCACTCGGTCACTCGACAGGGCGAGCGGGCCCACACGCGTCCAATGGGCGAGGTCGTGCGAGACGTACTCGACGATGTGGCGCGCGTGGCCGGGCCAGCGGTCAGGGATGCCGTCGATCTCGGTGAGGTACATGCGCCAGCGGGTGCCGTCGTGGATGACCTCGGGCGCCCAGTGCGTGCGATCGGTGGGGTCGGGCGGAGCGCCGGGGGTGAGTACGAGGCGAGTGGATGCCGCGGGCTCGGCGCCGTCGGCATCCGTGCCGCCAGGGGCCGAGCCGGTCAGCGCGGCCGCGGGCTCGAGCGTGCCGGCGTACTCCCACGCGAGGCCGTCGGC
>JAEXHA010000033.1 GCA_023450335.1 Actinomycetes bacterium | reverse complement strand
CGCCGCACCCTCGACCGGGCTCCGGCCCGACGAACACGTGCTCGGGCGGATCGCGACCGGCATCGTGCGCGCCGACGCCGATGCCCGCGACGGCCGACGCGCGGCGTCCGACGCCGAGTCGGCGCTGTCCGCGCTGCTGCGGGCCGTCGACACGACGCTGTGGACCGTCGATGCCACCGCCGGGGCCGGGTCCGCCCAGGTGGCCTCGATCGTCGGCGCGCCGCTGGCGGTGGTCCGGGCGGTGCTGTCGGTCGACGTGCTCGATGACTCGGCGACGCTCGCTCTCGACGACGCGGCCCGCATCGCGCGGACCGGAGCGTACCGCGCACTTCTGCGCACCGGCATCCGCGTGCGGCTGGGCGAGCTCACCCGCCCCGACGACGGCCTGGTGGCCTGGTTCGTCGACGACGACTACGAGCATGTGCACCTGGTGGACAAGGCGATCGCAGAGGCCGCCGCACCGGCCGGGCCCGGGCGCGGGCTGCTGCAGGAGTGGGGCGTGCCCGGCGACCTCACCGTCGACTCCTCCATCGAGCATCCCTATATCTCGGCCGCCTCCGAGATCGTGGTGCACCCGGGGGTGCCCCGCATGCTGACCCTGCTCATGCTGCCCGGCGCCGCCGTGCACGTCACCAGCGGCATCGTGCCGCGCGGGCGGGTGCAACTGCAGCGGGGCTGGTTCGCGGCGGCGCTCGATGCACTCGTGCCCAGCGTCCGGGTGGGTCCGGTGCTGATCGACCCCGGCGACGTGCGGCTGCCCCTGGTGGCCGCCCTCGGCGAGCACCAGACCCTGACCGTGCGCGAGGGCCCGACCGCCTGGCGCAACGATGCGATCCTGGCCGCGACTCAATCGGCCGCACTGCCGGACCGCGCCACGGTGCTGCGCGAGGGCTGGGTGCGGGTGACTCCGGGCGAGGGCGCCGACCAGCGCTGACCGCAGACGGGTGGATGCCGGGGCGCGGGACCCCGGCATCCGGCCGCGTCAGCGCTGAGCGGCCAGCTCGGCGGGCACCTTGGTGGGTGAGGCCGCGAAGCTCTTGCCGTTGGGGCGGTAGACCGGCACCCGCTTGGGCGCGGTGCGATAGTGCGTGACGTAGAGCATGACGCCCACGAACGTGAGGCCGCCGACGAGGTTGCCGATGACGGTGGGGATCTCGTTCCACAGCAGGTAGTCCCACAGCGTGAACTCGGCACCCAGCAGCAGGCCCGAGGGGAACAGGAACATGTTCACGATCGAGTGCTCGAAGCCCATGTAGAAGAAGACCATGATCGGCAGCCACATGCCCAGCACCTTGCCCGGCAGGCTGTCGCTCATCATGGCGGCGATGACCCCCGTGGAGACCATCCAGTTGCACAGCACACCACGGATGAACAGCGTCAGCATTCCGCCGGCGCCATGATCGGCGTAGCCGACGGTGCGGCCGTGGCCGATCTCGCCGATCGCCTGGCCGACCGCGCTCGGCTCGGTCGTGAACCCATACGTGAAGTAGATCGCCATGAGCACCGCGATCATGACGGCGCCGACGAGGTTGCCGACGAAGACGAGGCCCCAGTTGCGCAGCACGCCGGGCAGGTTGATGCCGGGCCGCTTGTCGGCCCAGGCCAGGGGGCCGAGCGTGAACACACCGGTGAGCAGGTCGTAGCCGAGCAGGTACAGCAATGCGAAGCACGCCGGAAACAGCAGGGCGCCCAGCAGCGGTTCGCCGGTCTGGGTCGACACGGTGACGGCGAACACGGCGCCGAGGGCGAGCATCGCCCCACCCATGAACGCCCGCATGAGGGTGTCACGCGTGGACATGAGGATCTTCGACTCGCCCGCATCGATCATGCGGGTGACGAGCTCGTTCGGCTTGACGTACGACATGGCGTCTCCTGGGGCTGCGGACCGGACGGTGGACTGTTGCGATTCACACTGCCGCTGCGGTGTTACCCCCTGCCTGCCGCTCTGTTACGTGTGCGGGGCGATCCGCGCACGACACAGCCGCGGCGACTGTGAGGACTCGGACGAATGGATGCCGGAGGGCCGCCCCCTGGGCAGCAGCGGCGCTTCACGGGTCGACCCGAGCCGGAAGGCACTCAGCCCGAGTGGCGCTGGCGAAGACCCCGCGCGGTTCGGCGAGGCGGCTCGCATACTGGGCGAGACCCTCGCGGCGGGATGACCGCCGTCACCGCCTCCTCCCCAACGAGCTCCTCGGCCGGACTGTCCACAGATCGCACGGCACCGGCATCCACCGCCCTGTCTCGCGTCTACCGTCGCGAAGATGACATACGCGCCGATCGACGACAGGCTCATCCTCCGCATCGTGCTCCGTGGCGTCGATCCGCCCGTCGAGCGCACGCTGTCACTCGGCGTCGCGCACACGTTGGCCGACCTGCACACGGCGATCCAGCTCGCGTTCGACGGCACCCCGAGCGCGCATCACGCGTTCTGCGACGAAGAGCCCTTCCCGGCGGGCTTTCCGCCGTCGGCCGCCCAGGAGGACAGCGCCTGGTTCACACCGTCCGACCGGTGGCGTCCGCGCCGGCGTTGGGGCGATGACTGGACCAAGATCGACCTGCACGACCCGACCGTCATCGATGAGAGCGGGCAGCGGCTGCGAGACGTGTTCACGGGCACCGCGCGGCTGCACTACCGCAGCGGCGATCCGTTCGAGCCGGGCGAGTACGCGTGGTTCGTCATCGAGAAGATCGACGACGACGTCGCGCTCGACGGTGCCCGAGACGGCGTGCGCGTGCTGAGCGGCCGGCACCGGTCGCCGCTCTCGCTGCTGTCGGTGCGCGACTACGCCGAGCAGCTGCGTGCCTACGCCAACGCCGACCACCCCGACCACCCCGAGGTGGTCGCCTCGCTCGAACGCGCCGCGGGGCCGTGGGGCGAGTTCGACCCGGCTGCGTTCGACCCGCAGGCCCTGCAACTGCTGTTCGAGGGTCGATGGGGCCGCGGCGCCGGGTCGTTCGGCGCGCGCAACGCCCTCGACGCGCTGGCGGACGAGCTGCCCGCGCCCACCGCCGCCGGGCTGCGCCGCCACATCGTGCAGACCGGGCTGCACCTGCCGTCACTGGTCACCCACGACGAGGCCGCCGCGTTCGTGCGACCGTTCACCTGGCTGCTCAGCCGCAGCCTCGACGGTCTCGAGCTCGTTGACGACGGCCTGGCCGCGGCGATCGCCGCCGAGTGGGTGGATGCCACGGGCATCGACCCCGGCCACGCGGCCGGCCTGGTGCGCACGGCCCGCGATCTGCGGCTCGTGCGCCGCGTGAAGGGGAAGCTGATCCCCTACAAGGCGGCGATCCCGCTGGCGGACGAGCCCGTGATGCTGTGGACGCACCTGGCCGACGAGCTGCTCTCGGCCGGCCGGTATTCGGTGCCGCCCACGCGCGCCCTTTTCGCCCTGGCCATCGCCGACGGCTCGGTGAGCGTCGGCGGGCACGACGGCGGTCTCGGGCGCATCGCGCGCGCGCTCGACCTGCGCGATCACCTGCACCCCCGGTACGACCACGACCGGTGGAGCAGCGACTCGTGGGGCCGGACACCGGCGACGGTCGCCGGTGTGCTCACCGCGGTCGCGCCCCTCGCGGTCCGCCTCGCACCGTTGGGCCTGCACCAGACATCCGACGTCACCTGGACGGCGACCCCGTTGCTGCGCGCCTTCGTCCACGCGACGCTGAGCACCCCTGCCCCGCCGCTGTCGCACCCGTCATGGGCGCTGCGCGAGGTCTTCTGACAGGCATGACAATCTTTGCCATCCCCCCTAACCTGAGACCATGGCCACGATGAACGTCTCACTGCCCGCCGCGCTCAAGGACTACGTCGAGACACAGGTCGCCGAACGAGGGTTCGGTACAAGCAGCGAGTTCATCCGCGAGTTGATTCGCCGCGAACAAGCGCGCACGCAGCTACGCACGCTCATCGTCGAAGGCATGTCGTCGGGTCCCGGCTCTGTCCTCGATTCCACCTACTTCGAACGGCTGCGCAAACGAGTAGATGCCAGCGGTGGAGCATGAGCGCGCGCCGTGTCGTCACGACGCGGCGCGCGGACCAAGACATCGAGAATGTGGTCGACCACTATGTCACTGAAGGTGCGCACGACGCAGCACATCGATTCATCTCGACCCTCAATGACCTGACGATCTTGCTGGGCGAGTATCCCTCCATCGGATCGTCACGCTTCGCGTTCGCCGCGGGCGTCGAAGGCGTGCGCGTCGTGGCGCTGTCACGCTTCCCGCACGTCGCTGTCTACAGTGACGACGCGGATGCTGTCCGCATCCACCGAGTCCTCCACACCTGTCGCGACATCCCGATCGAACTCACTGGATCGAGCGACTGATCGGTCTTCGTCGTGCGGTGGACGGCTGCGTCCCGGCATCCACAGCGTCATGCGCATGCCGTCTTCGGGCAGATGAAGCACTTCGTAGCGGCGAGGCACGATGCCGACGTCGGGGGTACGGATGTGGGTGACCGACGTGCGGCGACGCTCGACGAGATGTTCGCCCACCAGCCTTCGAAGAGCGGGCTGCACTCGCGCAGCTCGGCGACCAGGGTCTCGAGCGCGGGCGCATGCAGGTCATCGGCGTTGGCGGCACGCAGGTTGGCGACCGCGCCACGGGCGATGTCCTCCCATTCGACGAAGGTCTGCGTGGCGCGAGGATCGGTCAGCAGGTAGCGACACGTGTTCCGCTGATCGGCGGGCAGGTCAGCCATTCCGATGTGCAATGCCAGCCCCTCGGGGTTGGCGGCGATCACGTTGCTCATCCGATCGAGCACATAGGCGGGGTGCGGTCGAACCGCGTCGACGAGCGCCGCCATGCGCGCGGCGAGTGCAGCGTCGCCTCCAGCGTCATGGCGGGCCGCCGCAGTACGGGCCTCGCGGAGCCGATGAAGATGCTCTCGGCCGTCGGCGGTCAGCTGTAGCGCGGTCGCGAGGGCATCGAGCACTGCGGCACTGGGGTGGGTCTCGCGCCCCTGTTCGAGGCGCGTGTAATAGTCCACGCTCACCCCCGCGGCGGTCGCCACCTCTTCGCGCCGCAGCCCCGTGATCCTGCGCCGGCGGCCGTTGCCGGGATGTGGTTCCAGCCCCGGGTCGGTGCGGCGGGCGCGAAGGAAGTCGCCCAGTTCACTCGGCACGGCTCGCTCCTCGGGGTCGGTCGCCGCAAGACAGGGTGCGGCACTCCTAGGAAGATTACGGTCTTCCGCCGCACCTCGCGGTCGCCGACGCTGATGGAGACCGAACGAACCAGAGGAGCGCTCATGGCGACCTACACCCATGGCCATCACGACTCCGTGCTGAGATCGCACCGTTCACGCACGGCGCAGAACTCCGCCGCCTACCTGATTCCGTTGTTGCGACCCTCCGATCATCTGCTCGATGCAGGTGCGGGTGCCGGGACCATCACCACTGACCTCGCCGGTCTCGTCGCGCACGTCACAGCGACCGAGATCGGGCCCGAAGAACTTCAGTTCACGCGCTCGGCGGCCGCCGAGCGTGGGGTCATGAACATCGACTTCCGCATCGCCGACATCCACGCGCTCGACTTCGCCGACGACTCGTTCGACGTCACCCACGCGCACCAGGTGCTGCAGCACGTCGCCGACCCGGTGCAGGCTCTTCGCGAACTCGCGCGCGTCACGGCGCCCGGCGGGATCGTCGCGGTGCGCGACAGCGACTACAGCGGCTTCTGCTGGTGGCCGCGGCTGCCTGCCCTGGACACGTGGCTCGACCTGTACCGGGCCGTTGCCCGCGCCAACAGGGGAGAGCCCGACGCCGGCCGGCGCCTGTTGTCGTGGGCACACGCCGCCGGACTCACCGACGTCACCGCCACCTCCAGCACATGGTGCTATGCGACTCCGGACGAACGCGCTTGGTGGGGCGGCATGTGGGCCGACCGCATTCAACAGTCGGCGATTGCGCGCCGGCTGGTCGATTCGGGGCTGGCCACGACCGACGTCCTGCACGAGATCAGCGACGCGTGGCGGCAATGGGCAGCCGATGACGACGGCTGGCTGTCGATTCCGCACGGTGAGCTGATCTGCCGGGTGCCTGAAAGAATGGATGAGTGAAGCTTCTCGTGGCCGCCCTCGAATCCGAACTCGTCGCATTTCCGGCCGACCTTGCCGGGTTCGACCGACTGGTCACCGGCCCGGGCAAGCTGCTGGCGACGTATGCGCTGACGCGGGCATTGGATGCCGGGGACTATGACGAGGTGGTCGTCGTCGGCACCGCCGGGGCGATCGACCCGACGCTTGAGGCCACGGTCTACGACATCCATTCGGCGACCCAGCATGACGTGAGTGACATCGACGGCATCGTCGGTCAGCACATCTCGCTGCCGCCGCAGGTGCACATGGCACACCGGGGCGGCGACGGCCCGGGGGTATCGATCGCGACCGGTGACCGGTTCGTCGACGACACCGAGGCGGCCGCGGCGATCCGGCTGCTCGGCGCGGGTCTGGTCGACATGGAGACCTACGCCTACGCGTGGGTGGCCGAGCAGTTCGGCGTGCCGATCCGGGTGCTCAAGGCCGTGTCCGACCGCGCACAGGACGACGCCATCACCGACTGGCGCACAGCGGTCGCTGCCTGCAGCGCACAGCTGCGCGAGGTCGTCCGCACCGAGTACGGCGTCTGAACCGCCGCCACGTAGGGTTCGCGACACGCCGATAGCGTCCACATGAGAAAACCATCACGAAAAGATAACGGGAAATGCTTGTGCCCCGTTATCTTTCCGTTATAGAGTGCAGGCACGGTAGTTGTTTTGCTGTGGCAGCTACCGGCATGTGATTGCAGGACACTCTTGGTGCAAGGGACAAGGGCCGGTCGGGAGCCTCTCCGACCGGCCCTTACTCTGTCCGGTCCGGCGATGTCGGACCCCCGCGCAAGACTCGCATCGTGCCCACACTCAGCCCGTATCTCTCCTTCCGCGACACTGCCGCCGCGGCCATGCACTTCTACCGCGAGGTCTTCGACGGCGATCTGATCGTCTCGACCTTCGCGGACTTCCCCGGCATGGCCGACCCCTCCGAGGCCGACCTCGTCATGCACGCCCAGCTCACGACACCGCAGGGGTTCGTGATCATGGCATCCGACACCCCGGCCCACGTGCCCTACACCGCTCCGGCAGGCATCTCGGTCTCGATCAGCGGCGACGACGAGGCGCAGCAACAGGGGTTCTGGGACGCGCTGACCGCCGGCGGCACCGTGATCATGCCATTCGAGACCCCGCCGTGGGGCGGGCGCTTCGGCATGCTCACCGACCGGTTCGGCATCGACTGGATGGTCGCGTACAGTCCCCCCAGCCCCTGACCGGTCCGAGCGGTGCTCGACGCCTCATCGGCGGGTGGATGCCGCGGTGACGACTGCCATTCGACGTGCGAATACTGCCAGAACACCGGCAGACCGCAATGTCGGAACCCCCTCGTATGTTGAGCCCATCGGAACAACCGGAGGACATCATGCTCTTGCACGTCACCGCCACCGAAATGCAGTACCGACTCGAGTCCGAGATCCGCGACCGTGACCTCGCGCGCCTCGCGCTGATGCGTGAGCGCCAGGACGCACTCGCCGCCGAAGCGGCCGCCGTGCCGGCGCGCCCGCGCGTGCCCGGCGGCGCGACAGCCCGGCTCGCGGGACGGGCC
>JAEXHA010000054.1 GCA_023450335.1 Actinomycetes bacterium | reverse complement strand
AGCCGCCCCATGCCGCGGACGACGGCGACGGGGCAGCCGCTGAGCTTGCCCTTGACGAGGTCGGCGGCCGAGGCCAGTTCGTCGGCCACGCACGGCAGGGTCACCACGAGCGGCTTGCCGGCGCTGTCGACCTGCCCGTGCAGCCGGTCGAACACCTCGACGCCGCCGGCGCCGATGGCCACGTCGGTCTGCCCGTCGCGCCACGCACGCCCGAGCGTGTCGCTCACGATGACGCCCACCTCGGCGCCTGAGCGCGCCCGCAGCTCGGCCGCCAGCGCCCGCGCCGACGCATCAGGGTCGACCGGCAGCAGCAGCACCGTGCCGGGCGCGGTGTTCGACGCGTCCACCCCCGCCGCGGCGCCGACGATGCCGAGCCGGTTCTGCACGATGCGCGTCACACCGCCGCCGGCGCGTTGGCGGGTCGCGACCACGCGCATGGTCTCGGCCGTGATGGCCGCCTCACGGTCGTCGGCGATGACCGAGCGCCCCTCGGCCTTGGAGACGATCTTCGAGGTCACCACGACGATGTCGCCGTCGGCCAGCGGCTCACCCGATCGCGCGACGGCGTCGAAGATGAGCATCGCGAGATCGTCGCCGGTGCGCACCTCCGGCATCCCCGGCAGCGCCCAGATGCTCATGCCGCCCATCAGCGCACCAGCTTCGGCAGCACGTCGCGGGCGAACGCGTCGATGAAGGCATCCTGCTCACGCCCGACGTTGTGCACGTGGAGGGCATCGAAGCCCAGGTCGAGCAGGCCCTGCAGGTGGGCGCGGTGCACCTCGAGGTCGGCCGAGACCGGAATGCGCGCGCGGATGTCATCGATCGTGACCGATCGGGCCAGCTGGTCGACGTCGAACGGCGAGCGGATGTCACCGCGCGGAAAACGGAGCCCCGCCATCGGCCAGTCGCGCAACGCCTGCTCCCGCGCCGCTTCGTCGGTCGGTGCCCACGAGACCTGCACGTGCGCTGTCGCGAGCGAAGCCGACGCAGTGCGACTGCTCTCGCGGAACGCGGCCAGCACCGCGGCCATCCGTTGCAGCGGACCGGCTTGCACCACGATGCCGTCGCCGGCGTGGCCGGCACGGCCTGCGGTCACCGGACCGCCGGCCCACACCTGCACGGGCGGGGGTGTGGCGGGCATGGTCCACAGCCTCGCGGTCTCGAGCCGGAAATGGTCACCGGCGTGCCGCACGTCGTTGCCCTTGGCCGACGCGGCGAACAGACGGCGGATCACCGCGCTCGCCTCGAACAGCCGCGCGGCGCGTTCAGGCGCCTCAGGCCAGTAGCCGCCGACCACGTGCTCGTCGATGGCGTCGCCGGCCGACAGCACGAGGCGGTGGCGATCTGGGTAGAGGGATGCCAGGGTGGCACTGGCCTGTGCGAGGGCGGCCGGGTGCATGCGGAACCCCGGCACGGCCGAGACGGTGACGGCGCCGGCGGTCTGCTGGCCGATCGCGCCGGCGACGGCCCACACGAACGACGCGTTGCCCTGACCGGGAAGCCACGGCTGAAATCGGTCCGCGACGACGGTCCCGGCGAAGCCGGCGTGATCGGCGACGGCGGCCAGCCGCACCGCCTCGCGCGGGTCGAGCTGTTCGAGCGCCGCGACGAAGTGGATCTGGGGAGGCGTCGTCACTCTGCACACCTTAGTTGCCCGCGCGGGCACGTCGGTCGGTCGAGCAGGCGAGCGGGTCATCGCCACGTACCCGGGCGGGGCCTGCGCCGCGGTCAGCGCAGCGCACGGCCTGGGGCGGGCGGGGCGCCGCGGTCAGGTCGCCGGGTCGAGCAGCGCCCGCAGGTTCTTCTTGTACACGCGGAAGGCGAGGCGGCCGTCTTCGGTGAGGCTGATGTAGGTGACCGGGGTGCGCCCTTCGAGCACCTTGCGCACGGCGACATAGCCGCTGTCCTCGAGCTTGCGCAGATGCGTGGCGAGGTTGCCCGAGGTGACGCCGAGCAGCGTCTGCAGCCGCGGGAACGACAGCGAGTCACCCGCACCCAGGGCGTCGAGCATCGTCACGATGCGCAGCCGCGCCTGCACATGGATGACGGGATCGAGCTCATCCATCGACGGTCTGTGTGATCGGCCCCGACGTGAGCGCCGGACGCAGCGCCTGCACGACGGCGAGCAGGAGGAAGCCGACGCCGCCTGCGGCGCCCGCGAGGAGGTTGTGCGGCGGGATGAGTGCGAGCGAGCCGAGCCCCACGATGAAGGTCCAGCAGCCGAAGACGAGCTGCGACCGGTCGTTCCACATCGCCGCGCCGGCGGCGAAGAGGATGCCGACGATCAGGCACGGGACAGCCACCCAATACGAAAGCAGCGTCATCGGCGGCACGCCCGCAGCGGCCAGGCGCCAGCCGAGCAGCCCCATGAGGGTGAAGGCCACCGGGAAGATGTTGCCGTAGATCGCACCCTGCACGACCGAGGGTCCCCGTGAGCCGGCGCTGCGGCGCGCGGAGTGGATCGCGGAGAGGAGAATGGCCGCCAGCAGCGCCGCACCGCCGATCGCCGCGCCCAGCGCGAACGGGATCAGCGGTTGTTCCTCCGGCGCGAAGGCCGCATACACCGCGAGAAAGCCCACGGCCCAGGCCACACCCCAGGTCGTGTAGAGCAGGGTCGCGTTCGGGGTCAGGGCCCCCTGCACCCGCCGCGTGTCGTCATCGATCGCGCGCAGAATCGATGACGGGTCGATGTCCCGTCCGTCGTCGCCCATGGCATCCACCCCTCGCATCACGTCTTCTCTTTCTATCACAGGGGACTTTCCAGCAACATCTACTTTGTGTTACAAAGTGTGCATGAGCACCGGATTGATCGAGGTACGAGAGGTCGCCAAGACCTACCGCGGCGACGTGCGCGCGCTCGACGGAGTGAGCCTGGCCGTCGCGGCCGGCGAGGTATACGGGCTCGTCGGACCCAACGGCGCGGGCAAGACGACGCTGCTGCGCATGATGACCGGACTGGTCGCCCCGACCCGCGGGCGTGTCTGCATCGGCAAGAGCGGGGTGGATGCCGGAGTCGGGTCCCTCATCGAAGCTCCGGCTTTCTATCCCTCGATGTCGGGCAGGCAGAACCTCGCCCTGCTGTGCACGTACGGGGCGGTGCCCCGGACCGCGGCGGACCGCGCTCTCGAGCAGGTCGGGCTGAGCGCGCGCGAGGGCCGCCGACCGTACCGTCAGTACTCGCTGGGCATGAAGCAGCGTCTGGGAATCGCGGCGGCACTGCTGGGCGAACCCCGCATCGTCGTGCTCGATGAGCCGACCAACGGACTCGACCCCGAGTCGATCGCCGGGGTGCGCGAGACGGTGCGCGGCCTGCGCGACCGCGGGTGCGCCGTCGTACTGTCGAGCCACCTCCTGGATGAAGTCGAACTGGTCGCCGATCGCATCGGCATCCTCTCTGCGGGCAGGCTCATCGCCGAAGGCACCGCCGGTGAGCTCGGCCGCACGCCCAACCGCGTCGAAGCGCTCGTCGACGACCCCGCGGCGGCGGCCACGATCGGGCACCGGCATGGGCTGGCCGTCGCCGGCCGGGACGGCGAACGCATCACGTTCGAGCTCGGCCAGACGACTCGCCCGTGGGAAGTCACCGCGATGCTCGTCGCCGGTGGCGTTCGCGTGCACGCGATCGCCGAGACCGGCGCAACGCTGGAAGCGACGTTCTTCGACCTGATATCCGATGCCGCGGCCTTCGAGAGGAGCCACCCATGAGCGCCCTGACCGCGGCGTGGCCACGCCCGTCCTACGCCAGCGCCGTCCGCGGCGAGGCGATGTTGACCCGAACCCGCGTGGCCGTATGGGTGTCGACGACGGTGTGGGCCGTGTGCATCGCCGTGTTCGCCTACTTGGTCAGCTATCTCTCGATCGCAGGCGCCCAGTGGTACACCGCCGATCAGCAGCACGCCATCGTGTCCACGATGCTCCCGGCGGGCACGTCGTACTACGTGCTGGCATCGCTGCCCCTCTATGGGGCTCCGCAGTTCGCGATCCTGGGCGCGATCATCGGGGCGTCGGACTTCGGGCGCGGCACGATCCGCACCCTCGTGTCGCGGTTCGCGCGCCGGGCGCCGTTCATCGCCGCACGGTTGACGAACCTCGTCGTCGTAGCCGCCGTCATCGCCGTCGTGACACTGCTGACGAGCATCGTGTGCAGCTTCGTGGTGGCCGCCGCCAGCGGTCGCAGCGCCGCGCTTGCGCCGCTGGGCGAACTCGCCGCGGCGGCGGGCGCGATCTGGCTCGTCGCCGGCGTCTTCCTCGTGCTCGGCTTCGCCGTCGGCACCCTCACCCGCAGCGTGATCGCGGCCGTCGCGATCTCGGTCGCCTGGACGCTCGGTGTCGAGTCGCTGCTGGTCGGCATGCTCGCACCGGTCGTGCCGGCATTGGCATCCCTTCAGCAGGTGCTGCCCGTCGGAGCGACGTCATCGCTGGCCGCCGGGTTCGTGCCCGACGGCGTACAGACGGTCCCCGCACTGACGGCCGGCACGACGCCCGGCGTCGCGGTGCTGGTGCTGGTGGCGTGGGCCGCCGTGGCCGGTGCGGGCAGCTGGGCGCTACTGGGGCGCCGCGATCTGGCATAGTGCGATCTCGACCCATACTGGTCGGGTGAAGGCAGTCGTCTACGGCGCCGTCGGCGAGATGCCGCGGGTGCACGAAGTGCCCATTCCGCGTTGCCCCGATGGCGGCGCGCTGATCCGCGTCCAGGCGACCGGGGTGTGCCGCTCGGACTGGCACGCGTGGCGCGGCCACGATCCCGTCACGCTCCCTCACATTCCCGGGCACGAGTTCGCCGGCACGATCGTCGAGGTCGGCGCCGGGGTGCGGGCGTGGGCGCCGGGCGACCGCGTGACCGCGCCCTTCGTCAACGGCTGCGGCGCGTGCGAATTCTGTGCACGCGGCGACGCGCACGTGTGCCCCGACCAGACCCAACCGGGGTTCACGCACGCCGGCTCGTTCGCCGAATACGTCGTGGTGCGCGCCGCCGACCTCAACCTGGTCGGCCTGCCCGACGAGATCGGGTTCACGGCGGCGGCAGCGCTGGGTTGCCGGTTCGCCACGGCGTTCCGGGCGGTGTCGGTGCACGGGGCGGTGGTCGCCGGCGACGAGGTCGCGGTGTTCGGGTGCGGCGGCGTCGGACTCTCGGCGATCACGGTCGCCGTCGCCCTCGGCGCCCGCGTGACGGCGGTCGATGTGTCACCCGATGCGCTCGCCCGCGCGCGTGATCTCGGCGCGAGCGAGGTGGTCGCCGGGCCCGACCCAGTGGATGCCGTGGTGCGCGCGACCGGAGGCGGCGCACACGTGACGATCGATGCGCTCGGCTCCGCTGCGACCACCGACGCCGCCGTGCGGAGCCTCCGTCGGCGAGGCCGCCACGTGCAGGTGGGACTCATGCTCGGAGCCGCGGCCACGGCATCCCTGCCCTGGGACCGAGTGATCGCCCACGAGCTGACGGTGACCGGTTCGCATGGGATGCCGGCGAAGGACTACCCGGCGATGATCGCGATGATCGTGGAGGGCCGGCTCGCCCCGGACCGGCTCATCGGCGCCGTCACCGATCTGGCCGGCGCCGCCGCGGCGCTCGTGGCCATGGACCAGCCGACGACGAGCCCCGGCATCGTGGTGGCCCGGCCCTGACGACGGGTTGCGGCGCGCGGCGATTCCCTCAGCGCACGTCGAACTGCGAGCGCAGGTATTTCGGCGCCTGCACGCGCCACGCCTCGGTCACGAGCTCTTCGAGGTGGTCGTCGTCGATGCGCGCCATGCGGAATGCGACCTTCGGCTCGCCCCAGCGGGTCGTGGTGCGCAGAAACACCTCGGGCGCCATCTCGACCAGCGCGAGCGCATCCTCGCGCGCGGCGACCTTGACTCCGACGACGAGCTCGGCAGCGATGACCGCACGCATGTCAGTGGGAATGCTCGGCCACGGGTGGCACTCCCAGGCGTAGAGCTTGTTGCGCACGAACCACGCGGCCCCACCGGTCGTCGCCCGCTCTTCACTGCCGGGCAGGCAGGCCGCGATGCGCCGCACGTCGTCAAGGTCAGCCACCCTGCGAGCGTAGACGGCGCGACCGACACCGGGATCTTCGGGCGCCACGCACGCCGGATGGGCACGAGACGATACGCACGAATCCCGACGCCCCGATATCCCCGCCCCGCATCGGCAGGGGGGTGGTCGGCGCGGTTGTCGGCTGGCAGGATGAGGGCCACCAACCGAAAGGACGACGATGTCCGATCAGATCTTCCTCTATCTGGCGCTGGGACTCTACTTCGCCGCGATGCTGCTCATCGGGTACCTGGCGTTCAAACGCACGACCGACCACGAGGACTACATGCTCGGCGGCCGAAACCTGCCACCGTGGGTGGCGGCCCTCAGCGCCGGCGCGTCCGACATGTCGGGGTGGCTCGTGATGGGCCTGCCCGGCGCGATCTACCTCACCGGGCTCATCGAGGCGTGGATCGCGGTCGGGCTCACCATCGGCGCCTATCTCAACTGGCTGCTGGTCGCGCCGCGGCTGCGCGCCTACACCGAGGTGTCGCGCAACTCGATCACGGTGCCCAGCTTCTTCGAGAACCGCCTGCGCGACTCGTCGAGGCTGTTGCGCATTCTCGCGGGCATCGTGATCCTGGTGTTCTTCACGCTCTACATCTCGTCGGGCATGGTCGCCGGCGGCGTGTTCTTCGAGAGCTCGTTCAACTCGGACTACCTGCTGGGCATGGCGCTCGTGGCCGGCGTCACGCTGCTGTACACACTGTTCGGCGGGTTCTTGGGCGCCTCGTTCACCGATGTCGTCCAGGGTCTGATGATGCTGATCGCCTTGATCGTGGTACCGATCGCGGCCGTCATCGCCATCGGCGGCTTCGGCGAGTTCGGCACCGCCATCGACGAGCTCGCGCCGGACCACCTCTCACTCATCGGCGGCGCGACCCTCACCGGGGGCACAGTGCTGGCGATCATCTCGGCGCTGGCCTGGGGGCTCGGCTACTTCGGTCAGCCGCACATCATCGTGCGCTTCATGGCGCTGCGCAGTCCGCGCGAGGCCAAGAGCGCACGGCGCATCGGCATGACCTGGATGATCATCTCGCTGGTGGGCGCGGTGTTCTCGGGCCTCGTGGGTATCGCCTACATGGCGCAGCAGGGCATCGACCTGGGCAATCCCGAGACCGTCGTGCTGGTGATGTCGCAGACGCTGCTGCACCCGTTCGTGGCCGGCCTCGTACTCGCCGCCGTTCTGGCCGCGATCATGAGCACGATCTCGAGCCAGCTGATCGTGTGCTCCTCGGCGCTGGTCGAAGACCTCTACAAGGTCATGAAGAAGACGCCACCCGACGGCAAACGCATGGTCATGCTGGGCCGCATCGCCGTGCTGGCGGTCGCGATCGTCGCCGCGATCCTCGCGATCATCCCCGACGACACGATCCTCGGCCTGGTCTCGTTCGCGTGGGCCGGCTTCGGCGCCGCCTTCGGACCGCTGATCCTGCTCAGCCTGTTCTGGAACAAGCTCACCAACTGGGGCGCGCTGGCCGGCATGTTCGTCGGCGCTGCGGGCGTGTTCATCTGGGACGTCGTGTGGAAGGAGATGTACGAGCTGCTGCCCGCATTCCTGTGCGCGCTCGTGGTCGCGATCGTCGTGAGCCTGCTGACCTACCGCCCCGGCTCGGAGCGGCAGGATGAGATCCTGAAGGAGTTCAGCGACACCGGCACACTGCTCACGGTCAACGGCGTCGGGCGCCGCCGCGCGGCCCGGCAGGTGCCGTGAGGCGCGTGTCGCGGGTGGGATGCCGGAGCGCGCACACACCCGCCCGGGCCAGGGCATGACCCGCGTCGGCGCCGTCGTCAGCCCCTACCACCATCCGCCCGAGTCGCTGCGGGAGGCGGTGCAGACCGCCGAGGCCGCAGGGGTGCCCGAGCTGTGGCTGTGGGAGGACTGCTTCCGCGAGTCGGCGTTCGCGTCCGTCGCCGCGGCGCTCGCGTGGACGGACCGGCTGCACCTCGGCCTCGGCATCGCCCCGATCCCCCTGCGCAACGTCGCCGCGACCGCGATGGAGATCGCCACGATCGAGCGGATGTTCCCGGGGCGTTTCTCGCCCGGGGTCGGGCACGGCGTGCTGCCGTGGATGGCACAGGTCGGTGCGCGGGCAGCATCTCCACTGTCGCTCATGCGGGAATACCTGCCACCGTTGCGCGCACTGCTGGCCGGCGAGGAGGTCACGACCCGCGGGGATCACGTGAGACTCGATCGGGTGCGCCTGGATTGGCCGCCCGCCTCCGCCCCGCCGGTGTACGCCTCCGCCGAGGGCCCCAAGACGCTGACGGTGACCGGCGAACTCGCCGATGGGACGATCCTCAACTGGGGATACACGTCCGACGACGTCGCCACACAGGTCGCTCGCGTCCGCGAGGCACGTGCCGCCGCAGGTCGCGACGGCGAGGCGACGATCGTCGCGTACATCAGCGCGGCGTTCGGCGCCGGCGCCCGAGGGCGTGTGGCCGATGCGTTCAGCGACCGCACTGCCCCCGAGGCACGGGGCGTCTGGGGCGACCCCGGCGACGTCGCGACCGGCCTGCGCCGGTTCGTGGATGCCGGAGTCGACGCCGTCGTCCTGGTGCCCACCCCCGGCGACGACGACCTCGTCCCGTTCCTGCACGCCACCGGCGAGGTCGCTCGGCACTTGGAATGACGCGCCTCCGACCGGGAGTTGACTCCCTCGGCGGCCCGGGCCATAATCCTCACGTGGGCACCCGTCCCACCTGAGGATTGTTACTGCACGGCAGGCGAGACCTCCACCGCGATGAGCGGTGCGAGGTCTTTTTTGTTGCCGTCAGGCGAGACCGGTCACCATCCAATGAAGGAGGAACCGTGGCATCCACGGAGACAGATGTGCATCTGGCACGGACGATCGGCGAGCTCGTCGGCGGGCCGGGCAACGTGGCATCGGTAGACAACTGCACGACGCGACTGCGCTTCGTCGTGCGCGACGAGAGCAAAGTCGATTTCGAACGCTTGGGCGAGGTGCCCGGCGTGCTCCGGGCGGTCCGTGCCGGCGGGCAGGTGCAGGTCGTCATCGGCACTCACGTCGACCGCGTGCGCAACAGCCTGGTGGCACTGCCCGAATGGCGTGCCCTCGAAGACGCGGCGCCGGCCGCGGCGGCACGGCGCCGACCGCTCGACGCCGTGTTCGACTTCCTCGGCGCGACGTTCCAGCCACTGATCCCCGCGATCACCGGCGCAGCCCTCGTGCAGGTCATCGCGCTGCTGGTCGTGCAGTTCGGCTGGCTGCCCGCCGACAGCCCCACCGCCGCCATCCTGACGGCGACCGGCAATGCGATCTTCTATTTCCTGCCGCTGTTCGTCGCCTTCACGGCGTCGCGCAAGCTCGGCGCGAACCCGTTCGTCGGTGCGACGATCGCCGCTGCGCTGCTGCACCCGGGCTTCACCGCCATCGGCGAGCAGGGCGCGGTGACACAGGCGTTCGGCCTGCCGCTGTTCATGTACTCCTACGCCAGCTCGATGTTCCCGGCGCTGCTGCTCGCACTCGCACTGGCCGGCCTCGAGCGCGGGCTGAAGCGCGTGCTGCCGCGAGCGCTGCAGCAGGTCTTCGTCCCCACGATCGCACTGCTCGTCCTCGTGCCGGTCACCGCGATGGTGTTCGGCCCGATCGGCGTCGTCGTCGGGCAGGGCATCGGCGAGGCGCTGGCCTGGCTGGCCGTCAACGCCCCGTTCGTCTTCTACGTCATCGTCCCCGTGCTGTGGATCTTCCTGGTCGCGATGGGCATCCACTGGGCGCTGATCTCCATCGCGCTGGTCGAACTCGCCGCCGGCACCAGCGTCATCCTGGGCGCGGCGTTCGGCTACCAGTACGCCATGCTCGGCGTCGCGCTGGGCATGCTGATCCGCACGGCGCGCGACCGCAACAAGGGGTTGCGTGACACCGCAGCCGCCGCGTCGGTGTCGGTCGCCATCGGAGGGATCACCGAGCCAACTCTGTACGGGCTCGTGCTGCCATACCGCCGGGTGCTCGCGATCGAGATGATCGCGGCCGGGGCGTCGGGCCTCGTACTCGCCCTCTTCAGCGTGAAGGCGATCGGTTTCAGCCCTGCCCCGATCCTGGCCCTGCCGCTGCTCGACCCCGTGCCCGGAGCGGTTGCGGCCCTGGTGGTCGGCGTGGTCGTGCCGATCGTTCTGCTGCAGGTGTGGGGCTACCAGAAGAAGGGTGTGGCACAAGAGAGCGTGACGGATGTCGGGATGGCGCCTGCCGGTGGCTTCCGCGGGGCCGTCGACGGCGCCGCCGGCTCGGCCCCCATCGTGGTCGGCGCGCCCCTCGCCGGCGAGGTCATCGCGCTGTCGAAGACGGGCGACCCGATCTTCTCCGGTGCGCTGATCGGCCCGGGGGCCTCCATCATCCCCGCGCAGGGGCGCGTCGTGGCCCCCGTCGACGGCGTGATCGTCGCCGCACCGGCCACCGGCCACGCGATCGGGATGCGCACCGCCGACGGACTCGAGCTGCTCATCCACGTCGGCATCGACACGGTTCGCCTCGGCGGGCGTCACTTCTCGCCGCAGGTCACCCAGGGTCAGACCGTGTCAGCCGGGGAGGTGCTGCTCGAGTTCGATATGGCAGCGATCGAGCGTGAGGGTTTCTCACTCGTGACTCCGGTCGTGGTGACCAACCTGGCCGGAGGCCAGCACATCGAGACGGTCGTGGAAGGTCCGATCGAACACGGTCGTCCCCTGTTCACCGTTCAGCCGGCGGCTCGATAGCCTCGCCCCAGAGGTGTGGTCGCCGGGACCCGAGCCGGCGACCGCACCGGAGCACACATGCGAACCATCACCAAGATTTTCAACAACAACATCGTCAATGCGGTGGATGCCGGTGGCGAGGACGTGATCCTCGTCGGGGCCGGCGTCGGATACCTGACCAGCAAAGGCTCCCCCGTCGACGAGTCCCGCGTCGAGCGCGAGTTCCATCTCACGGGGCTGAGCAAGAGCGGCGCGTTCCGGGTGCTGCTCGAAGTGCCCTATCCGGTGCTGCGCGCGACGAGCCGTGTCTCCGAGCTACTCGATAAGACCTACGGCATCCAGCTGCCGGCAGCGGTCGAGGTCGGGCTCGCCGACCACATCGCCCAGTCCATCCGCCGCATCGACGAGGGCATTCCGCTCTTCAACTCGATGCTGTGGGAGACGAAGATGACCTACCCCGCCGAGTTCGCGATCGCGCTGCATGCCCTCGACGTCATCCACACCGAGGTCGGGCGCAAGCTGCCCCTCGACGAGGCGGGATTCATCACCCTCCACCTGGTCAACGCCGGCCTGGTGGGCGACCCGGCCCGGGCGATGACGCTCGGCACGGCGATCCGCACCATCATCGAGATCGTGAAGGACGATCTCGGCATCGAGGTCGACGGATCCACCACGTCGAGCGCGCGCTTCCTCACCCACATCAAGTTCGTCGTCCAGCGACTGACGCGCAACCGCGTGCACCATGGCGCCGCGAGCGACTACTTCACCGCCCTCGTCTCCGAGCACGCAGAGCTCTACGCCTGCGCGCAGCACATCGCCGAGTACCTCGACGAGTCGTTCGCAGCCGAGGTCACTGAGGAGGAGCGGGTCTACATCCTGCTCCACCTCATCACCCTCCGCGACGAACAGCGTCGCGGCGTCGATCTCTAGCCCGTTCGGAGCCGTCATGTCTCGCCTCATCGTTCAAGCCGACGACATCGGCATCACCCACGCGACGACGCGGGGGATCCTCGACAGCATCACGCACGGCATCGTGCGCGCGACGGGCCTGTTCACCAACCGCCCCGACGCCGATTATGCCGCCGCACGATTGCGCCGGCTCGACGGCGTCGATGTGGGTATCGATCTCAACTTCGTCACCGGCGACCCTGTGCTCGATCCGCGCCGAGTACCGGGCCTCGTGACGGAATCGGGACGGTTCCGCACCTCGGGCGAGATCCGCGCGGCGCATCGGGTCATCGGCGGCGACCCGGTCTACCAGCGCTTTGAGCCCGACCCGTTCGAGCGAGACGAGACGCTGGCCGAAGCGAACGCGCAGGTCGAGCGGTTCTTCGACCTGATGGGGCGGGCGCCCGCCTACGTGCACCATCATTCGCTCGTCTCGGCGGTCAGCGACGAGGTTGTTCGCACGGTCGCGCACGAACTCGGCGTGCCGTTCGTGGACGACCTCTACCGCACCGGCGGCCTGCCCTTGCTGCCCAACGACTGGTACGTGAAGCCGTTCGCATTGCACGATCAAGCCGTCGCCGACCCGGTGCAGGCGATCGAACGACTGCTTCCGGTCATCCTCGCCCGCGATGTCAGTCTGCTCATCGTGCACCCCGGATACGTCGATGCCGAACTGCTCGACATCAGCACATACTCCGTCATCCGCGCCCGAGATCTGCAGGCCGTCACCTCGCCGGACGTGATCGCGCTGCTGGACGGCGCAGGCGTGGAACTGACGACGCTCACGGCCGCGGGATTGCGGTCACCGGCTACACGATCCCGGTGAGCACGCCGCCGTCAGCACGCAGCGCCGCGCCGTTGGTAGCGGAGGACACGGGGCTCGAGAGGTAGGCGACCATGTGTGCGATCTCGGACGGTTCGATGAAGCGCTCGAGCAGCGACGTGCGGTTCGCCCCGATGATCGCCGCCTTCATCGCATCGAGCGGCACCGACTGCGCGGCGGCGATCGCATCCACCGTCGCCGCCACTCCGTCGGAGTAGGTGGGACCGCCGAGCACGGTGTTGACGGTGACGCCTGTGCCACGGGTGAGCTTGGCCAGGCCGTTGCTCAGCGCGAGCATTGCCGCCTTGGTCGCGCCATAGTGCACCATGTCAGCGGGGACGTTGACTGCGGATTCGCTGTTGATGAAGATCATCCGCCCCCAGCCACGCTGGAGCATGCCGCCGAGCGCGTGGCGTGCCAGACGCACGGCGCTCATGACGTTGACCTCGAAATACCGTGCCCACTCCTCGTCGTCGATGGACTCGAACGGAGCAAGGTCGAACAGCCCCACATTGTTGATCAGGATGTCGACCTCACCCATCGAAGCGGTCAGCTGCGCGACCTCTTCCGAGCGTGAGAAGTCAGCGACCAGCCCCTTCGGGTGGGATGCCGGATACTCCGCATCGAGCCGCTCGACGGCACTGGCCAGGCGTCCGGCATCCCGCCCATTCAGCGTGACCTGCACCCCCTCGGCGGCGAGCGCCGCAGCGATCGCATACCCGATTCCTTGGCTTGATCCACTGATGAATGCGGACTTGTCCCGTAGCTGCAGATCCATCGACACTCCCGTTCTCGACGCTGATTCGCATCGTATGACTTGCTCAGGAAAGTCATCCTACGGAGCCGTGACTTGTCTGAGCAAGTTGACATCGGCGTCGCTGCTTCGCGATGCCGTACGCTGTGTCGCGTGCCGACACCGTCTGACGACGCTCCGCTGAGCGCAGCGCAACTCGATGCGTGGGCGTCGGTGGCAACCTTGCTCGAACGACTTCCCGCGGCCCTCGACGCTCAATTGCGTCACGACAGCGGACTGTCGCATTTCGAGCACGGCCTTCTGTTCGCTTTGGATGCCGCGCCCGAGCGATCGCTGCGGCTGAGCACCCTCGCGGGCTACGCGAGCTGCACGCTCTCCCGCCTCTCTCGCGCGATCTCACGCCTGGAGAGGCAGGGCTGGGTGCACCGGACGATCGACCCGACGGACGGCCGGTTCACCCTCGCGACACTGACCGAGCAAGGTCACGAGCAGGTAGCGCAATCCACACCCGCCCACCACGCGCTGGTGCGGCAACTGGTGTTCGACAGCCTCACCGAGAACCAGGCGCGTCAGCTCGCGACGGCGGCGCGCCGCATCTCGGCCACGATCAACCCCGAGCCGGCCTGGACTCCCCCGACCGCGGGGCCGACCAAGACACAGTGAAGCATCGGCGGGGCGCGACCCAGTAAGGGCCCCCTTGCGGCTGCGCGGCGCGATTCAGAGCAGCCCGGCGGCGGCGTGGAGGAATCGGCGGAGGTCGTCGACGTCGCCCCGCGGTGTCACCGCGCGCAGCACGAGCTCGTCGACGGCGTCGCGAAAGGTCCGGATGTCGGAGCCCGCATCCTCGGGCTGGATGACGGTGTCCGTGGCCGCGACGCCCAGGCGTGCGAAGTTGTCCGCGTACGCGCGGATGGCCCCGTAGCGTTCGGCTTCGGCGCGCAGCGGCAGAGCAGCGGCCGGGTCCAGCGCCGTGCGCGCGTAGAGCACGACCCGGGTGTGCGGTGCCAGGTCATGCGCCTGCGCCGCCTGGGTGCGCGCGGCGTCGGCGGTCAGCCAGTTGAGCACGACCCCGTCGGCGTGGGTCGCCGCCAACCTCCGCATGCGCGGTCCCAGCGCGCCGATGAACACCTGGACGTCGGTCTCGGCACGGAGCGTCGTGACGGCATCGGTCATGAGGGCCAGCGCCCCGGTCCGCCGACCACCGGCACCGATGCCGATCACCAGCCGTTCCTCGGGCAGACCGAGCGCACGCACGCGGGCGACGATCTCGGCGGCCGGACGCCGGGTGACGTCGATGACCCCGGCGGCGAGAACGAGCCCGTCGGTCACGGCAGCCGCGGCCGCGAGCGCCTCGAGCGCATCACCGTCCGGGGTGTCGTTCACCCACAGCGCGCGGAATCCGGCGTCTGCGACGTCGGGCGCCAGGCGAGCGGCCACGTCGGGCCCGACTGCGCCGGCGACTCCCAGCGACACATCTCCAGCCATGCTGACAGCCTGCCACGGCGTGCCATGCTCAGGACAGCGACAGGAACAGCTTCTCGAGCTCCGGCAGAGTGACCCCGTCGGCGGATGCATCGTCGCCTTCGACCAGGCAGTCCTTCATCGCGCTCGCGATGATCTGGAACCCCGCCTTGTCGAGCGCGCTGCTGACCGCCGACAACTGCGTGACCACCGTGCGGCAGTCACTGCCGCGTTCGACGGCCGCAATCACCGCAGCCAGCTGGCCATGCGCCCGCTTGAGCCGGTTGAGGATCTTCCTCTGCACCTCTGCGTCCGCGCTCATGATGCGCCTCCCCTGAATATTTGCCGACAGAGACAGGATACCCCCTGGGGTATAGTCGCTGGGTCGATACCACGGGGTATCCAGAACGGAGCGAACCATGTGCCGTCCGGTGACATGCACCACCTGCAAGAAGACGACGTGGGCCGGTTGCGGTCAGCACGTCGATGCCGTCCGCGCGGCCGTGCCAGCCACCCAATGGTGCGCCGGCCACTCGGAGCAGTCTCGGACGGGCGGGTTCCTCGCACGGATCTTCCAGCGATGACGCCGTCACACCGGAAGGTCGTGATCGTCGGCGGCGTCGCCGGCGGGATGTCGGCGGCCACCCGTCTGCGGCGCCTCGACGAATCGGCCGAGATCGTCGTTTTCGAGCGCAGCCCGCACGTCTCGTATGCGAATTGCGGCCTTCCCTACTTCGTCGGCGGCGCGATCACCGAACGTTCATCGCTGCTGTTGCAGACGCCGGAATCGTTGCATCGGCGCTTCCGGCTCGACGTGCACGTCCGGCACGAAGTGGTGGCGATCGACCGGGACAGCAAGACCATCGACGTGCGGAATCTCGAGAGCGGTGAGCTTCGCACCGAGGGGTATGACCGGCTCATCCTCTCTCCTGGGGCACACCCGCGGGCCGTGGCCACGGCCACCGGCGTGCGGACCTTCTCGCTGCGCACCGTGGCCGACGCCGACGCCGTGGATGCCGCGATCACGCACCGCGGGATGCCGGTGGTCGTGGTGGGCGGGGGCTACACGGGGCTCGAAGCGGCGGAGAATCTCGTCGCCCGGGGAGCGCGCGTCACCCTCGTGCAGCGTGGGGGTCAGCTCCTCTCGCCGCTCGACCCCGAGATGGCGACGCCACTGGCCGCGACGGTGCGCGCCCACGGCGTCGACCTGCGCCTGGGTCTCGAGATCGCCGCGGTCGAGGAGGACGCCGTCCTGCTCACCGACGGCACCGCGATCATAACCAGGCTGATCGTCGATACGACCGGCGTGATCCCCGAGACACGGCTGGCCGCCGCGGCCGGATTGCGGATCGGCGAGACGGGCGGGATCGCGGTGGACGCGCAGTGCCGCACCGACGATCCCGACATCTTCGCGGTCGGCGACGCCGCCGAGAAGTCCGACCTCGTGGGCGGTCGAGCATCCTTGATCACGATGGCCGGGCTCGCCAACCGTCATGGCCGCATGGTGGCCGACGTGATCGCCGGCCACCAGGTCGCGGCACGCCCGGCCCTGGGCACGGGCATCGTGCAGGTGTTCGACATCGTCGCCGCGAAGGTCGGCTGGAGCGAGAAAGAGCTTCGACGTGCGGGCCGCACGTTCGCGATCGTCCACGTTCACCCCGGTTCCCACGCCGGCTACTACCCCGGCGCAGAGGCGTTGTCGATGAAGATGCTGTTCGACCCCGCGACCGACGCGATCCTCGGAGCACAGGTCGTCGGCCGCGACGGGGTCGACAAACGCATCGACGTCATCGCTACGGCCCTGCATGCTGGGCTGCCGGCATCCGAACTCGCCCATCTCGAATTGGCCTACGCCCCCCAGTTCGGCTCCGCCAAGGATGCCGTGAACTTCCTCGGCTACGCGGCCGAGAACGCACGCTCGGGCCTCACGCCCACGGTGCAGTGGCATGAGCTCGACGCAGCTCAGGCGGGCGGGACGACGCTCGTGGACGTGCGCTCGCCGGCTGAGTTCGCCGTCGGAGCGATTCCCGGGTCGATCAATCTGCCACTCGACGAACTGCGCGAACGCCGCGATGAGCTGCCTGACGGGCCGCTCATCGTCCACTGCCAGGTGGGGCGGCGCGGGCATATCGCCACCCGCCTGCTGCGCCAACTGGGGGTCGACGCGCGCAACCTCGACGGCGGCTACCGGACGTGGCACGCGGGCACGAGCGCCGCGGTCGTTGCAGATCCGGTCAGGGCTGCTGAGACCAGCTCAGTACGGTGAACGAGTAGCTGTAGGAGAACTCCGGCTCGGGAACATGGTCGTTGTAGCTCGAGATGGTGATCTCGTAGTCGCCGGGCGCCGCATCCTGCGGTATGGCGAGGGCGGCAGAGACGTTTCCATCGGCATCCGACATCTCGAGGCCCACCGTCCAGTCCGTGCCGACCCACATCGGCATGGAGGGCGGGAAGCCGCTGCCTTCCACGAGCATCGTCTGACCGGGCAGAACCGCGGACGGGCTGACCGTCACGACCGGTGTCTCGACGGCCGGCGGCTCGGCGACGGTGTAGGTGAAGGCGTATCCGGTCGGCTCGTCAGGGAAGGTCGGCTCGATCAGGGTCACTGACAGCTCGACGGGACCAGGCTCCGCCTGGGCGGGGATCAGGAAATCGGCAGCGAACCCGCCCGTGGTATCCACAGTCACCAGGCCCTGGAACCAGGTGGATGCAAGTTGCACCTCGGCGGCGGCGAAACCGCTGCCTGAGATGTGCAGCGTGCCGCCGGGCAGCACAGGGTCGGGGTCGAAGACCACCGTCGGCGCGGGAGTCTGCGCCCGGAGCACGGTGAAGGGCGCTTCGAACCGGTATTCCTCGGGCTCGTCGGCGGTGACGACCACGACATGCTCACCGGGCTCTGCCCCGTCGGGGATGACGTGCGTCGCGACGAACCCGCCGGCGCTGTCGATCACCTCCAGCGACTCGAACCAGGGCCCCATGACGTAGACCTGCGTGCCGGGCGCGAACCCGGTGCCCGCGAGGCGCAGCGACTCACCCGGAGAGACCGCCGACGGCTCCACCGTGATTGCGGGTACCGCCGGGGGTTCCGGTGTCGGAGTCGGAGTCGGTGTCGGTGTCGGAGTCGGAGTCGGAGACGGCGTCGGGGTCGGAGACGGCGGCGGGGTCGGAGACGGGGTCGGGGTCGGGGACGGCGTCGGGGTGGGAGTGGGCGCCGGACTCGGCGTAGGCGTCGGCGTCGGCGCAGGTGTCGGGGCCGGACTCGGGCGCGGCGCGGGCTGCGGCGCGGGGCTCGGACTCGGGCTGGGAGCCGGTACAGGAGCGGGCGCTGGCGCCGGAGCGGGCGCCGGCTCAGGGCCGGACGCGGTGACGGGGTCGATGACGCCGTCGCCGGTGAACGTGATGTCGCCCGGCGGTGCGACGGGGATGGTCACGTGCTGCTGCTCAGTCTGGCCCGCGTCGTCGGTCACGCGCACACTGATCGGGTGCGGGCCCTCGTCGTCGAACGTGACCCACACCAGGCCGGTGCTCGACAGCGTCTCGAAATCGCCGTCGTCGTCGAGATCGAACTCGTAGGTGACCCCGGCACCGAGGTGGGCCGGACGGAACGCCGATACGAGGGTGGGCACCCCGGCATAGGACAGCGACACGGCGCGCAGCTCGGTCTGCGCACCGGCGGCGGCAGCGTCCTGAAACGACAGTGACTCGCCGGCATCCATCGCTTCATACGCCAGCTGCCAGCGCAGATATGCGAGCCGGGCGATGGCCTCCGCGTCCTCCTTCGCCTCGTGCGGGAAGAGGTCGGAGTAATAGTCGAGGTGCTCGCCATACAGGCCCGTGGCCAGCTTGAGGAGCCCCTCGAGTGGGCTGAACTCGCAGATCGGGTCGCCCGCGTGGCAGATCGCTGAACCCAGGTCGCGCGCCCGGTAGTAGGCGTCGAGCGCCTCGGCCTGCAGCACGTCAGCCTTCCACCGGATGATGCCGATGCCGCCCGCACCTTCCGCCCGCACGCCCAGACCGTTGGGCTTCTGGTACGGGTCACCGATGTTCACGACACCGATGACACTGTCGGGATTGAGCTCGGCCGTGTGGCGCGCCGCCATGGCGCCCTGCGAGTACCCGGCCACCACGAACTTCGGCTCGATGGGGCACCCCTCGGCGACGCGCAGATAGTCCGCGATCAGGTAGGTCGCCGCTTCGGCGCCCCGAGTGGCCGACTGCAGAAGCTTGGAGGATGAGAACGTGAAGGCCGACTCCAGGCTGCTGGCCTCGGTGACGGCGGCGATCGCGTCGTAGCCGAACGGCTCCTCCGCACTGGCCGGGCCGATCGGAACCACCGGGATCTGATCGGCGCGGAACCCCTCATACTCGGTCGTCGACAGCGCGTCGAAGAGCCCGTCGAGCGTGACGCCCTCCCACCCGTTGGTGACCAGTTCCGAGTCGCCGTAACGGTACGGCGCGCCGGTGTTGCTCGTCTCACCCGGGGTGAGGTTGCCTTCGCCGCTGCCGCGAAAGGCCAGGACGACCAACGGTGCACATCGCGCCTCGATACGTTGTTCGAACCGGCCGTAGTCAGGCTGGGCGAAGACGACGAAGTAGGTCACGACCAACGCCACGGCTGCCGCCGCGGCCGATCCGACGATCCACCATGCTCTCTTCACCGACCGCGCGCGCACCACCGAAGCCTCCCACGAGCCCAGATCACGTGGCGATCCGTCCTCGGCCGCCGCGAAATGTCGGGGGACGCACTCCCCCGCGACCAAGCTATCGGGTTTGCGGCCCGGCGATCGGAGCCCACGACCGGAAGCGTTCAGCCGCCGACATCAGAACCTCTTGATGCTCCCACTTGACGCCGCAGGAGCGGGCGTGCGTGAACGAGTTCTCGTCACCGATCGCGTCCGCGACTCGACGTGACGTCTCTGGCGTCACGGGGGAATAGTCGGGCGCTCATTGTCGTTGGAAGTCGTTTGACTTCGATCGCTGAGGAGATGGTGTGGACGAAACGATCGCGAAGAAGACTGACGTCACAACTTCGGGTGCGGTGTCGGAGATGGTTGTACCGGGGTTGCCGCCGCTGGCGGAGCAAGCCGAACGTCTGATCGCGACGGGCCTTCTGGACGACATCGGCAGCACGCTTACTGCCGATGAGTTGCGTGATGCGGCCATCGATCTGCAACGGCGTGTCGCTCCAGGAGCGCTGCTTGTCGTATCGGACCGGGCCTTGGCGGTGAGAGCACTTGTTCCGCACCTCAAGCGCACAGTCAATGAGCGGGAGCTGGACGGCTTCGTCGTGGTCGATTGGGAGGACATCGACGAATTCCTGCCGGCTCCCGACGTAGCGGTCCCGACCACGACTGTTTACGCGATCGAAGACCCCCGGCGCGGGGATGACATGCGCAACTGGTCTCCGGCGGAGGCTCACGAAGCGTTGTCGAGTGCCGCGCGTACACCGTTCACCGTCGTCGAAGGCGTGCATTGGGCATTGCAGCTTCCTGCTGTCCTCGATCGCAACGCCTGCTACATGATGATCGGTTCCCGTCGGCGAACGGCGAAAGGGTTCGACTCGCGTACGCCCGCACTCTGGATATCGAACGGCACGGGAAGGGACGGCCGCGGTCATCAGGGCGCTGCGAAGCTGGGCTGGTGCTGGTGGAACAACCGGCACACGTGGCTCGGATTCGCGTCTGGCTCCCGCCGCGCCTGTTGACCGAGCCACGGCCGGCACCTGCATCGATCCCGGACATCACCGATCGCCCTTCTAGCCGCAACGAGAAAACCCCCGGCAGGCCGGGGGTTTTTCCGCGGAGACGGAGGGATTTGAACCCTCGGTCCCCTTACGGGGACTCCACCTTAGCAGGGTGGTGCACTAGGCCTGACTATGCGACGTCTCCAGGTGTCCGAGTGCAGAAAAGCACGGACACGCTCAGCAATCATAGCCGAAGTGAGCGAGACGCCCGTGCGGGGTCAGGCCGCAGCCGGCTCGTCGGAGGGGATCCCGTAGATGAGGCGCCACTCGCGCTCCAGCGCGTCTTCGAACTCGTCCACCTGGTCGTCCAGCTCGTCCATCAGTGCACCACCTCCCCTCCACGCAGCATCTCCTCCGCGCGACGGAAGAGCACATCGGGGTTGGGAAGGACTTCGGTAGTCGGGCCATCCGACAGCCAGGTCACTTCGTAGCGCCCTTTGCGGGGTCGCTCGACGTAGGCGACGACGCTCGCGGCGTCCGCCGGGTCGACGGCGAGATCCCGCAATCGCCACGCATCCTTGTCCAGCGGGTCGAGGATGAGGCGTGATGTTGCCGACATTGCTGTCAGCCCGGCGGTGCTCACGCTGCCACCGGCTTGCGCGACGTCATCTCGATGGGGGTCTCGGCGCGGCCGTCGATCACGATGCCGTTCGCCGAGTTCGCCTCCTCACCCAGCTGCTGAAGGAACTCGCGCTCGATACCTTCCGCCTCTGCGCAGTCGAACTCGAAACGCAGCGGAATCGCGGCGTGCATCCACAGCGTTGTGCGGCCGGGGCCGCTCTCGTCCGGGTAGAGCAGCGTCAGCGGAAAGCTCTCCTGCCGCCGCAGTTTGGTCGTCGTCACAACCCGCAGGTGTGCGAGCACTCGATCCGGAATGTTCAGCGGCTCACTGCCGTATCCGTAATGCAACTGTCCCATGTCAGCGCTCCTATCGTGTGGGTGGTGGATGCCGGGAACCGGCGTATCACGCCGCGCGGTGGCGGCGGTCGCGACGCCGGAGGGCGAGCAGGTCGCTGAGACCGCCCTGTCGCAACGGACGCACCTGGGGCACAAGGTCAACCCCAAGAGCCACGAACGGTGCAGCCACCGGGGCTTCGTGCGTCTCGGTCGATCGAACGTTCTGAAGCATTCTGTTCTCCCATTTCTCGCACCAACTAGGTAACTAAGTAAATATGTATCACGATTGGTGTACTACTTGCTAGTTTTCATAGTTCGCGTACGGTACGCTGGAGTTCGCAAATGGGATTCATCGGCACATGATCAGGGACTACTGAGGGGGTCGCATGCCGAAGACGGTCGTACTTCACGAGGGTGAACACCTCTACGCGGAGCAGCCGAGCACCGAATCAGGACGCCTGCTCAGCACGGCGATCCTGCATTTCCGCAACTCGGAGAGGGTGCAGGCGGACCGGTCCCGCAACGCCTCGGGAATGGCGACACTCGACCTCAGCGCGCTGCGATATCTGGTGCAAGGGCACCGTGAACAGCGCGATATCAGCCCCAAAGACCTCATGGTCATGCTGGACACCTCCAGCGCCACGGTGACCAACGTGGTCGATCGTCTCGTGCGCCGCGGTTATGTCACCAGACAGCAGCACCCCCGCGACCGCCGCGCACATTTCCTCGTCCCCACGGAAGAGGCGATCGGCCACGTCGACCGCGTGTTCGGCGCGCACCACGCGACCGTCGTCGAGGTCATCGAGGGTCTGCCCCCGGCGGAGGCGGAGATCGCGGCCGCTGTCATCAATCAGCTCACCGACGCACTCGACGGCCTCGCCGCGCGCACCACGACCACCTGACACCACTCACGCCATCGCGGCCGCGACCGTGCCGGCCGTGCCGGCCCGGCATCCCTCGTCTTGCTCAGCGCTCGGCGCGCGTGCAGGTGACCTGTGCGGCTGTCTGCCCCGGGATCACACCCGGCAGGTCGACCGAGTCGTCGGCAGCGGGGGTCTCACCGGCTGCGGGAGTCTCTTCGTCACCGGGAGTCACTTCGGGATCGGGCGTGGTGGTGGTGCCACCGCCGGGAGCCTCGGCCTCACCGACCACCTCGACACCGTGCCCACCGCTGGCCTCACCGGTGAGGGTGAGCGCCTTGTTCTCCTCCAGGGCCGTGAACAGCACCTCGGCCGCGTCATACACGGGCACGACGCGCGAACCACCGGTCGCGTACGCGGTCGGGTACTGCACGAACACGATGTCCTCGTACTTGACGTTGCGCACCGCCATGGCGATCTGGACCATGCGCTGCGGGTTGGTCAGGGTGCTGCTGAGCACAAGCTGCCCCTGGTTCACCTGGCGCACCGCGGTTGTGGCGAGGTTGAGCAGAGTGGCAGGGTTGCCCAGCACGCCACCGGACTGCAGCTTGCGCACCATCGAGCTCATGAACTGCTGCTGGTTCGAGATGCGACCGAGATCGGAGCCGTCGCCGATGCCGTGGCGGATGCGCAGGAACTGCAGCGCCTCGTTGCCGACCAGGGTGTGGTCGCCGGCAGTCAGGTCCAGGCCGGTGTGCTTGTCGCTGATGTCATCTTCGACACACACATCGACGCCGCCGATGGCGTCGGACATGTTGATGACGCCGGTCCACCGGATGGCCGCCGCGTACTGGATGTCGACGCCGGTGAGCTCCTCGACGGTGAGCACGGTGCACGGCAGCCCGCCGTACATGTACGACGAGTTGATCATCTGACCACTCATGGCCGAGTAGTGGCCGCCCTCGCCGTCGGGGCACGACGGAATCGGCACCACCATGTCGCGGGGGAAGGAGACGACGGTGACGCGGCGCGGGTCGTCGCTGATGTGCACGAGCATGGTGACGTCGTTGCGCTCACCGCCGTCGTCGTGCTTGCACCGGGGGAACAGCTCGAGGTCTTGCCCCTCGCACGAGTCGGTGCCCACGACCAGCACGTTCACGCCGCCCTCGATCTCACCGAGCGTGGGCGGCAGCGTCGATTCATCGTCGCCGATCGACACGCCGCTCTCATCGAGTGCACGCGCCGAGTCCCACACCGCGAAGCCGCCGACCACCAGCGCGCTGACGATGACCACCGCCACGACGGCCGTCAGCACCTGCAACAGCTGCACGAGCGGGTTGGGGGATGTCAGGATGCCGTGACGGGCGACGGGCTGTCGACGCCGCGACGCCTTCACCTCGGGGCTCTCGCTCACGGGCGTCCTTTCAGAATGCGGAGGGTGTGGGATTCGAACCCACGGGACATTTCTGCCCACCGGTTTTCAAGACCGGATCCTTCGGCCGCTCGGACAACCCTCCCGATGATGCACGCAGCATCCTTCGAACAGGGGTCGAGTCTAGTCGAGGACCGACCACCAATTCTCACGCAGATGGCTGTGGAGGCGCTGAAAGACGCCGTTCACGGCGTGTGAGGCGCACCGCGCGCGTCCTGGCGATGCCGACTGGAGACGCGGGAACGACGGTTACAGCCGGCGCAGGATGTCGGCGACCCCACCGGCCTGGACAGATGTCGTGGTCTCGCTCGCCTCACGCCGCACCTCTTCGGGGCCCTGCGCCATCGCGATCGCGCGGCCGCCGTGGTCGCGTGCCCAGCGCAGCATGCCGACGTCGTTGCGGCCGTCACCCATGACCAGCACGTCCTCGGGGGCGACATCGAGCCACACGCGCACCCGTTCGAGCGCCGTCGACTTGTCGACGCCCTGCGGCGCGATGTCGAGCCACGCCGACCAGCCCACCGCGTAGGAGACCTCGTTCAGGCCGATGCGCGAGACCAGCTCGACGAAATCCTGATCGGTGTCTTCAGGCGAGACGACCACCACGCGGCACACCGGCTGCGAGGCGAGCTCTTCGAAGGGCACGCGGCGCGCGTTCTGGAGATTCCAGTCGTCCATGAACTCGGTGTAGCGGCGCCGACCGTCGGGCAGCTCGACGAGGTACCGTGCGTCGGGCAGGTGATCGCGCAGCAAGTGCAGCACCTCGGCGGGATCGAACGTCTCCACGTGCGCGCGCTCGTAATGCAGTTCCTCGCCGAAGTCGCCGTCCACGCGTTTGAGGATGACGGCACCGTTGGAGCACACGACGTACTCGGGGTTGATGTCGAGCACCCGGAGGATGCCGCGTGTGCCCTCCCACGACCGGCCCGTGGCGAGCATGACCTCGTGACCGGCCCGCTGCGCGTGTGCGATGGCATCCACGACACCCGGACTCAGTGACTCGTCCTCCAGCACGACCGTGCCGTCGACGTCGAGCGCGATGAGCAGTCGTGTCGAGACGACGGTCGGGTTCTCGGCGTCATCGGCGATCTCCTCGACGATGCCGGCCGCGGTCTCGGGGGGAACGACCTTCACCGAGCCCGTCGGCGGCAGCTGCGCGTCGTTCACGCGATCGGCTCCGCGACCTCGAGCCCTCCCAGGTAAGGCCGCAGCACCTCGGGGATCACCACCGAGCCGTCTTCGCGCTGGTGTGTCTCCAGCAATGCGACGATCCAGCGCGTCGTGGCCAGTGTGCCGTTGAGGGTCGCGACGAACTCGGTCTTGCCCGGCTGACCGTCCACGAGCGGCCGGTGGCGCACATCGAGGCGCCGCGCCTGGTACGACGTGCAGTTCGAGGTCGACGTCAGCTCGCGGTACGCACCTTGGGTGGGCACCCACGCCTCGACGTCGTACTTGCGGGCGGCCGACGAGCCCAGGTCGCCGGCGGCGACATCGATGACGCGGTACGCCAGGCCGAGGTCCTGCAGCATGCGCTCCTGCATCTCGACCAGCCGCAGGTGTTCGGCTTCGGCTTCGTCCTGTGTCGTGTAGACGAACATCTCGAGCTTGTTGAACTGGTGCATGCGGATGATGCCGCGGGTGTCCTTACCGGCGGCACCCGCCTCGCGGCGATAGCAGGTCGACCAGCCTGCGTACCGTTTCGGGCCGGCAGACAGGTCGATGATCTCGTCCATGTGGTAACCGGCCAGCGGCACCTCGCTGGTGCCGACCAGGTACAGGTCTTCACCATCGAGGTGGTAGACCTCATCGGCGTGCTGACCGAGGAAGCCGGTGCCACGCATGACCTCGGGACGCACGAGCGTCGGGGGGATCATGGGGATGAAGCCTCCGGCGACGGCCCGCTCGAGCCCCAGGTTCATCAGCGCGAGCTCGAGCCGCGCACCGATGCCGGTGAGGAAAGAGAATCGGGCGCCCGAGACCTTCGCGCCGCGCTCCATGTCGATAGCGCCGAGCTTCTCGCCGAGCGCGAGGTGATCACGCGGGTCGAAGTCGAACGCGGCGGGCTCGCCGTGGGTGCGCAGAGTGACGAAGTCGTCCTCGCCCCCCGCCGGCACCCCCTCGATGACGATGTTCTCGATCCGCGCCATGGCCGCGGTGGCTGTCTCTTCGGCGGTGGTGACCGCACGCTGAGCCTGCTTCACGTCGTCGCTGAGCTGCTTGGCCTCGGCCACCAGGGCCGCCTTCTCGTCCTTCGGCGCCTTCGCGACCTTCTTGCCGTGGACGTTCTGGGCCGCACGCAACTCTTCGTACAGCGCAAGCGCGGCGCGCCGGTCACGGTCGGCCGCCAGCGCGGCGTCCACGGTGTCGGGCGACTCGCCCCGCGCCACCTGCGAGCGCTTGACCAGCTCGGGATTGTCGCGGAGAACGGCGAGATCGATCATCCGGCAAGTCTACCGACGAGCCGCAAGGCCCTCGCCGACGGCCTGACGCTATCGTGACCTTCATGACGGACGCTCCGAGCTCCTCCCGCCGCGCGGCGTTGATCTGCAATCCGATCAAGGTGGATGCCGACGCGCTGCGCGCCACCGTTGCGCGACTTTCGGCCGAGGCGGGCTGGGCCGAGCCGCTGGACTTCGAGACGACGATCGATGACCTCGGCGACGACATCGCGCGTGTGGCGTTGAAAGAAGGCGTCGACGCGGTGCTGGTCGCCGGAGGCGACGGAACGGTGCGCGCCGTCTCTGAGGCGATGAGCGGATCGGGAGTGCCCCTCACGATCGTGCCCAGCGGCACGGGCAATCTGCTCGCGCGCAACCTGCACCTTCCCCTCGATGATCCCGAAGCGATGGTGCGCGCCACCTTCGACGGCGACACTCTGCCGATCGACGTGGGCTTCGCGGCGCTGCGGCGTCCCGACGGCGAAACGGTCGAGCACGCCTTCGTCGTGATGGGCGGCATGGGCCTCGACGCCGCGATGATCGCGAACACCAGCGGCGATCTGAAGAAGAAGGTCGGCTGGGTCGCCTATGTCGACGGTGCCGCACGTTCGCTGGTCAACGCCAAGCCGTTCCCCGTGATGTACCAGGTGGTCGGGCACCGGATGCACCGAGCCCAGGTGCAGAGCGTGCTGATCGCCAACTGCGGGTCGCTGCCGGCCGGACTCGAGCTCATCCCCGAAGCGTCGATCACCGACGGGCAACTGGACATCGCGATCTTCCAGCCTAAGAACCCGTTCGGCTGGTTGCTCGTATGGCGCCGCGTCGCATGGGACAACAGCGTGCTGCGCCGGTTTCGCGCGGGCCGGCAGATCCTGGCGCTGAGCACTCGTGACAATTCGATCCGCTACACGAAGGGGACCGGCATCGACGTCGCGGCGCAGGCAGTGCAGCCGGTGCAGCTGGACGGCGACGAGTTCGGTGAAGCCGTACACATGGCGGTGCGCGTGGCAGCGGGGTCGCTGCTGGTGCGTGTTCCGTCCGGCCACGACTCACCGGCGTCGACGGCGTAGCGCGGCCGCCGCGCCCGTCGGCGCCGCGTGGAATGCCGGACGCCGGCGCGCGGTTGATCCTGACGATGAGCACCTCAGACCGCCCCGCCCTGTCCGTCCTCGACCTTGTGCCCGTGCGCACCGGGCAGACCAGCGCGCAGGCAGTCGCGGCCTCTCTCGGTCTCGCGCAGCGCGCCGACGACCTGGGCTATCGGCGCTACTGGTTCGCCGAACATCACAACATGCCGGCGGTCGCCTCGACGACACCACCGGTGTTGGCGGCTGCGGCGGCCGCCCGCACCGTGCGCATCCGCGTCGGGTCGGGCGGCGTCATGCTGCCCAACCACTCCCCCCTCGTCGTGGCCGAGCAGTTCGCCGCACTCGAGGCCCTCGCGCCGGGCCGCGTCGACCTCGGCATCGGGCGGGCGCCCGGCAGCGACCCGGTGATCACCCAGTTGCTGCGCCAGTCGGGCACCACGAGCGATGTCGAGCGCTTCCCCGACCACATCCGCGATATCACCTCGCTGCTGTCGGCCGACGGTGCGACCGTGCGCTTCACCTCGGGCGGCACCTACGACGTCCACGCCACTCCGGTAGCAGCGACCACGCCCGAGGTGTGGCTGCTGGGGTCCAGCGACTACTCGGCGCAGCTGGCCGCGGCCATGGGCCTGCCGTATGTGTTCGCGAACCATTTCTCGGGCGAGGGACTCGAGCGGGCGCTCGACCTGTACCGCACCGGATTCCAGCCGTCCGAGGCCCTCGCGGCGCCCCGCACCTTCCTCACCGCCAACGTCATCGCCGCACCCACCGCCGATGAGGCCGCCGCCCGTGCGCTGCCGCAGGTGCGCATGATGGCCCGGCTGCGCGGCAACCGGCCGCTCACGCCGCTGGAGACGGTGGAGCAGGCCGCGGCTGCCGAGGCGACCGACCAGCTCGCCTCGCCGATCCTCGACGCGATGCTTCGGCGCTGGTTCGTCGGCACCGGTGCCGAAACGGCGTCCGCTGTCGCGGCCTTCGCCGACCGGCACGGAGTCGACGAGGTCATGGTCTCGCCGGTCGCCGGCGCGTACGACGCCGAGCCGATGAATGCCGCCACCGGCCGCGCTCAGACCCTCGAGCTGCTCGCGGCCTGACCCCGCGCCGCCCCGCTCTGCTCCGCGCACGGCGTCACGGCTGCCGCGCCACGCGACACAGGGTGGTGCACTCGCGCGACGACCCGTTCAACCCGTACGGCGGCCCGGGCGGGTTCAGATCTCGGGCTCGCCTGAGATGAGCCCCCGCAGCCAGTCACGCGCTTCGACGAACACGTCATCGGAATACCGCTGCGGGTACCGCACGATCGCGCGGTCGGCGCGAGGATACGAGCCCAGGAAGATGACTTTGGGTGAGAAGCGCCGCAGGCCCAGGAGCGCGTCGGCCATGCGCTCGTCCTGCACATGCCCATCGGCGTCGATCACGAAACGGTAGCGTCCGAGCGCGTCACCGATGGGGCGTGACGCCAGCAGCGACAGGTTGATGCCGCGAGTCGCGAACTGCTCGAGCAGCTCCAGCAGGGCGCCCGGGTGGTCTTCGGGCAGCTCGACGATGAGCGAGGTCTTGTCGGCGCCGGTGGGCTCGGCCGGGGCGACCGTGCGACTGACCAGCACGAACCGGGTCACCGCGCTCTCGTTGTCGCCGATGTGCTCGGCCAGCAGCTCGAGGTCGTAATGCTCGAGGATGCCGGGGGGCGCGATCGCCGCATCCGCATCACTGATCCCGTCGACGATGCCCACGGCGGAGGACACGTTGCTGGCCGCCGGGATGTGCGCGTGCTCGGGGAGGTGGACGCTGAGCCAGCGCAGGCACTGCGCGTACGCGACGGGGTGGGCTGCCACGAGCGACACGTCCTCGAGGCGCTGCCCGGGGCGGCTGACCAATACAAAGTCGACGGGGACGAGGTACTCCCCCACGATGCGCAGGCCGGGCATCGTCGCCAGCGCGTCCTGCGCGGTCGAGACCCCACCGTCCACAGAGTTCTCGATGGCGATCATCGCGGCATCCGATCGCCCCTCGACGACATCGGCGAGCGCCTCGCCGACGTTGCGCACGGGCTTCCAGATCTGGTCGCGGGCTTCGGGGACCTGCGAGAGCGCGGCCTCGGTGAAAGTCCCGGCCGGTCCGAGGTAGCTGTACGTGCGACGGACGGGCGCGGCGGGATCGGTGCTCACGGGGGTCAAGCCTAGCCTCGCGGCGGCACCCCGTCCCGAGCCCGGCCATGACAGCGCGGCGCGGAGAAGGCAGACTGAGTCCATGAGCCGCGCAGGACAGCCCGCAGAAGCATCCGACCTGATCGACATCGATGAACTGATCGACGCGTACTACGACCGAAAGCCGGATGCGACGGTGCCGGCCGAGCGCGTCGCGTTCGGCACGAGCGGGCACCGCGGCTCATCGCTGACGACGAGCTTCAATGAAGACCACATCCTGGCCACGACCCAGGCGATCGTCGACTATCGGCGCGAGCAGGGCATCACCGGCCCGCTGTTCCTCGGCCGCGACACCCACGGCCTTTCTCGGCCGGCTGAGCGGTCGGCCATCGAGGTGCTCGCCGGCAACGGTGTCGACGTGCGCGTGGACGCCCGCGACTCGTGGGTGCCCACCCCGGCACTGTCGCACGCGATCCTCACCTACAACCGCACCCTCGCCGCCGACGATCCCGCACGGTCCGACGGCATCGTGGTGACACCATCGCACAACCCGCCGCGCGACGGCGGTTTCAAGTACAACCCGCCGCACGGTGGCCCCGCCGACACCGACGCCACGGGCTGGATCGCCGACCGCGCCAACGCCCTCATCACCGCCGGCCTCGACGGCGTCGCCCGCACGCGTTTCGCCGACATCGACACCACGACGCTGGGCAGCCATGACTTCCGCGAGGCATACGTCGCCGACCTGCAGAACGTCATCGACGTCGAGGCGATCCGCCGCGCCGGCGTGCGCGTCGGCGCCGACCCGCTCGGCGGCGCCTCGGTGGAGTACTGGGCCCTCATCGGCGAGCGCTACGGACTCGACCTGACGGTCGTGAACCCCGACGTCGACCCGACCTGGCGGTTCATGACGCTCGACTGGGACGAGAAGATCCGCATGGACCCGAGCTCGCCTTCCGCCATGGCGGCGCTGGTGGCCCGGCGCGACGAGTACGACATCCTCACCGGAAACGACGCCGACGCCGACCGGCACGGCATCGTGACACCCGACGCGGGACTCATGAACCCCAACCACTATCTGGCCGTGGCGATCGACTACCTGTTCCGCCACCGTCCCGGCTGGCCCGTCGACGCCGCCATCGGTAAGACTCTGGTGTCGTCGATGATCATCGATCGGGTGGCTTCGTCACTGGAGCGCACGCTGCTCGAGGTGCCGGTCGGGTTCAAGTGGTTCGTGCCCGGACTGCTCGACGGCTCGGTCGCCTTCGGCGGCGAAGAGTCGGCGGGGGCGTCCTTCCTGCGCACCGACGGCACGGTGTGGACGACCGACAAGGACGGCATCCTGCTGTGCCTCCTGGCCGCCGAGATCCTCGCCGTGACCGGCAAGACGCCGTCGCAGCGCTACGCCGAGCTCGAGGCGGAGTTCGGCGCCTCGGCCTATCAGCGCGTCGACGCTCCGGCATCCCCCGCCCAGAAGGCGAAGCTCGCGCAGCTGTCACCCGAGGCGGTCGCCGCCGACACGCTGGCCGGCGAGCCGATTCTGGCACGGCTGTCGCATGCCCCCGGCAACGCCGCCGCGATCGGCGGACTCAAGGTACAGACCGAGCACGCGTGGTTCGCCGCGCGGCCGTCAGGCACCGAGGACGTCTACAAGCTCTACGCCGAGTCGTTGCGCGGCCCCGAGCACCTCGCCGAAGTACAGGCCGAGGCGCGGGCCGTCGTCTCGACCGCGCTCGACGCCGGCTGAGCTGCCGGGACCCCCGTCACCCGCGCGGACGGCGGTGCAAGCCACCTCGAGTGGCAAGCGCTCAGCGCCCGGCAGCGAAGCGGCGGGCCAGGGCGGCGCCCGCAGCGCGCAGCCAGTGCGCGGGTTCGGCCTGCGAGGCCGCGGCACTGCCGGCCAGTTCGCTGAGAGAGATGGATGCCGGGAACGCCGACAGGTCGGCATCCTCGGCGATCCGCCCCGCGACGAGGGCCACCGGCACGCCGGCCGCCCTGGCCTGTTCCGCCACGAAGGACGGCACCTTGCCGGCCGCCGACTGGCCGTCGAACGAGCCCTCGCCCGTGATGACGAGGTCGGCGCCGGCGAGGGCCGCGCGCAGGCCTATGAG
>JAEXHA010000123.1 GCA_023450335.1 Actinomycetes bacterium | reverse complement strand
CCGTTCGACGACGGCGCCCAGTTGTGACCGGCTGACCCATAGCATGGGGCCATGCCCCCTTTGAAGATTGCTGTCGCCGGGGCCACCGGCACCGTCGGAGCCCACATCGCAGCAGCCGTCCGCGCCCGCGGTGACGACGTCGTGCCGCTGACCCGTGGATCCGGCGTCGACCTGGTGACCGGTGCGGGCCTGGCGAGTGCGCTGACCGGGGTGGATGCCGTGATCGACGCCGCGAACATCACGACGCTGTCCGCAGGCGAGGCCACCCGGTTCTTCACCGCGGCGACCGGCAACCTTGCCGCCGCGGCGGAGGAGGCCGGGGTGCGGCACCTGGTGCTGCTGTCGATCGTGGGCGTCGACCGCAACCCGCACGATTACTACGCCGGCAAACTCGCGCAGGAGCAGACGTTGGCCGCCAGCGGCATCGGATCGACGATCGTGCGCGCGACGCAGTTCCATGAATTCGCCGCCCAGATCGCGGCGCGGGCGAAGTTCGGTCCGCTGCAGCTGGCGCCTCGCGCGCGAACACAGCCCATCGCCGCTGCGGAAGTCGGCGCGCACCTGGCCCGCATCGCCGCCGGCGAGCCCCAGCCGCTCATCGAGCTGGCCGGCCCGCGCGAAGAGCAGCTGGACGACATGGTGCGCCGCTACGCCCGCGCCCACGGGGCCCGAGGCTGGATCCCCGCGATCTCGCTGCCGACCAAGCAGATGAAGGGCATGCGTGAGGGGCTCAACCTGGCCGGCGCCGGGGCCGTCATCGGCACGCAGACCTTCGACGAGTGGCTCGCCGCCGCCAGCCCGCGGTGACCGCAGTCGCGGGGACCCGTGGCGCGGTGTCTGCGCCGTGACGGCAGCGCGCCGGCCGCCCGCTTTACGCGGTGCCGCGATTGCGTCGGCGCATCGGCCGGGGCGCACCGTCGCCGAGGAACGACCGTGCCGAGTCGACGACGAAGCCTCGGCTGAGTGCTTCACGCCCGATGAGCATCCGGAATCCCATCGCATCGCGGTTGCTGAGCGTCACCTCCGCGGTGACCTCGCGTCGGAGCAGGATGAGCCGCATGAGCACCACGAAACGCTCCTCGACGTGTCCCGACGAGCTGCGCACGCGGCGCACGTCGAGGACCGGCAGCTCTACGTCGACCTCGTCCGCGTCCGATCGCTGCCACGGCCGGATGCGGAAGCGCACCCACGCCGTGCCGTCGCGGTCGAAGGCCTCGACGTCGTACGCATGGATCGACGAGGTCTGCGCTCCGGTGTCGAGCTTCGCCTTGATCCACGGCACGCCGACATCGGGTAGCTGAACCCACTCTCGCCATCCCGCGAGGGTGTTTGAATGGGTGGATTCGCTCACCGCACCATCTTGGCAGGGGTTTTCCATGAAGCTCGCGATCCTCTCGCGCGCCCCACGGGCATATTCGACGCAGCGCCTGCGCGCGGCCGCGCAGCAGCGCGGTCACGACGTGAAGGTGCTCAACACGCTGCGCTTCGCGATAGACCTCTCCGGCGAGCTGCCCGACCTGCAGTACCGGGGCAAGCAGCTCAGCGACTACGACGCGATCCTCCCCCGCATCGGCGCGTCGATCACCTACTTCGGCACGGCGGTGGTGCGCCAGTTCGAGCAGATGGACGTGTACACGCCGAACACCGCCAACGGCATCTCGAACGCGCGCGACAAGCTGCGGGCGAACCAGATCCTGTCGCGGCACAACATCGGCATGCCGGCGACGGCGTTCGTGCGCAACCGGGCCGACGTGCGGCCCGCGATCGAACAGGTCGGCGGCGCCCCAGTCGTCATCAAGCTGCTCGAGGGCACGCAGGGCATCGGTGTGATCCTCGCGCCTGAAGTGAAGGTCGCCGAGGCGATCATCGAGACGCTGCACTCGACCAACCAGAACGTGCTCATCCAGCGGTTCGTCGCCGAGAGCCGCGGGCGCGACATCCGCGCGCTCGTCGTGGGCGATCGGGTCGTCGCGGCGATGCGGCGCACCGCGCGGGGTGACGAGTTCCGTTCGAACGTGCACCGCGGCGGCTCGGTCGAGCCGGTGGAGCTTACGACCGAGTACCAGCAGGCGGCCGTGCGGTCCGCGCAGATCATGGGCCTGCGCGTCGCCGGCGTCGACATGCTCGAGGGGGCCGACGGCCCGCTGGTGATGGAGGTCAACTCCTCCCCCGGCCTGCAGGGCATCGAAGAGGCGACCCAGCTCGACGTCGCCGGTGCCATCATCGACCACATCGCCGCGCAGGTCGCCTTCCCCGAGATCGATGTGCGCCAGCGCCTGTCGGTGTCGACCGGCTACGGCGTGGCCGAACTCGTCATGCACGGCAACGGCGAGTTCGTCGGCAAGACGCTCGGCGAAGCCGGGCTGTGGGAGCGCGACATCACGGTCCTGACCCTGCATCGCGGTGCCACCGTCATCCCGAACCCGCGCAAGGGTGTGACCCTCGAAGCCGGCGACCGCATGCTGTGCTTCGGCAAGCTCGAGGAGATGCGGTCGATGATCCCCGAGCGCCGGCGCCGACGCGCGCGCGTGCGCAAGCTCCCCGCCGAGCCGATCCCGGCCGAGGAGTGAGCCCCGTCGAGGAGTGAGCCCAGCCGCGCAGCCAGGGCCGAGGAGTGAGCCTCAGCCCAGCAGCTCCGGCCGGGTGAACTCCCCACCGTGCACCCGCTCGTCGAGGAAGGCGAACACCGTCTCGTACCAGACCTTCGCGTGCTGCGGTGCGAGCACCCAATGGTTCTCATCGGGGTAGTAGAGGAACCGGTGCGGGCTCGACCCGTCGTCGGCCGAATAGTGTTCGTTGAGCTCGGCCCACAGCCGCAGGCTCTCACCGATCGGCACGCGGTAGTCGCGGTCGCCGTGCATGACGAGCATCGGCGTGACGATGTCTTCCACGAACCGGTGCGGCGAGTTCTCGATCATCGCCTCCGGGGTGAAGATCTCGGTCCAGTAGTCGGCGTGGTCGGTCGTGCCGCTGAACTGGTCGAGGGCCCACAGGCTCGCGTGCGTCACGATGCCGCGGAACCGGTCGGTGTGCCCCGCGACCCAGTTGGCCATGTAGCCGCCGAACGACCCGCCCATCGCCGCCGTGCGGTCCTGGTCGATGTCATCGCGTGCGACCACGGCATCGGTGATCGACATGAGGTCGGTGAACGGGGCTGCCCCCCACGCGTTCCAGCCCCGGGCGATGAACTCGAGGCCGTAACCGGTCGACAGCGCCGGGTCGGGCAGCAGCACGGCGTACCCACGGGCCACGGCCAGCTGCGGGTTCCAGCGCCAGCTCCAGGCGTTCCAGCTGTTCAGCGGGCCGCCATGGATCCACAGCAGCAGCGGCGCGGGAGCTGCCGCCGACGCGCCGTCGGGCAGCAGCAGCCAGCCGCGCACGCGCGCGCCGTCGGCTGCCGTCGTCTCGACCTCGGTCATGGTGGCCGGCACCTCGGGCAGCGCCACCGGCGTGGTCAGCGGGCTCACGGCGCCGTCGCGGCCGATGCGCACGGCGTGCGGGGGCGTCATCCAGTTCGACCGCAGCGCCACCAGCTCGCCCGACGGGCGCACGTCGACATGCGTGTAGGTGAAGTCGTCGTCGGTCAGCTGCTGCACCGCGCCGCCGTCCAGCGGCACGCGGAAGATCGGGCCGCGGCCGTCCTGGTCCGCGGTCACGATCAGTGCGGTGTCATCACGATCGAAGTGGATGCCGGTGGGCCACCGGTCCCATCCCGCTGCGACCTGTCGGGGGTCCGAGCCGTCGATGCCGCAGATCCACAGCTCCTGGTCGGCGGGGCCGGCCGGGGTGGACCGCGCCGCCTTGAGGAAGGCGATCGTGCGGCCGTCGTGGCTGATCGTGGGCGCCTCGAAGTACGTGTCGCGCTCGTCGAACAGCTCGGTCATCTCACCGGTCTCGGTGTCGACGGCGACGAGACGGTAGCGGGAGGCGCGGCCCTGCGGCGTCTGCAGCGACACCACGAATGTGCGCCCGTCGGGTGAGAGGGCCGAGCCGGCGGCGTCGGCCTGACGTCCGCGGACGAGCGTGCGCGGGCGCGGCAGCGATGCCGGGTACGGCGTGGTGGCGATCTCGTCGGCGTCGTCGCCGGCGTCTGCGGCGGGCTCGGCCGGCGCAGCGGTCAGCACCTCGACCGTGTCGGCGAGGCCGCCGAGGTCGAGGCTGTGGAAGGCCGGTGCCGCCGGACCGAGGTCGTGGTCCCAGTGTCGCACCGGGTAGGCGGTGTGCAGGATCGCGGCGACCTTCTTCTTCTTGCGGTCGGCGCGGCGCTTCGCGTCGTCTTCGATGGAGTCCGACGCCGGCAGCAGCGACGACCCGATGACGACGCGGTCCGACGCGGAGGCGGTGACCACATCGGACACGCCCGCGGCCAGCCGCGTCACGGGGCGGGCCTCGCCGCCCGCGGCCGGCAGCAGCCACAACTGCGCCTGCGGATCGTCCTCGCCGTCGCCCTCACTGTCGGGGCGTGCCGAGACGAACAGCACATCGCCGTCCGCCGTGAACGCCGCCCCCGATTCACCCTTCGCCGAGCGGGTGAGCCGCACCGGCATCCCCTCGCCCTCGACGGGCACCTGCCACAGCGACCGGTCATACCCGGTCTTGTCCTTGTTCAGCGTCGCCACCGTCAGCACGGCGCGGGCGCCGTCGGGCGAGAGCGCCAGCCCTTCGATGCGCGGAAGCGAGAGGTAGTCGTCGAGGGAGTCGAAAGGGGTTGCCATGTCTCCACGCTAACGCGCCGCGCGGCGCTTGACTCCGGCATCCACCCGCCGCTAACGTGGCAAGGCTGTGTCGACCGGCGCAGCACCAGCTGAGGAGACGACATGAACGCGCAGTTGCGCAATCTGCCGAAGCGGAACCCGGGCCAGCCCGGCTTCCGCCACGAGTCGTACCCTCCGGCGCGCACCGTCTGACACCGTCACTGTCACGACGCCCCGCACCGCACAGGTCCGGGGCGTTTCTGCGTGTTCCTCTCCACGCGAGATCTCCCGGGCCGACCCGCGAAGGAAAGGAACCATGGAGAAACTCACGAACAGGCTGCTGTCGTGGGCGAGCCTCATCGACGAGAAGACCGTCGAGCAGGCCCGCACCTCGTCACGCATGCCGTTCATCTACCCGCACCTGGCGCTCATGCCCGATGCGCACCTGGGCAAGGGCGCCACCGTGGGGTCGGTCATCCCGACTCTCGGCGCGATCATGCCCGCCGCCGTCGGCGTCGACATCGGGTGCGGCATGATCGCCGTCCGCACCCAGTTCACGAAGGCGCAGCTGCTCGGCCGCGACCTGGCCGCACTGCGCGAGCAGATCGAGCGGGCGATCCCGCTGTCGGCCGGCCGCGACAACCGCAAGATCGTCGCGACCGCCGAACCGCGCATCGCCGAGCTGGAGGAGCTCGCCGAGAAGAATGAGTTCGACCCCGCGCGGTACGCCGGGCACTGGCGCCACCAGCTGGGGTCGCTCGGCTCGGGCAACCACTTCATCGAGGTGTCGGTCGACGAGACCGACGCGGTGTGGATGTTCCTCCACTCCGGGTCGCGCGGTGTCGGCAACAAGATCGCGACGCACCACATCGGCGTCGCCCAGCGGCTTGCGAAGCAGTGGTGGATCGAGCTGCCCGACCCCGACCTCGCCTACCTCGTCGAGGGCACGGACGAGTTCCGCGCGTACATCCGTCAGCTGCGCTGGGCGCAGCACTTCGCCCTCCTCAACCGCGAGGAGATGATGGATCGCGTCGCGCGGCAGCTGTCCGAGGTGATGGGGCAGGACGTCGAGGAGCTCGAACGCATCAACTGCCACCACAACTTCACCGAGAGCGAGATGCACTTCGGCAAGCGGGTGTGGGTGTCGCGCAAGGGCGCGATCCAGGCCGACGCGGGCCGGCCGGGCCTGATCCCCGGGTCGATGGGCACGGCGTCGTACGTCGTGTCGGGGCTCGGCAACCCGCTGTCGCTGAACTCGTCGCCGCACGGCGCCGGGCGCGAGTACTCTCGGTCGGCGGCACGGCGCACGTTCACGCACGACCAGCTCCGGGAGGCGATGACGGGCATCGAGTTCCGTGACACCGACGCGTTCATCGACGAGATCCCGCAGGCGTACAAGCCGATCGATCGCGTGATGGCCGATGCCGCCGACCTCGTCGAAGTGCGGCACACCCTGCGCCAGCTCGTGAACGTGAAGGGCGACTGACCGGGCGGCGGCCCCTACATCTCCTCGTGGGTGTCGGGGTCGCCGTCCCACAGCCGGCCGCGCTCGAGGCCGCTGAGGGCGGCGATCTCGCCGTCGGCGAGCGCGAAGTCGAACACGTCGGCGTTCTCGCGCTGGCGCTGCGCGTGAGCCGACTTCGGGATCGGCGTCGAGCCGAGCTGCACATGCCAGCGCAGCACCACCTGGGTCGGGGTGACCTCGTGTGCGGCGGCGATATCGACCACCACCTGCTCACCGAGCAGCTCGGAACGGCGGGCCAGCGGGCTCCAGCTCTCGGTGCGGATGCCCTGCTCGGTGTGGAACGCGCGCAGCGCCGCCTGCGGGAAGTACGGGTGCATCTCGACCTGGTTGACCGCCGGAGTGACGCCGGTCTCGTCGATCAGCCGCGCGAGCATCGGCTCGGTGAAGTTCGAGACGCCGACCGAGCCGACCTGGCCCTCGTCGCGCAGCGCGATCATGGCACGGAACGTCTCGACATACTTGTCGACAGAGGGGTTGGGCCAGTGGATGAGGTACAGGTCGATCTTGTCCAGGCCCAGGCGCTGCAGCGACCCCTGCGCGCTGCGGATCGTCTCGTCGAAGCCGTGGTCGCGGCCCGGCACCTTCGTCGTGACGATCAGCTGGTCGCGGATGCCGGTGCGCCGCACCGCTTCGCCGACCTCGGCCTCGTTCTCGTAGTTCACGGCGGTGTCGATGACCCGGTAGCCGGTCTCGACCGCCGAAACGATGGCGTCGACGCCCTCCGCACCGCGCAGGTTGTACGTGCCGAGGCCGAGGACGCCGAAGTCGGCGCCGTCGTTGAGTGTGACGGTGGGAATTGTGACCATTCCCCCACGCTACGCCGCGATCCGTTGCACGCGGCATTTCGGGATAACCCGAAACCAGGTCTCCGGGTGACTCTGGTGTCTCACGCGGCGCCCCGCCATACCTTGGTGTCATGACTTCCACAGCCTCTCCCCCGGTGCGGCAGCGCGTCGGCATCCTGACTCACCTCGGTGCCATCGCCCAGCTCGCCGCCATGGGCATCGTCGGCACCGGCGTGTTCACGATGCTCACCGTCTTCCTCAGCGTCGGCCTCAGCCTGCTGCTGGTGCTCGGCATCGGCGCGCTGTTCCTGATCGCGTTCGTCTATGTGCTGTACGCCGTCGGCTGGCTCGAGTACGAGCGCGTCGACGGGCTCTACCACTACGGCCTCCCGTCGCTGCGCACCCGCCACAGCGGTCGCCCGGGCTTCGGCGGGTGGCTGCGCACCCTGTGGCAGCAGTTCATCGACGGCCCCATGTGGCGCGGCATCGCCAGCGCCGCCATCGCGACCGTGCTGGGTCTGATCGTCCTGCCGGCCATCGCGTGGTTGGTGCGCAGCTTCGCCATGCTGTTCGCCCCGCTGGGTGGCAGCGACGTCACGCGACTGCTGGGCACCGGCATCGTCATCGGCACCGAATGGGCGGTGCTCACCGGCATCATCGGCGTGCTCGTGTCGGCCGCTGTCCTGGTCGGCATCGCACCCCTGCACGCCGTGCTGACCCGCTCGATCCTGGTGCCCTCTCGGGAGGCGATCCTCGCCGAGCAGGCCCGCACCGCCGGTGTACAGCGCGAGGGAGCCGTCCGCGCCAGTGAGGTCGAGCGCACGCGCATCGAACGCGACCTGCACGACGGCGTCCAGCCGCGGCTCGTCTCGGTCGGCATGACCCTGGGCCTTGCCCAGCAGAAGATCGACAGCGACCCGGCCGCCGCCAAGGAACTCATCGACGAGGCGCACACCTCGACGAAGGCGGCCATCACCGAACTGCGACAGCTCGCCCGCGGCATCCACGCCTCGGTGCTGGACGATCGAGGGCTGGATGCCGCACTGTCGGCCCTCGCGGCCCGTTCGCCCATTCCGGTGCAGCTGGACGTCCGGCTCGACGGCCGGTGCAGCTCGACCGCCGAAGCGGCCGTGTACTTCGCGATCGCCGAGTCGCTGACCAATGCCGCCAAGCACTCCCGGGGCTCGGAAGCCCGCGTGGTGGTGCGCCGCCGCGACGACGGCACCCTGTGGGCGCGGGTCGAAGACAACGGCATGGGCGGCGCCCGGGTGCTGCCCGGCGGTGGCCTCGACGGCATCGTGAACCGCGTCACCGCTGCCGGCGGCACCGCCCGCATCGACAGCCCGACCGGCGGCCCGACCGCCCTGGAGGTGAGCGTCCCGTGCGCATCCTGATCTGCGAAGACTCCGCCCTGCTGCGCGAAGGCCTCGTGCGCGTGCTGGCTGACGCCGGCCACGACGTGGTCGCCGCCCTGCCCGACGCCGACGACCTGCCCGAGACCGTGGCAACCACCACCCCCGACCTGTGCATCCTCGACGTGCGGCTGCCGCCGACGTTCACCGACGAGGGCATCCGGGCGGCGCTCGCGCTGCGGGCGGAGAATCCGGCCCTGCCGGTGCTGGTGCTCAGCCAGTACGTCGAGGAGCGCTATGCGAGCGAGCTCATCACCTCGCACGGCGCGGCGTTGGGCTACCTGCTCAAGGACCGGGTCGCCGATGTGCGCGAGTTCCTGGAGTCGGTCGAGCGCATCGGGGCCGGGGCCACCGTCCTCGACCCCGAAGTCGTCGCGCAGCTGCTGATGCGCCGCTCCCGCGACGAGCGCATGGCCCGGCTCACCGACCGTGAGCGCACCGTGCTCGCCCTGATCGCCGAAGGCAAGAGCAACCAGGCGATCGCCCAGGCGCTGTTCGTCTCGGAGGCGAGCGTCGAGAAGCACATCACGTCCCTCTTCCAGAAGCTCGACCTCGAACAGGACGAGCACGGCAACCGGCGCGTCCTCGCGGCGCTGGTCCACCTCGAACACGGCGGCGCCCAGCCGCAGAACGGAGCATCCTCATGAGCACGACCGTCACCCCTCCGCCCCCGCCCGCCCCTGCCGGCGGTCAGACCGCGCACGCGCCGCAGCCCCGGTCGACCGCCCGGGTCATCGCGATCCTCGCGATCGTCCTCGGCGTCGTGCTGATCCTCGGCGCGATCACGACCGCCGTGTTCTCGGCGATCCGCTCTTCGGCGGTACGCACCGACACCCTCAGTGCCGACGCGGCCGACATCGTCGCGCTCGACATCGACGTGGACGCCGCCGGATTCCGTCTGGAGTACGACGGCACCGATGAGGCGACGCTGGAGGTCACCGGCGGGCAGGGATCGTCCGCGTGGAGCATGGAGCGCAACGGCGACAGTCTGCGCGTGAAGTCCGACCGGCCCTGGTGGGGCGGGTGGGGATGGTGGGGTGACGACGAGCGCGTCGTTCTCACCCTGCCCGAGCGCTACGCCGAGGAGACCCTCGACGCGTCGTTCGACCTCGGCGCCGGCTCGATCACGGCCGACGGAACCTATGGCGAGCTCGAACTCGATCTGGGCGCCGGTTCCCTGGACATCGGCGGCAGTGCCGCGAACGTGGATGCCGACATCTCGGCGGGGCGCGCTTCGCTCGACTTCGACGATGTCGATACCGCGCGGATGCACCTCAGTGCCGGCGACATCGACGGCGAGCTGCGCGGACCGGTGCGGGCGCTCGACCTCGACGTGAGCGCGGGACGCATCTCGTTGACGGTGCCCGACCAGGCGTACGACCTCAGCCAAGATGTGTCGGCGGGCGACCTGACTCACGACCTGGACACCTCCAGCAGCGCGCGCAGCACCATCACCGCCCAAGTGTCGGCCGGATCGATCCACCTGCACGCCGCACGCTGACCGTCCGACCCGAGATCCCGTCCGCACGCGAGATCGCACGAAGTGTCCTGCCCCACCCGGGCAACCGACCCTTCGTGCGATCTCGGCGTTGCGGAGGCGGGCACGGCTCGACCAGGTCACACGCGAACAGCGACCCGAGTAGTTTGGTCACCGTGACCACTCCGACCGATGCCACCACCACGTCCTCCTGGGCCGAACTCGACGCCCGCGCCCGCGACTTCGAGCCCGACCTGCGCGGCTGGTTCGCCGCCGACCCCGGCCGCGTCGAGCGGCTGACCTTCGACCTCGCCGACCTGCGGGTCGACCTGTCGAAGAACCTCGTCGACGACGGCATCCTCACCTCATTGGTGAAGCTGGCCGAGCAGACCGGTGTCGCCGAGCGCTTCGCGGCGATGCAGGCGGGCGCGCACATCAACACCACCGAAGACCGCGCCGTGCTGCACACCGCGCTGCGCCGCCCCGCCGGCGCGCAGCCGCCGCTCGTCGTCGACGGGCAGGACATCGACGCCGACGTGCAGAGCGTCCTCGCCGCGATGACCGCGTTCGCCGAGCGGGTGCGCTCGGGCCAGTGGGTCGGCGTGACCGGCAAGAAGGTCACGCACGTCGTCAACATCGGCATCGGCGGCTCAGACCTCGGCCCCGTGATGATCTCGGCCGCGCTCGAGCCGTACGCGACCGCCGGGATCCAGGCGCGGTTCGTGTCGAACATCGACCCGTTCGATCTGGCCCACACGACCAAGGACCTCGACCCCGAGACGACCCTGTTCATCGTGGCGTCGAAGACCTTCACGACGCTCGAGACGCTGACCAACGCCCGGCTCGCTCGCGACTGGCTATGGACCGGGCTGGCCGCGGCGGGTGCGATCGAAGACACCGAAGAGGCGAAGACCGACGCCGTCGCCCACCACTTCGCCGCCGTTTCGACGGCGCTCGACAAGGTGGCTGCCTTCGGCATCGACACCGCGAACGCGTTCGGGTTCTGGGACTGGGTCGGCGGCCGCTATTCGGTCGACTCGGCCATCGGGCTGTCGCTCATGATCGAGCTCGGCCCCGATGTGTTCCGCGAACTGCTCGCCGGATTCCACGCGGTCGACGAGCACGTGGCATCCACCCCCCTCGATCGCAACGTGCCCGTCCTCATGGGCCTGCTGAACGTCTGGTACACGAACTTCCTCGGCGCCCAGTCGCACGCGGTGCTGCCGTACGCGCAGCAGCTGTCGCGGTTCGCGGCCTACCTGCAGCAGCTGACGATGGAGTCCAACGGCAAGTCGGTGCGGTGGGACGGGTCGCCGGTCACGAGCGACACCGGTGAGATCTTCTGGGGCGAGCCGGGCACGAACGGCCAGCACGCGTTCTACCAGCTGATCCACCAGGGCACGCGCCTGATTCCGGCCGACTTCATCGCGTTCGTGAACCCCGCGTATTCGCTGACCGACGACGGCCGCGACGTGCACGGACTGTTCCTGGCGAACTTCCTGGCGCAGACGAAGGCACTGGCATTCGGCAAGACCGCTTCCGAGGTCGAGGCCGAGGGCACGACCGGGCCGCTCGTCGCGGCGCGCACGTTCGCCGGCAACCGGCCGACCACGTCGATCTTCGCGCCGGCGCTGACGCCTTCGGTGCTGGGGCAACTGGTCGCTCTCTACGAGCACATCACCTTCACGCAGGGTGTGATCTGGGGCATCAACTCGTTCGATCAGTGGGGTGTCGAGTTGGGCAAGCAGCTCGCGTTGCAGATCGCTCCCGCGATCGAAGGGGATGCCGATGCCGTGGCCGCCCAGGATGCCTCCACGCGCGCGCTGCTGGACTACTACCGCGAGCACCGCGCGTAGCGAGCGGCGCCCGCGGGGGCGGCGGGCCGCGGCACCCGAGGGCCCGCGTCAGCG
>JAEXHA010000071.1 GCA_023450335.1 Actinomycetes bacterium | reverse complement strand
CTCTCGTCCGCCCGTTGTTCTCTCGCGGGCGGAGGGCTCGGCGCAGGAGGCGTCACGCGGGGGAGCGCCGCGCAGCGGCGCGCGGTGACCCGGCGGTCACAGCAGCTCGGCGCGCAGCTGCTCGGGTGAGCGGGGCGACAGCAGCCCGGGCGCGACGTCGAACACGGTGTGGGCGCCGACCAGCCCCTGGGCGTGCAGGCGGCCGACCGCGCGGGCGTAGGCGACGAGCACACTCGCGGTGAATTCGGGATTGCTGCCCAGCGCCAACGAGTACTCGATCACCTGTGTGGTGCCCGGGCTCGTCTCGCCGCTGCGGATCACGACGCCGCCGTGCGGCATCGCCGCATGGTCACGGGCGAGTTCGTCGGCGGTGATGAAGGTGACGGTGGTGTCGTAGTCGCTGAAGTAGTGCGGCATCGAGACGATCGTCTCGCGCACCGTCCCGGCATCCGCACCCTCTTCGAGCACGACGAAACACTCGCGGGTGTGCTTCTGCCGGGTCGTCAGCTCGGGCCTGCCGCCCGCGCGCACGGCCGCGAGGGCCTCGTCGCTGGGCAGCGTGTACTGCACCCCTGCGGCCACGCCCGGCACGCGCCGGATCGCGTCGGAGTGGCCCTGGCTGAGCCCGCGACCCCAGAACGTGTACGTCTCGCCGGCGGGGATCAGCGCCTCGCCGTAGACGCGGTTGACGGAGAACATCCCCGGGTCCCATCCGCCCGAGATGAGGGCCGTCGTCCGGCCGGCGCGGGCGGCGGCGTCGACGGCGGCGAAATGCTCCGGCACGCGCGCGTGCGTGTCGAAGCTGTCGACGATGTTGAAGCGCGCCGCGAGGTCGGGCGACTGCACCGGCAGGTCGTCCTTCGACCCGCCGCACAGGATCAGCACATCGAGCTGGTCGGCGTGCGCATCGAGCGCGTCGAGGGCGAAGACCGGGGTCGATGGATGCCGGGTGACCACCGTCTGCGGATCGCGGCGCGAGTACACGCCCGCCAATCGCATGTCGTCGTTCTGGTCGAGGGCGACCTCGACGCCGCGTCCGAGGTTTCCGTAGCCGACGATGCCGATGCGAAGGGGAGTGCTCATCCGGACGAGCCTACTGATGCGGCCGGTGCAACCGGTCCTGCCGCTGCCGCCGGATCGGCCGATACGACCGCGGCTGCCCGGCCGGGGGTCGCCTCGAGCGGAGAGAAGGCGATGAGCGGGGTGCCGTCGACCGGGTGGGGCACGACATCGGCGCGCACGCCGTAGACCTGCTCGATGAGGTCACCCGTGAGCGTCGTCGCGGGCGGGCCGGATGCCACGACGCGGCCCCGGTCGAGGACGATGACCTGGTCGGCGTACCGCGCCGCGAGGCTGAGGTCGTGGAGCGCGGCGAGCACCGCGGTGCCGTCATCGGCGAGGCCACGCAGCAGCGCGAGGGTGTGCAGCTGCGCGCGGATGTCGAGGTGGTTGGTGGGCTCATCGGCCAGCAGCAGGGTGGGCTGCTGCGCGAGGGCCCGGGCAAGCAGCACGCGCTGGCGCTCGCCGCCCGACAGCTCGTGGAGTCGCCGGCCGGCCAGTGCCCCGGCATCCACTCTGTCGAGCGCGTTCCGCGCGATCTCTGTGTCGCGCTCGCCGGGTGCGGCCAGCAGGGGGATGTGAGGGGTGCGGCCCAGCAGCACGACGTCGAAGGCATCGAGGTCGAGGTCGGTCTCAGCTTGCTGCTCGACCAGGGCGCTGAAGCGGGCGCGGTCGCGCCGGCGCAGGGTGCGGGCGTCGACGCCGTCGAAGGCGATCGTGCCGGTCTGGGGCTGTTCGGCGGTGGCGATCAGGTGCAGCAGCGTCGACTTTCCAGCGCCGTTGGGCCCGACGAGCGCGGTGAGCGAGCCCGCCTCGACGCTGCCGTCGACGCCGTCGATGAGGAGGTGGCCGTGGCGGGAGAACGACAGGTCGTGGGTGTGCAGGGCGGTCATGAGATCCTCCGTGAGCGCAGCAGCAGCACGGCGAACAGGGGTGCGCCGAGCAGCGCGGTCACGACGCCGACGGGCAACTCGCGCGGGTCGAACAGCGTGCGCGCGAGAGTGTCGGCCCACACCAGGAAGATCGCGCCGGTCAGCAGCGACAGCGGCAGCAGTGCCCGATGGCGGGCGCCGACGAGCAGCCGCACGGCGTGGGGGACGACGAGGCCGACGAACCCGATCGAGCCGCTGACGGCGACCAGACACCCGGTCAGCAGCGCGGTCGCACCCAGCAGCATCCAGCGGGTGCGCCCCACCGCGATGCCCAGCGACGCGGCCGCCCGGTCGCCGAACGCGAAGGCGTCGAGCGCGGCGGCACTGGTCAGCAGCGGCAGTCCGATGACGGCGATGGCCACCAGGGCGATGGTCGCGGTGGGCCAGGTGACGCCCGCGAGCGACCCGAGCAGCCAGCCCAGGATCTCGCGATAGCTGTCGCCGGTCGCACTCCAGAAGATGACGAGGCTCGTGAGGGCGCCCAGCACGGCCGACACGGCGATGCCGGCGAGGATCGTGCGCGACGAGGTGATGCGCCCGACGGCGCCGGCCAGCGCCAGGGTCGCGACGAGGGCGGCCAGGGCCCCCGCGAACGCGGCGATCGGCAAGGCCAGGGCGAAGCCCAGCACGATCACGGCGACGGCGCCGAACGACGCACCCGACGAGAGGCCGAGCAGGTACGGGTCGGCGAGCGGGTTGCGCAGCACGGCCTGCATGATCGCACCGCACAACGCCAGGCCGGCGCCCACAGCGGCCGCGGCGAGCACCCGCGGCATGCGCAGCTCCCACACGATGCCGTCGCGCAGCGGTGACAGCGACGATTCGCCCAGACCGAGGTGCGCGAGGATGCTGCCCCAGACCTCGCCGGGGGTGAGGTCGGCCGGCCCGAGGGCGACGGCGACGACGATCGAGGCCACGAGGGCTGTCAGTAGCGCGAGTGCCCAGACCCCCGTGCGCACGCCGGCCGGCCGCGATGGACGCGCGGCGGTCGGGGGCGGGGCGAGGGCGGTCACGGCAGGTCGAGGTCCGCGATCTGGGTGAGCATCGCGTCGACGGCCTCGACGTTGCGCACACCGGCCTCGGCGGCGGGGAACGGCACGACGAGGTAGCGGCCCTCCTGCACGGCGGGCAGCGCGGCCGTGGCGGGGTTGGATTCGAGCACGCCGATCTTCTTCTCGGTCGATCCCCACGCCGAGTCCACGAGTACGATCACATCGGGGTTCGCCTCGACGACGACCTCCCAGCTGAGCGATGACCAGGTCTCATCGATGTCGCCGGCGATATTGGTCAGTCCCGCGGCATCCATCATCATCTGTGGCGCGCCGATGCCCGCCCCGACGAAGGGGGTGTCACTGCCCGAGCTGAACCACAGTGCGGTCAGGCCCCGGTCGTCCGGGGTGAGGGCGGCCAGCGCCGCGCGCTGCCGGTCGATCAGCTGCTGGGCCCGGTCGGGCACATCGAAGATCGCCCCCATCTCGGCGATGTCGGCGAACACGTCGTCGAATGTGAGCGGGTTCGGCTGGTAGCCCGGTTCCTGGCACGCGGCGGGGCTGACGTAGGTGTCGACGCCGAGCGTGGCGAGGGTGTCGCGGTCTCCGGCCCCGTCGGCGGTGACGTTGGACTCCCACCCCGCGTAGACGAGATCGGGCTCGAGCTCGAGCGTCGCCTCCTGCCCGGGCACGCGGTCGGAGATCACCGGCACGCCCGCGGCCCGATCGGCCCACTGCGCGGACGGTTCGCCGTCCGAGAACGCGGTGCCGACGAGGCGGTCTTCCAGACCGAGCGCGAGCATCATCTCGATCGACGTCGACTTGATCGCGAGCACGCGCTCGGGCGCGGCGTCGAAGGTCACCTCGGTACCGCAGTTGTCGATGGTGAGGGGGTAGCCGGTGCCGGCGTCGCCGCCGGGGGTGGATGCCGGAGGCACGGCGTCGGCGGCGGTGGTGGATGCCGGGGGCACGGCGTCGGCGGCGGTGCAGCCGGCGAACGCGAGAGCGGCCACGATCGCAAGGGCGGACGGGGCGAGGCGGCGTGGTGCGGCGAGGCGGGGTGGGGCGGGCATGGTGCTCCTGGGCGCGAGTCGAACATCGGATGACAAGCGGCCAAGATCACGGCCGGGGCTCCCCGCCAAGCAGAGCGGGGCTGTGCGCCAGTCTAGTGGCGGTGAGGTCGTGCGGGCGCGTGGTGCAGAGCCTATCGCCGCGTCCGCGAGACTGGAGGTATGAGTTCCTCGCGTCAGCAGCCGGCTCCGTTCCAGCGGAACGCGCTCGCCCCCGGCCTTCTCGCAGCGATCGCGCTGTTCCTGTCGCCGCTGTTCCCCGACGGGACCGGAGCGACCGTGATCCGGTTCATCGTGGCGATCCTCGCGCTGATCGTCGCGTGGTTCGCCCTGCAGGCCGGGCAGTGGTGGTGGACGGTCGTGTTCGTCGCCGTGACGGTGGTGTGGAACCCGGTGTACCCCTTCGACTTCTCCGGGCCGTGGTGGATCGCCGCCCAGATCGTCGGCGCCGTGGCGTTCATCGCCGCAGGCGCGATGATCAAGAACGAGCGGCAAGCGCCGCAGTAGGCGACCGCGTCGGTCACGCCGGCCGGGCTCAGGCGCCGTCGAGGGTGGGCGGCAACGTGAACAGCACCACCTCGGCGTCGCGGCCGAGGCCCGGTGCGAACGAGGTCGTGCGCGAGACTTCGGTGAAACCGTTACGGGCGAAGACGGCGAGACCGGCGGCGTTGTGCGCGGCGACGCGTCCGAACAGGGGACGTTCGGGCTCGCGGGCGACAAGCAAACGCAGCGCACCCGTGGCCACACCGTGGCCCCAGAGTCCGCGCTTGATCCAGAAGCTCACTTCGCGATCGTCGTCGACGTCGAACAGCGCGGCGGTGCCGGCGAACCCGCCATCGTGCGTCACGGTGAACAGTTCGACGTCGCCTGCGGCGCGACGCCCCGCGACCCAGGCGTCGAACGCGTCGCGGTCGTCCGGATCGTCCGCAGTGAAGGCCGCCAGCGCCACGGCCTCTGGGTCGCGCATCATGTCGAAGGCGGCATCCAGATCATCGTCGTCGAATTCGCGCAGATCGATATGGCCCATGCGTTCACGGTAGCCATGCGTTCGCGGCGGCGCGACAGGTCGTGGGGGTCCGGCACCACGCACCGCGGACTCGTGCCGACTGTGGCCGGTGCTGCGGACGCGTCACTCGCCGGTCGAAGCGCGGGCCACCAGCTCGGGCGGGAAGACGGTCTGGCGGGCGATGCTGTCGGGGTCGGTGGCCTCTTCGAGCAGGATGCGCAGCGCGGTGCGCCCGATCATGCGGCTCGGCTGGCGAATGGATGACAGCGGCACAGCCGCGGCGGCGGCGAACGGGTTGTCGTCGAAGCCGATGAGCGCGATCTCATCGGGCACCAGGAGGCGCCGTCCTATGACGAGGGATTGCAGCAGGCCGAGTGCGAGCAGGTCGTTCGAGGCGAAGATCGCGTCGGGCCAGTCCGCCCGCGGGCGTGCCACGATGCGGGCGCCGGCGGCGACGCCCTCGTCCACCGTCATCGCGGTCGTGGGGATCACCTCGAGTTCGGCGGGTCGGTCGGCGTTCTCGGCCGCTGCCCGCGCGCCGGCGAGCCGGTCTGTGACCTGCCGCATGTCGAAGGGGCCGCCCACGAACGCCATGCGGCGCCGGCCCAGCTCGATGAGGTGCTCGACGGCCAGGCGGCCGCCGGCCACGCTGTCCACCGATACCGACGAGAATCTGCCGTCGCCGCTGAACCGGTCGACGAGCACCGCCGCGATGCCGCGGGCGCGCAGCTTCTGCAGCCGGGCGGTCACATCGCCGTAGGGGGCGATGAGCAGGCCCCGCACCTGCTGCTCTTCGAACAGGTCGATGTACTGCTTCTCACGCCGCGGGTCCTCGTCGGTGTTGCCGTACAGGATGGCGATGCCGTGCCGTGTCGCCTCGTCTTCGGCGCCGCGGACCACGTCGTTGTAGAACGGATTCTGCCCGTCGAGGACCACGAACCCGACCGTCGTGCTGACGCCGGCGCGCAGCTTGCGGGCGGCGTCGTTGCGCACGTAGCCCAGCTCGTCGATCGCGCGCGTCACACGGTCGACGGAGTCGACCGAGACTTCGTCGGGCCGGTTCAGCACGTTGGAGACCGTGCCGACCGAAACCCCGGCGCGCTGCGCCACATCGCGGATGCTGACCGCCACTGCTTCCCACTTCCTTGTCGGATCGGTCATGGTCGGCGGCCGACTTGACCGTGATGGTCGATGAACTTAGAGTAACCTGAAACCTACCTGAATCGATTCACATTCACACCTCAACGAGGAGGACCCGTTGGTCACCGACGACGCAGTCACGCCACCGCCCGCACTCGAGCTTCGGCGCGTCGTGAAATCGTTCGGCCCCGTCGTCGCGCTGCGTGCGGGCAGCCTCGTGCTGCAACCCGGATCGATCCATGCCCTCATCGGCGAGAACGGCGCCGGCAAGTCGACGCTCGTGAAGATCGTGGCGGGCTTGTACCGGCGTGACTCGGGCGAGTTCCTGCTCAACGGCGACCCGGTCGACTTCACCAGCACCGCACAGTCGAAGGCAGCCGGCATCGCGGTCATCTACCAGGAGCCGACCCTGTTCCCCGACCTGTCGGTCACCGAGAACATCTTCATGGGCCGCCAGCCCACCGGCACGCTCGGCCGCATCGACCGAAAGGCCATGCGGGCCGAGACGCAGGAGATCTTCGACCGGCTGGGTGTCGCGCTCGACCCCGACCGGGTCACCGACGGCCTGTCCATCGCCGACCAGCAGATCATCGAGATCGCCAAGGCGATCTCGCTCGACGCGCGCGTACTCATCATGGACGAGCCCACCGCCGCGCTGTCGGGAGTCGAGGTCGAGCGCCTGTTCGCCGTGGCGCGCAGCCTGCGTGACGAGGGCCGCGCGCTGCTGTTCATCTCGCACCGGTTCGACGAGGTGTTCGCGCTGTGCGACACGGTCACGGTCATGCGCGACGGCTCGTACATCGACACGACAGCCATCGCCGAGACCACCATCGACGATCTCGTGCGCCAGATGGTGGGTCGCGATGTGACCGAGCTGTTCCCCAAGCTGCCGTCCGAGGCCGGCGACGTGGTGCTGGAGGTCGAAGGCCTCACCCGCACCGGCGTCTTCCGCGACATCTCGTTCACGCTGCGCGCCGGCGAGATCGTGGGTCTTGCCGGACTCGTCGGGGCCGGGCGCAGCGAGGTCGCCCGGGCGATCTTCGGCGTCGACCCCTATGAGAGCGGCGCCGTGCGGCTGCACGGCAAGGCGCTGCCCAAGGGCAACCCGCGCACCGCCACCGCCCGTGGGCTGGCACTCGTGCCCGAAGACCGTCGCAAACAGGGACTCGTGCTCGACGACGGCGTCGCCCGCAACATCACGCTCGCCATCCGCGGTCAGCTCGCGAAATTGGGGCTGCTGTGGAACAAGCGGGAGAACGAGGCTGCCAAGGTGTGGGCGAGCCGCCTCGAAGTGAAGACGGCCGCGCTCGATGCGGAGGCGGGCACCCTCAGCGGCGGCAACCAGCAGAAGGTCGTCCTCGGCAAGTGGCTGGCGACCGAGCCCACCGTGCTCATCGTCGACGAGCCCACCCGCGGCATCGACGTCGGCACCAAGGCCGAGGTGCACCGGCTGCTCAGCCAGCTGGCCCAGCAGGGCCTGGCGATCCTCATGATCTCGTCCGAACTGCCCGAGGTGCTCGGTATGGCCGACCGCGTCCTCGTCATGCGCGAGGGCCGTCTCACCGGCGAGTTCACGCGCGCGCAGGCGACCCCCGAGGCGGTCATGTTCGCCGCCACGGCCGATGCGCCCGAGGCGGACGTCGCCTGATGAGCACCACCCGCACCCCGAGCCACCCGAAGGGCACGATGAGCGCAACGACCGCATCCGTCCCGCCCGGCACCTCCGCGGCATCCCGCCTGGTCAAGGGCATCGTGACGGCGCGAGAGACCGGCATCCTCATCGCCCTGATCGCCGTTGTCGTGGCCGCGACCGTCGCCAACCCGAACTTCCTGTTCTCCACCGACGGGTTCCGCGACCTGCTGCTGACGCCGTCGATCCTGCTGCTGGTCGCCGTCGGCTCGGCTGTGGTCATCATCACCCGCAGCGTCGACCTGTCGGTCGGCTCGGTCGTGGGTCTGACCGCCTACTTGACCGGGCGTCTGTTCATCGACATCCCCGACATCCCGATCATCGGCGTCTTCGTCGCCGGCGTCGTCCTCGGCGGGCTGCTCGGCCTGATCAACGGCGCTCTGGTGGCCTTCGCCCGCGTGCCGGCGCTGGTGATCACGCTCGGCACGATGTACATCTATCGCGGCCTCAACGTCGCGTGGACCGGCAGCGACCGCATCAACGCATCCGACCTGCCGCGCGACTTCCGCGCCCTGGGCACCGACCGCCTCCTCGGCATCCCGATCCTCACGATCATCGCGGTCGTGGTCCTCATCCTCGCCGCGTGGTACCTGCGCAACCTCCGCAGTGGCCGCGAGCTGTATGCGATCGGCTCCGACCCGGATGCCGCGCACCTGTACGGCCTGCGCGTCACCCGCCGCGTGATCTTCGCCTTCGTCGTCTCGGGGGCCCTGGCCGGCATGGCGGGCGTCCTCTACGCCGCGCGCTACGGCACGGTCTCCTCCAGCGCCGGATTCGGCTGGGAGCTGCAGGCCATCGGCGCGGCCGTCATCGGCGGCGTCGCGATCTCGGGCGGTGTGGGAACCGTGTGGGGTGCGGCGATCGGCGCGTTCCTGCTGCTGACCATCAACCGGGCCCTGCCGATCCTCGGCATCGACGACTTCTGGCAGCGTGCCGTCGTCGGCATCCTCATCATCGGCGCCATCGTGCTCGACCGCGTGCTGGCGCTCCGACAACATCGACGCCTCGTCGCCGGAAGGGAGCAGACGCGATGACCACCGCCACGGCCACCGTGCCCCGCACCTACAGCGCCCACGCCCGTCCGGCCTGGCGCCGCATCCTGCTCACCCGCGAGGCGGCCATCATCGGCGTGCTCGCCCTCGTCGTCATCGTGGCGCTGACCAGCATCCCGAACTTCGACAGCCCACTGACGGTCACCTACCTGCTGCGCGACATCGCACCGATCCTGCTGATCGCCCTGCCGATGACCCTCATCATCGTCACCGAGGAGATCGACCTGTCGGTCGCGAGCATCGTGGGCCTGTCGAGCGTCATGACCGGTGTGCTCACCGCGGCCGGGGTGCCGTTCGTGGCCGCCGCGCTGATCGCGATCCTGGTGGGTGCCGTCGCGGGTGCCATCAACGGCTTCCTCGTGACCGTCGTCGGCCTGCCCTCCCTGGCCGTCACGATCGGCACGCTCGCCCTGTTCCGCGGGATCGCCGTGGGGCTGCTGGGCACCACCGCGATCACCGACTTCCCCGAGCAATGGACCGACTTGGCCAAAGCGAACATCCCCGGCACGCCGATCCCCGTCATCATGATCCCGTTCGTGGTGCTCGCGATCGTGTTCGCGATCCTGCTGCATTTCACCCCGTTCGGGCGTTCGCTGTACGCCATCGGCCTGGGCAAAGAGGCCGCCGCATTCTCCGGCATCGATGTCGGCCGCACGAAGTTCATCCTGTTCGTGCTCAGCGGTGCCGTGTCGGGTTTCGCCGGCGTCTACTTCACGCTGCTGTACAGCAATGCCCGCGGCGACAACGCCATGGGCATGGAGCTGCAGATCATCGCCGCGGTGCTGCTGGGCGGCGTCTCGATCTTCGGTGGCCGGGGCGCCCTGCACGGAGTCATCGCGGGCGTGCTGCTGATCGGCACGCTCAGCTCGGCACTGCGGCTGGCGAACGTCGGCAGCGACATCATCAACGTCATCACCGGTCTCCTGCTGATCGTCTCGGTCGTCTCCGCCAGCTTCCTCGCGTGGCTGCAGCGGAAGCGCGCCGCGGCGATCGGCAGACAGAAAGGGCGAGGGGATGCCGCGGCCGCGCCGCCCCGGCATCCGTCAGCGCACTGATCACCTCCTCGCAATCACCCCACGGAAGGAAACAAAGATGTTCGGACTCCACCGGAAGGGACGCTCCGCCCTGGCGGCCGCGGCCCTGACCGTCTCGGTCGCGCTCCTCGCGACCGGCTGCTCGTCCAATGGAAACGACGGTAACGACGGCGGCGACACCGGCGACGGCGACGCCGTCTCGATCACGATGCTGCCGAAGAACCTCGGCAACCCCTACTTCGACACCTCGACGGGCGGCGCCGAAGAGGCCGTCGAAGAGTTCGGCGGCGACTTCGAAGAGGTCGGCCCGACCGAGGCGACGCCCACCTCGCAGGTGAGCTTCATCCAGACCGCCGCCCAGCAGGGCACCGACGCGCTCATCGTGTCGGCCAACGACCCCGAGGCCATCTGCGACGCCCTCGACGAGGCACGCTCGGTGGGCGTCAAGGTCGTCACGTTCGACTCGGACACCAACCCCGACTGCCGTGACCTGTTCATCAACCAGGCCACTGCGGAGGGCATCGCCCAGGTGCAGGTCGACCTGATCGCCGAGCAGATCGGCGACGCCGGGCAGATCGCGGTGCTGTCGGCCTCGGCCAACGCCACCAACCAGAACGCCTGGATCGAGATGATGGAGGCCGAGCTGGCCGCCAACCACCCCGACATCGAGCTCGTCGAGGTCGTCTACGGCGATGACGACGACCAGACGTCGTTCGACAAGACCGCGGCGCTGCTGCAGACCTACCCCGAGCTCAAGGGCATCGTCTCGCCGACCACCGTCGGCATCGCCGCCGCTGCGCGCTACCTGTCGACCTCGGAGTACAAGGGCACCGTGGCGCTCACGGGTCTGGGCACCCCGAACCAGATGCGCGAGTACGTCGAGGACGGCACCGTCACCGCGTTCGCGCTGTGGAACCCCGCCGACCTGGGCTACCTCGCCGCCTTCGCCGCGCAGGCACTGGCGGCCGGTGAGATCTCCGGCGAGGCCGGCGACACGTTCGAGGCCGGGCGTCTCGGCTCGTTCGAGGTCGGCGAGGGCGCTTCGGTGCTCCTGGGTGACCCGTTCGTGTTCGACGCGGACAACATCGGCGACTTCGACTTCTGAGTCGCGCTGATCGAGCGGCGTCCGGGCCTCGGCTCGGGCGCCGCTTCGCGTGCAGCGGGGGCGACCGGTGCCCGGCGGCCTGGGGCGCTCATCACGCCTCGCGTGCGAGGCGCCTCACACCGCGGTCAGGCGCGTGCTCGGCGCGGGGTGCAGCTGCCCGTGCAACCGTGCCATGCGGGCGTCGAGTTCGGCGGCCGAGTCCGCGGCATCCTTCAGCTCGGCCAGCAGCCCCTCGGGCACGGCGCCGTCGTACTTGTAGTAGATCTTGTGCTCGAGGCTGGCCCAGAAGTCCATCGCGATCGTGCGGAACTGCACTTCGACGGTGACGTCGACGCGGCCCGACGAGAGGAACACCGGCACCCGCACGATCGCGTGCAGGCTCTGGTAGCCGTTGGGCTTGGGCTCGGCGATGTAGTCCTTGACCTGCACGACGGTGATGTCGTCCTGCTGGGTCAGCAGGTCGAACAGCCGGTACACGTCGGTCGCGAAACTGCACGTCACGCGCACGCCGGCGATGTCGGTGATGTGCTCGCGGATCGACGCGAAGTCAGCCGGGATGCCCTTGCGGACCATCTTGTCGACGAGGCTGTCGGCGGACTTCACACGGCCCGAGACGTGCTCGATGGGGTTGTAGTCGTGCACGAGCTGGAACTCGTCGCGCAGGATGCCGAGCTTGGTCTCGACCTCGCGCAGCCCGAACTGGTACTGCAGCAGGAACCGCTGGAACTCGTCGCGCATCGCGCGCAGCTGATGGGGTGAGAACGTCTCCAGCCCGGTGTCGGTGATGACGGCGACGGCGTTCGGAGCGTCCATGGCCCGACGCTATCGAGACGGGTTAGGTGGATGCTGGGAACTCGCGCCCCGCTCGCCGTCGCGGCGTCGGCAGGCCGACAGGTCCAGCGCTCAGACGCGGCGGTACTGGCCGACCATCGGGCAGTCGAAGGGGTCGCGGGCGGCGAGGCCGACGCGGTTGAGGTAGTCGATGACGATCGCGTACGAACGCCACAGGCTCGTCTCGGTGTACGGCACGTCGAGGGTCTCGCAGTAGTCGCGGACGATCTCGCGTGCCTTCGCGAGGTGCGGGCGGGCCATGCTCGGGAACAGGTGGTGCTCGACCTGGTAGTTGAGGCCGCCCATGAGCCACGTGGCCCACCAGCCGCCGCGGATGTTGCGCGAGGTGCGCACCTGCTTCGTGAAGAAGTCGAGCTTGGCGTCGGGCGCGATGATCGGCATGCCCTTGTGGTTGGGCGCGAACGACGCGCCCATGTACACGCCGAACACCGCCAACTGCACACCGAGGAACGCGAACGCCATGCCCAGCGGCAGCAGCAGGAACACCGGGACGATGACGATCGCCAGACGGGCGATGATGAGTCCGAGCTCGAGCCACCGGCCCTTGACCGCCGGCGTCGTGACGAGGTATTTGATGCTGAGGAAGTGCAGGTTCAGCCCCTCGAGCGTCAACAGCGGGAAGAACAGCCAGCCCTGCCGCTGCGTGATCCAGCGCTGCACGCCGCGCGCCTTGGCGGCGTCCTCATCGAGGAACGAGATCGTGTCGATGTCGATGTCCGGGTCTTTGCCGACACGGTTGGGATTGGCGTGGTGGCGGGAGTGCTTGGCATCCCACCACGAGTAGCTCATGCCGACGACGCCCGAGCCGATGAGCCGGGCGAGCCGGTCGTTGCCCGGCCCGGTCTTCAGGATCTGGCGGTGCGCCGCTTCGTGGGCGAGAAAGGCCGCCTGGGTGAACAGGATGCCGAGGGCGCCGGCGATCAGCAGCTGGAACCAGCTGTCGCCCAGCAGGATGAATCCCGTGATGCAGCCGCCGATGCCGAGTGCGATCACGGTGCCCACGAGAGCGTAGAACCACGGCGTGCGCTGCAGCAGGCCGGTCTCTTTCGCGACGTTTGAAACCTGCGTGTACGCGCGGCCGATGGCGGGGAACGACGACGCGTAAGTCTGACGGATCGGTCCGAGCGTCGAAGCGGTGGTAGTGGTGATGGCGGGCTCCTCAGGTCGTCAGAACGACCCGAGAGCCACACTGGATTGTGACGGTCAGCGCCGACCGCCGTAGGCGCGACTCTACGCGGGGGCAGATGCCGCACACGGCATACCTCGGGGCCATTGGCCGCCCTTCACCTGCGCTCCCGGTTGGAGAGCCCGGCGAGTCAGCGCTTCGAGGCGCGATAACCGGCCGCGCGGGCCGCAGCCTCGGTGCTGAAGCACTCCTCCGGCACAGTGCGGTCGTAATACTGCCCGCCCGGCACGTGGTAGATCATCGAACTCGCGTTGCCCTTGATGCGTGCCCATGAAGGACAGGTCTTCGATGTCGGGGTCGTGCTGGCCGGATAACCGATCTTCGCAGTGGCGGCGGAGGTGCGCGTCACGGTGGTGTATCCGGATTTCCGGCCGGTGACTTTGACGCTGATCTTCTTGCCGGCCTGCGCGGTGCCGAGCTTCAGCGATGTGCCGGTGGCGCCGGCGATCGCCGCGCCGCTGGCATACCACTGATACGTGTACGAGGTCCCAGCGGTCCAAGCGCCGGGGCGGGCGGTGAGGGTATTGTGCACCTTCGTCGTGCCGGACACCGTGGGGACTGCCGAGGCGAGACACCCGGTGTTCTTCGCGGCTGCGTTGCTGACCACCGATGTGCCCCCGAGGACCAGAGTCTTCGAGGCCCGGAAGCCGGCAATGGTGGGCCGCACCGAAGCCGGAACGCAGGTCGGCGCTGTGACGAAGAGCGGTGCGCCTACGGTGCCTGCCAGCGCCGCACCGGCGAGAGCGTCGGGGAAATTGAGACCTGTGGCCAGGAAGGCGGTGTCGGAAGCGCCGGCCGGGAAGAAGCGAGAGTTGACCAGGGCAGCCGTCTCGTAACGGTCCGAACCGCCTGAGCGTGTCACGCTGTACGCGCGCGCGAGCTGGTTCTGGATGCCGCTGGAGACAGCACCGGGGCCACCGGCGATCACGACCTTGCTTACCCCGAGTCGCTGCAGCGACTTCACGACGGCTGAGGGCACGCTCGATCGCGCACCGTCGACGAGGATCACCGGCGCGCCGATAGCGCCGGCGGCACCGGTGGCGGCCAAGGCGTCGGGGAAGGACCGACCGGTCGCGATGAAGGCCGTGTCCGCCGTGCGGAACAGAGAATCGACGATGTGCAGGCCGGTCGTGTATCGGTCGGCCTTGCCGAGGCGGGTCGTCGGCGCAATGCTGCGGAGCGCGTTGAACGTCTGCGCGGACACGGCCCCGGTGCCGCTGAGCACGTAGATCTTCGCGGGTCGAAGCCGATTGATCTCGTTGGCGACCGCGGCCGGGAGCGTGGCTGAGGGCGTCAGCAGCAGCGGACCACCGATCAGCGAGGCCGCCGCGGCGGCAGACAGCGCATCCGGGAAGTTCGTACCCGTGGCCACGAAGACGGCCGGAACGTTCGGTGCGTACTGGCGGGAGACCTGGATGGCCGTGGCGTAGCGATCGTCTCCGGCGAGCCGTGTGACGCCCACGCCAGGAGTCGTGACAGTGGGCGTCGTCGGAAGGTCGCGAGGGGTCACCGCCACCGTCGGGAGCGAGACGGGCGTTGTGCCACACGGGCCGCTCAACTCATTCGTGAGCGCTGCGAGCTCTGCACTGTCTACGGCGAGGGACCACCGGTATTTGACCAATGCCCAACTCGTCGCGTACTCGCAACGGTAGGCCGTGTTGGGCGGCATCCATTCGGCCGGGTCCTTGTCTGACTTGGACTGGTTGGAAGCCGATGATGTCGCATTCAATACGTATGGGTAGGCCAGGTCATTGGCGAAGTCACGGCGTTGCGAGTCGGTCCACGACGAAGCGCCAGACCGCCACGCTTCCGCGAGCGCGACGTGGTGATCGATCTCGACCTGGGTCGGTGAAGCCGCGACCGCGCCGTCGAGGGCGGAGACCCACGTCCCGCCGCTCAGCGAGCAGTCACCGCCGACGGTCACTGGGCTGGTCGACTCCGCGATGAGCACTTCATATCGCGTGTTGCAACCGTTGCGGTCCGTATCGATCCAATGCTGAAAGCGGCTGCGGTCATACTTCGGAGTGGTCGTCTCGGCGGCGACGCGGAGAAGACCCGGGAGATCGGAAGCGGTCGTCGGCGCTGCTTGGGCAGGCTGTGCCACGACGAGCAGCGAAGCGATCAGAGAAAGGCCGGCCGCCATCGACAAGCGCGCACGTATCGTCACAGTTCCCCCAGAGTGCTCACGCCGACGCCCCAGCGCCGGATGGTCAGCAGTCTAGCTCCAACATGAGAGTTCTCTCATGGTTTCGGAGACGTGGTGCCGGCCTAAACGCTCCGCGGGTGGAGACCGTCGAGGGCGACGCGCAGCACGTCCTGCGCGAGCAGGTCGGGATCGACGCGACCGTCGGGACGGTACCACTCGACGACCGAGTTAATCATCCCGAAGATGAGGCGGGTCGCCACGCCCGCGTCGACGTCCGCCCGGATCAGACCTTCGCCCTGCGCGGCACGCACGAGCGCGGTGACCTGCTGGTCGAACACGCGGCGGCGTTCGAGTGCGGCTGTCTCGACGGCGCTGTTTCCGCGCAGGCGCAACAGCAGGGTCACCGAGGGCAGCTCGGCCGTCAGCACCTTCACGGCGCCCGAGATCACCGCCGTCAGGCGGTCGGATGCCGTGGCCGTGACCCGCTGGGCATCGGCGAGCACTGCTTCGAGGCCGCTGAGTGCGGTTTCGAGCGCGATGGCGAGCAGCTCCTCTTTCGACGAGAAATGGTGGTACAGCGCAGACTTGGTCAGTCCGAGCCGAGTGGCCAGGTCCGACACCGATGTCGCATCGTAGCCCTGCTCGTTGAACAGCTGCACCGCGACGGCGAGCACCTGATCGCGGTCGTAGCCGGGGCGCCCGCGCCGGGCTGCGCCCTGGTCTGTCGGCTGCACACTCACCGGCTCAGTCTCCCATCGCATCGCCCTGCCGGGCGGTTGCCCGACCCGATGCGCTCTGAGAGTATTACTGAACGATAGGTCGGTAATCCCAATGGAGGGCGCACACATGACCGGCATTCTGCCCAGCTACCTCTGCGACCGGTGGTGGATGCCGGAGCGCGGCACCGACGCCACTGTCATCGGCGACTCCGCGACAGGCGAGCCCGTCGCGCGGGTGAGCACCCGCGGCATCCCGCTCGCTGAGGCACTCGAGCATGCTCGCACGGTGGGCCAGCGCAGCCTCGGTGCGCTCACCTTCCACCAACGTGCCCTGCTGCTCAAGCAGTTCGCGCTCGTGTTCACCGAGCACAAGGCGGCGCTGACCGAACTGTCCAAGCGTGCCGGCGCCACCGCCCGCGACTCGCTCAGCGACGTCGACGGCGGCATCGGCGTGCTGTTCACCTATGCGTCGAAGGGGCGCCGTGAGCTGCCCAACGCGCAGATCCACGTCGATGGCGATGCCGAATCATTGTCGAAGGACGGATCGTTCCTCGGCCGCCACGTCTACACCCGGCTGCCCGGGGTTGCCGTGCAGATCAATGCCTACAACTTCCCGATGTGGGGCGCGCTCGAGAAGTTCGCGCCCGCCTTCCTCGCCGGGGTGCCGAGCCTGGTCAAGCCCGCGACTCCGACCGCATACATCGCCGAGGCGTGGGTGCGCGTGCTCGTCGAAGCCGACGTGCTGCCCGACGGGGCCCTGCAGCTGGTCAGTGGCGGCGTGCCCGATCTGTTCGAGCACCTCCGGCTCGGCGACCTGGTCGCATTCACCGGCAGCGCGTCCACGGCGGCGAAGCTGCGCGCACAAGCGGGCCCGGGTGTCCGCTTCACGAGCGAGACCGACTCGATCAATGCGTCGGTGCTCGGCCCCGACGCAGTCCCCGGCACGCCCGAGTTCGACGCCTATGTGAAGCAGCTGCTGATCGAACTCACCGGCAAGGCCGGGCAGAAGTGCACGGCGATCCGCCGCGCGATCGTGCCGAAGCCGATGGTGGGTGCCGTGGTCGACGCGCTGCGCGAGAAGCTCGCCGAGCGCGTGGTGATCGGCGACCCCCACGCCGACGCCGTCACGATGGGGCCGCTCGTATCGATCGCCCAGCGCGCGGAGGTGCGCCGGCAGGTCGCCGCGCTGCAGGATGCCGGGGGGCACGTGCTGATCGGGTCGACCGACGAGCCCGAGGTCGTCCGCGCCGACGGCACCACCGGCTCCGCGCCGGGCGGCGCCTTCGTGCAGCCGATCGTTCTCGGGTTCGACGATCCACGCACACCGGCCGTCCACGAGATCGAGGCGTTCGGGCCGGTCGCGAGCATTCTGGGCTACGACGGCGTGGCCGAGGCCGCAGAACTGGTGAACCTGGGCGGCGGGTCGCTCGTGACCAGCGTCGCCACGGGCGATCCGGCCACCGCCGCCGAGATGCTCGCGCGTATCGGCGCGTACAACGGCCGCGTCCTGTTCCTCAGCCGTGAGAACACCCGCACCTCGACCGGGCACGGCGCCCCGGTGCCGCACCTCGTCCACGGCGGACCGGGCCGCGCCGGCGGCGGCGAAGAGCTCGGCGGCATCCGCGCGGTGCTCCACCACATGCAGCGCACGGCGGTGCAGGGCTCGCCCGAGGTGCTCACGGCGATCACCGGAAGGTGGCATTCCGGCGCGGCCTCGGCCGACGGCATCCACCCCTTCCGCAAGTCGCTCGCACAGTTGCGGCTGGGCGACCGGTTCGCCTCGCCGGCGCGGGCGGTCGGCCTCGACGATATCGAGACGTTCGCGCACTTCACCGGCGACACGTTCTACGCGCACATGGACGAAGCGGCCGCTGCCGCCAACCCGTTCTTCCCCGGCCGCGTCGCCCACGGCTATCTGCTCGTGTCGTTCGCGGCGGGCCTGTTCGTCGACCCCGACCCCGGCCCCGTGCTGGCCAACTACGGCCTCGAGAACCTGCGGTTCATCACGCCGGTGTCACCGGGCGACGAGATCCGCGTGACGCTGACGGCCGCACAGATCACGCCGCGCGAGACGGATGATTACGGCGAGGTGCGGTGGGACGCCGTCATCCACAACCAGCGCGACGAGACCGTGGCCACCTACGACGTGCTGACCCTCGTCGCCAAGGAGGACGCGGATGCCGGGGGAGCGGCGGGTGTCGGTGGCGTGGATGCCGGGGGAGCGGCATCGTGACCGCGGAGGTGCGTCCGATGATGCGCCGTGACCGTGCGTCGGCGATGCTGGGCATGGTCGTCGAGCTCGATGAGCCGGGGCGGTCGCGGGTGCGCATGCTCGTGCGCGAAGACATGCTCAACGGCTTCGACATGACCCACGGCGGCTTCGTGTTCGCTCTGGCCGACACCGCGTTCGCGATCGCCTGCAACGAGGACGATCGGGTGACGGTGGCGGCCGGCGCCGACGTCACGTTCCTCAAGGCGACGGGGCTCGGGCAGACGCTCACCGCCGCAGCCGAACGCCGCGTGGCCTCGGGGCGCACGGGCGTCTACGACGTCACCGTGACCGACGAGGCCGGCGACGTCGTCGCGGAGTTCCGCGGCCGCTCGCTGCGCACCGACCGCTCGCTCTGACCAGCGGCGCGACCCCGCGGGTGACCTCTTGATGCACTGCACGGCGGGCGGCTACACTTACTGAACGAGCGTTCTGTTAATAGGGGGTCGATGATGACCACGACGCAGCCGGTCGAGGCCGATGCCGACCAGCAGGCCGAGTTCGATGCGCTCATCGAGGCCGACCAGCGCATCGAGCCGTGCGATTGGATGCCGGAGGGCTACCGCAAGACCCTCATCCGGCAGATCTCGCAGCACGCCCACTCCGAGATCATCGGCATGCAGCCCGAGGGCAACTGGATCACCCGCGCGCCGAGCCTGAAGCGCAAGGCGATCCTGATTGCCAAGGTGCAGGATGAGGCCGGCCACGGGCTGTATCTGTACTCGGCCGCGCAGACCCTCGGCATCACCCGCGACGAGATGACGCAGCAGCTCATCGACGGGCGAGCGAAGTACTCGTCGATCTTCAACTATCCGACCCCGACCTGGGCCGACATGGGGGCGATCGGCTGGCTCGTCGATGGTGCCGCGATCGTGAACCAGGTGCCGCTGTGCCGCGCGTCGTACGGCCCATACGGCCGGGCGATGGTGCGCATCTGCAAGGAGGAGTCGTTCCACCAGCGGCAGGGATTCGAGATCCTGCTCGCGCTCATGCAGGGCACCGCCGCGCAGCGCGCGATGGCTCAGGATGCCGTCGACCGCTGGTACTGGCCCAGCCTCATGATGTTCGGGCCGCCCGACGACGCGTCACCGAACTCGGCGCAGTCGATGGCGTGGAAGATCAAGCGGTTCAGCAACGACGATCTCCGGCAGCGGTTCATCGGCATGCTCGTGCCGCAGGCGGAGATCCTCGGGGTCACACTGCCCGATCCGCAACTGCGGTGGGATGCCGGGGCGCAGCGCTGGCACACGAGCGAGATCGACTGGGACGAGTTCCACGAGGTGCTCGCCGGCCGCGGGCCGATGAACGCCGAGCGCATCCGCCACCGGCGCGACGCCCACGACGACGGCGCCTGGGTGCGCGAGGCCGCCGTCGCCTACGCGCGTCGGCAGGCCTCCCGAGCGCCGGAGGCGGCAGCATGAGGGCGACAGTGCGCGGCCGGGGTGTGTCCCAGAAGTGGTGGGGTGTGGATGCCGGATCTCGCAGGTTCTGTGACAGGCCGGGGGTGGGGTGCGCCGGGCGCCGGGGTGTGTCCCAGAAGTGGTGGGGTGTGGGTGCCGGATCTCGCAGGTTCTGTGACACACCGGGCTCCGCCGGGCGGAGGGCCGAGCGATGACGACCCCCGGCGCATCCGACCGCGAGACGTGGCCGCTGTGGGAGGTGTTCGTCCGCGCGAACCGGGGGCTCAGCCACGTCCACGCCGGGTCACTGCACGCGCCCGACGCCGATCTCGCCCTGCGCAACGCCCGCGACCTCTACACGCGGCGCGGCGAGGGCACGAGCGTCTGGGTGGTGCCGGCCGAGGCGATCACCACGAGCGATCCGGGCTCGAAGGGCGCGTTCTTCGAGTCGCCGGCAGGTAAGAACTATCGGCACGCGACCTACTACACCGCCAGTGAGGGGGTGCCGCACCTATGAGTCACCCGCTGCAGACCCACGGCGACGTCACGGTCGATCGTGTCGAGTTGGCCGCCGAGCTCATCGGCGCCGGCGATCGTGCCGCCACCGCCGATGTCGCCGCGTACGCGCTGCGCCTGGGCGACGATGCACTGATCCTCGCGCAGCAGCTGAGCGCCTGGATCGCCCGCGCCCCTGAGCTCGAAGAAGATATGGCGCTGGCCAACATCGCCCTCGACCTGCTCGGCCACGCCCGCTCGCTCCTGCACTACGCCGGCACGTTCGACGGTCGCAGCGAAGACGATCTCGCCTACTTCCGCGATGAGCACGAGTTCCGCAGCGCCTGGTTGTTCGAGCAGCCGAACGGCGACTTCGCGCAGACCATCGCGCGGCAGCTGCTGGCAGCCACCTATCACCTCGAGCTGTACGCCGCGCTCGCCGGCTCGGCCGACGAGACCCTGCGCGCGATCGCCGCGAAGGCGGTCAAAGAGGTCGAGTACCACCGCGACCACGCCGTGCAGTGGACCCTGCGGTTGGCCGGCGGCACCGATCAGTCGCGCAGCCGCATGATCCGCGGCCTGCGCGATGTGTGGCCGTACCTCGACGAGCTGTTCCGAGATGATGAGCTGACCGACCGGTTGGCAGCCGTCGCCGTGACGCCGTCGACGCTGCGCGCCGGGTTCGACGAGGTCATCGCCGCCGTGCTCGCCGAAGCCGAGCTCGAGACGCCCTCCGTGGTGCCGTCAGCCGGGGGCGGACGCCACGGACGGCACTTCTCGCACCTGGGCTTCGTGCTCGCCGAGATGCAGGTGCTCGCCCGGCAGCACCCGGGGGTGACCTGGTGACGATCGCCGAACCGCTGTCAGCTTCGCACGTCGCGGAACTCGCGCGCGCAGCCGCGACCGCGCCGCACCCAGAACCCGCGGGCCACGAAGCGGCCGTGCCGCGCGCGGAGGGACTCGCCCCCGAGTTCACCGCCACGGAGCCGGATCCCACCTTGCACGCGTGGGCGGTGGCGGCGGCCGTGCGCGACCCCGAGGTTCCCGTACTGACGATCGAGGATCTCGGAGTGCTGCGTGATCTCGAGGTCGAGGGCGGCCGCGTCGCCGTCACCATCACCCCCACCTACTCGGGGTGCCCCGCGACCGACGCGATCCGTGACGACATCCTCGTCGCGCTCACCGCCGCCGGCTTTGACGACGTCCACGTGCGCATCGCCCTCGCCCCGGCATGGACCACCGACTGGATGAGCGCAGCCGGCGCCGCCAAGCTCCACGAGTTCGGCATCGCACCGCCGACCGGGCGCCGGGCGGTCGGGCCGATTCCGCTCACGCTGGCCGTGCGGTGCCCGCAATGCGGGTCACTCGACACGCGCGAGATCTCCCGCTTCGGTTCGACCGCCTGCAAGGCGCTGCACGAATGCCGCGCGTGCCTCGAGCCGTTCGACCATTTCAAGGTGCACTGATGGCATCGCAGCCGGGGGTGGATGCCGAAGCGCGCGCCGTGGGTGCGACCGGCGGGCCGGAGCTCAGCGCCGACGCAACCGGTGCCGACGCCGTGCTGATCGGCTCCGCCGCCGTGCCGACCGGCGCC
>JAEXHA010000028.1 GCA_023450335.1 Actinomycetes bacterium | reverse complement strand
CCGTTCGGCGGGCAGTACCGACTCATCGACTTCGCCATCTCGAACCTGCTCAATTCGGGTCTGCGCCAGATCGTCGTGCTCACGCAATTCAAGTCGCACAGTCTCGACCGGCACGTCTCGCAGACATGGCGCATGTCGGCGCTGCTCAACTCCTATGTGGCATCGGTCCCCGCACAGCAGCGCCTCGGCAAGCGCTGGTTCTCCGGGTCGGCCGACGCGATCCTGCAGTCCCTCAACCTCATCCACGACGAGAAGCCCGACATCGTCGCGGTCATCGGCGCCGACCATGTCTACCGCATGGACTTCCGCCAGATGATCGACGCCCACATCGAGTCCGGCGCACGGGCCACGGTCGCCGGCATCCGTCAGCCGATCGCCCTGGCGAACCAGTTCGGCGTCATCGATGTCGACCCCGCCGACAACGTGAAGATCCGCGAGTTCCTCGAGAAGCCGCAGAATCCCACGGGTCTGCCCGACAGCCCCGGGGAGGTGCTCGCATCGATGGGCAACTACGTCTTCGACGCCGATGCCCTCATCGAGGCGGTCGAGTCCGACGGCGAGCTGCCGACGTCGAACCACGACATGGGCGGCGACATCATCCCCTACTTCGTCGACCGCGGCGAAGCGTCCGTGTATGACTTCCTGCGCAACGAGGTGCCCGGGTCGGCGCCGCGCGACCGCGACTACTGGCGCGACGTGGGGACGATCGACTCGTTCTTCGACGCCCACATGGATCTCATCTCGACCCTGCCGGTGTTCAACCTGTACAACATGGACTGGCCGATCCAGTCGCAGGCCATCAACTCTCCCCCGGCGAAGTTCGTGCGCGACAGCGTGGGTCGCATGGGCAACGCGATCGACTCGATCGTGTCGCTGGGTTCGGTTCTGTCGGGCACGCACCTCGAGCGTTCGGTCGTCGGCCCGTGGACGCTGTCCGGCGGCGGCTCGACCATCACCGACGCCGTGCTTTTCGACAACGTGCAGGTGGGCGCCGGGGCCCGCGTGCACCGCGCCATCCTCGACAAGAACGTCGTGCTCGACCCGGGGGCGACGGTGGGCGTCGACCGCGAGCGCGACCTGGCGCGCGGGTTCACCGTGACCGATTCGGGCATCACCGTCGTCGGGAAGAACGTGCACATCGAGCAGTGACCGGCCCGCTAGCGTGGAAGGGTGCCTGACGCCCGCTTCCTCGTCGTGTTCGACGCCGATTCCACCCTGATCCGCAACGAGGTCATCGAGCTCATCGCTGACGAAGCCGGCCGCGGTGCCGAGGTGGCCGCTGCCACCGAAGCCGCCATGCGCGGTGAGGTCGACTTCGCCGCGAGCCTGCGCTCGCGCGTCGCACAGCTGCGCGGCGTGCCGGTGGCGCGGCTGGAGCGGGTGCGCGCTCGCGTCGAACCCACCCCCGGCGCCCGCGAGCTGATCACCGCGATCCATGAACGCGGCGGTATCGCCGCCGTCGTGTCCGGTGGGTTCCACGAGATCCTCGACACGATCGCGCCGTCGCTCGGCGTCGACCTGTGGCGCGCGAACCGGCTCGCGGTCTCGGCCGACCCCGGCGCGGACGGCGACGCACTCGCCGGCGAGGTCGACGGTGAGATCGTGGATGCCGCGGGCAAAGCCGCCGCACTGCGCGAATGGGCCGCGGCGCGCGACATCCCACTGGCGCGGACCATCGCGATCGGGGACGGCGCGAACGACCTGCGCATGATGGCCGTCGCCGGCCTCGGGCTCGCGTTCAATGCCAAGCCCGCGGTGCGGGCTCAGGCCGACCTCGTCATCGAACGGGTCGACCTGCGCGAGGTCATCCCGCTCCTGCCCGTTCGGTGAGCCGATGTCGGCGGTACGCCGTAGATTTCGAGCATGGACGTCATCCTCATTCCCGGGCTCTGGCTCGACGCGTCATCGTGGGACGACGTCGTGCCGCACCTGCAGGCGGCCGGACTGCGTCCGCGACCGTTGACCCTGCCCGGCGTCGGCGCGTCCGGTGCCGACACCGCCACCGTCGGCATCGACACCTGGGTCGATGCCGTCGTCCGTGAGATCGATGCGGCGCCCGACCCCGTCGTGCTCGTCGGTCACAGCGGCGGCGGCAACGTGGCCTGGGGCGCGGCCGACCGGCGGCCGGACCGCGTTGTGCGCGTCGTCTTCGTCGACACCGTCCCACCGCCGGCCGGCGCCGAGATCTCGCAGTTCCCGCTGGTAGACGGCGTCGTGCCGTTCCCCGGCTGGGACTTCTTCGATGACGAGGACGTCGCCGACCTCGACGAAGCCACCCGCCGGCGCACGGCCCCGCTCACCCGCAGCGTCCCCGGCCGGGTTCCCACTGACGGCATCACGCTGGACGACGACCGCCGCTATCAGGTGCCGGTCACGCTGCTGAACGGCCGGTGGGATGAGGCGGCGTTCCGCGCGGAGATCTCACAGTGGGGGCCGTTCGCCGCGGAGTTCGATTCGATCGATGACGCCGAGGTGGTCAAGCTGGGCACCGGGCACTGGCCGCAGTTCTCTCAGCCGCTGCGCCTGGCGGACGCGATCATCGCGGCCGTCGGGCGCTGAACGGGTTCAGTGCCCCATGCCGAGGCCGCCGTCGACGGGGATGACGGCTCCGGAGATGTAGGCGGCATCGTCAGAGGCGAGCCAGGCCACGACCCCGGCGACCTCTTCGGGCGCGGCGAAGCGTCCGGCGGGGATGTTCTTCTTGTATTCGGCCTGCGTGTCGTCGGGCAAGGCGGCGGTCATGTCCGTCTCGATGAATCCGGGTGCCACGACGTTCGCCGTGATGCCGCGCCCGCCCAGCTCGCGCGTGAGCGAGCGGGCGAAGCCGACCAGCCCGCTCTTGGACGATGAGTAGTTGATCTGGCCTGCCGAGCCGTACAGCCCCACGACGCTCGAGATGAGGATGACCCGACCCCACTTCGCGCGCAGCAGGCCTTTGGCTGCGCGCTTGACGACCCGGAACGTGCCGCCGAGGTTGGTGTCGACCACCTGGTCGAAGTCGTCTTCGGTCATGCGCAGCAGCAGCGTGTCCTTCGTGATTCCCGCGTTGGCCACGACGATCCCGACCGGCCCCAGCTGCTGCTCGATCTGGGTGAAGGCCGCGTCGATCGACGCGGCGTCGGTGACGTCGGCGCGCACCGTCAATGTGCCCTCCGGGCCCTCACCCGAACGTGCCGTGACCGCCACCGTGTAGCCGTCGGCGACGAAACGCTCGGCGATGGCGCGGCCGATGCCGCGGTTGCCACCGGTGACGAGGACGACGCGATCGCTGGACATGACGGCTCCTTCAACTGCTGACGGGCGAACCGCCCCAGCCTATCCGGCTGATCGAGCCCGATAGGCTGGGATCTGCACTTCCGAGAGGACCCGCCGTGAGCACCCCCACCCCGAGCGATCCCGAACAGGGCCCGTCGTACACACCGCCGCCGGCACCGCCCTACGCCGCACCGCCGGCATACCAGCCGCCGCAGTACCCCGGCGCGCAGCAGTACCCGGGCGTTCAGCAGTACCCCGGCACGCAGCAGTACCCCGCCGCGCCGCAGCACCCCGGCACGCCGCAGTACCCCGGCACGCAGCAGTACCCCGGTGCGCCGCAGTACCCCGCCGCCGCGCCTCAGCACCCCGGCTCCGCGCCTCAGCACCCCGGCTACCCCTACGGCGCCTACGCGACGGTGAAGACCAACACCCTGGCGATCCTGGCATTGATCGGCTCCATCCTCGGGTTCGTCTGGATTCTGCCGATCATCGGGTCGCTGGCCGGTGCCATCATGGGCCACATCTCCCTGAACCAGATCACACGGTCGGGCGAGAAAGGCCGGGGTATGGCCCTGGCCGGTGTCATCGTCGGCTGGGCCGGCCTGGGACTGTTCATCCTGGGCATCCTGGTCTTGGTGGCGGTCGTCTCATCGACCGCCGGCCGTGTGAGCTACGGCGCCTGACGCCGCGCCCCGGTGTGCGCCCGCAGGCGTACCCTGGAAGGACCGTGAAGACCAGCCATACGCCGCAATCGGCGACGTCGCTCCCCCGCGCTCCGCGCGATGAGGCGCACACCCGCATGACGAAGTACTTCGTCATGATGTCAGTGCGCGTCGCGTGCTTCGTGCTGATGGTGGTCGTCACCCCGTACGGCTGGTACACCTGGCTGTTCGCCGCCGGCGCGGTCATCCTGCCCTACCTCGCCGTCGTGGTCGCCAACGTCAGCTCGGGGCGCGGCGGCGCCGAGCGGATCTCACCCGAACGTGCCCTCCCGGCAGCGCCTCCGGCACAGCCCGCATCCGGCGAGGAACCGGAGGCCCCGCACGTGATCCGCATCGAAGAGACGCACGCGCGGCGACCGGACGGCGATGAGTGAGCACATCTGCTCGCGCGCGGGCTGCCGATCCGACGCGCGCTGGCAGGTCGTCTGGCGCAACCCCCGCATCCACACGGTCGACCGTCGCAAGATCTGGCTCGCATGCGACGACCACGTCGGCTACCTGCGCGACTACCTCGCAGCACGCGAGTTTCCCGTGACCGTCGAGCGGTTCGGACCCACCGACGCATGATCCGCAAGAACCTCACCCGCTGGGCGGGATATCTGGCCGTCGCCGTCGTGTTCGCGATCGCGTGCGGGTTCCTGTCGAACTGGCAGTTCGAACGCAGCGCCGAGCGCAACGCCCAGCTCCAACTCGTCGCCGACAACTACGACGCCGAGGCGGTTCCGCTCGCCGACCTGCTGCCCGAGGGCGAGTTGGATGCCGGGGACACCTGGCATCCCGTCATCCTCACCGGCGAGTACCTCACCGACCGGCAGCTGCTCGTGCGCAACCGTCCGCATGGCGGCACGAGCGCCTTCGAGGTGCTGGTGCCGCTGCGCACCGACGACGGACGTGTGTTCATCGTCAACCGGGGCTGGGTGCCGCCGGGCCAGGATCAGCCGGATCCGGACGTGATCCCGGCCGCGCCCGCCGGCGAGGTGACCGTCGTCGCGCGACTGCAGCCCGGCGAGCCTGCTCCCCGTTCGGGTCGCTCGGCGCCCGAGGGCCAGGTGCCCACGATCAACCTCCCGGCCATCGCCGAGGCGATCGGTGAGCCCGGTGCCATCACGGGTGCCTATGGATTGCTCGTCTCGGAGGACCCTGCGCCACCGGCTCGGCCTTCGGCACCCACGCCGCCGTCCGAGGATCCGGGCCCGCACCTGTCGTACGCGATCCAGTGGATCCTGTTCGCGATCATGGGGTTCGCGTTCATCTGGTACATGATCCGCACCGAACTGCGTCACCGCAAGGAAGACGCCGAGGAGCGTGCCGTCGCAGCATCGGCCCGCCGGCGCCGCGACCGCGACATGGAGGAAGAGGACGCGCTCCTGGACTCAGCCGGGCGCTGATCCGGCCGCGTGCGATGGGCGGCGACGCACGCCGGGCCCCACCGTCAGGCCAGCGCGATCAGGTCGACGTAGTCGCGGCCCCAGATGTCTTCGACACCGTCGGGCAGGATCAGCACGCGCTCCGGGTTGAGTGACTGCACGGCGCCCTCATCGTGCGAAACGAGCACGACCGCACCCTCGTAGTGCGCGAGTGCGTCGAGGATCTCCTCGCGGCTGGCGGGGTCGAGGTTGTTGGTGGGCTCATCCAGAAGCAGCATGTTGGCCGAGGACACCACGAGGGTGGCCAGCGACAGCCGGGTCTTCTCCCCGCCCGAGAGCACACCGGCCGGCTTGAGCACGTCGTCACCGGTGAACAGGAACGAACCGAGCACCTTGCGCGCTTCGGTGGCGGTGATGTCGGGCGCCGCCGACATCATGTTGTCCAGCACCGAACGATCGACGTCGAGGTTCTCGTGCTCCTGCGCGTAGTAGCCGATCTTGAGGCCATGACCGGGTTCGATGACCCCGGTGTCGGCCTGGTCGACACCGGCGAGAATGCGCAGCAGCGTCGTCTTGCCGGCGCCGTTGAGCCCCAGCACGACGACCTTCGAGCCGCGGTCGATCGCGAGGTCGACGTCGGTGAAGATCTCCAGCGACCCGTACGACTTCGACAGGTTCTTCGCCATGAGCGGCGTCTTGCCGCACGGCGCGGGCTTGGGGAAGCGGAGCTTGGCGACCCGGTCGGTCTGGCGGACCTCCTCGAGCCCGGACAGCATCTTCTCGGCGCGCGCGACCATCTGATGTGCGGCGGCGGCCTTGGAGGCCTTGGCGCCGAACCGGGCCGCCTGCAGCTGCAGCGCGGTCGCCTTCTTCTCGACGTTGGCGCGCTCCTTCTTGCGGCGCTCCTCGTCGGCCACCCGCTGGCGCAGGTAGTTCTTCCAATTCATGTTGTACACGTCGATGACCTGGCGCATCGCGTCGAGGTAGAACACGCGGTTGACGGTCTCGCCCACCAGCTCGACGTCGTGGCTGATGACGATGAGGCCGCCCTTGTAGCTCTTGAGGAACTCCCGCAGCCACACGACACTGTCGGCATCGAGGTGGTTGGTGGGCTCGTCGAGGATCATCGTCTGCGCGTCGGAGAACAGGATGCGTGCCAGTTCGATGCGACGGCGCTGACCACCCGACAGTGTCTTCAGCGGCTGGTCGAGGATGCGATCGGGCAGCGACAGGTTGTGGGCGATGGAGGCGGCCTCCGCCTCTGCCGCGTAGCCGCCGAGCGCCTCGAACCTCTCAGTGAGGTTGCCGTAGCGCTTCATGGCCTTCGCGGCGACGGCGTCGTCGTCGTCGGCCATGAGCTGCGAAGCCTCATGCATGCCCAGGGCCAGCGTGCCCAGCCCCCGCGCGTCGAGGATGCGGGTGCGGGCCAGCATCTCCGGGTCACCCGAACGGGGGTCCTGCGGCAGGTAGCCCAGCTCACCACTGCGGTCGACGCGGCCGTCGGAGGGCAGCAGTTCGCCGGCGAGCACCTTGGTCAGCGTCGTCTTGCCCGCGCCGTTGCGACCCACCAGCCCGATCTTGTCGCCACCGGACACACGGAACGACACGTCCGACATGAGCGTGCGTGCGCCCACGCGGATCTCGAGGTCGTGCACGGCGAGCACAGCGAACGTCCGTTCTGGTGTAGTGGAGGCGGCCGAGCGGCCAGCCTCCCATTATAGGTCGGCCGCCCGCGTACGGACTCCGCCGAAGACCCCCCTGCAGTATGACCGGGTCGATACCGCAGAGGGATGTGGACCACGGCACCGGGTTCTTATCGTCATCGGGTGGACATGGTCAATGAGCTCATCGTGCAGGCTGTCGCCTCTCCCTGGCTGTACATCGTGATGTTCGCCGTCGCGGTCATCGACGGCTTCTTCCCGCCCGTGCCCAGCGAGACGGTGCTGGTGGCCGCTGCGGCCGTGGCCGCGACCACGGGTGACCTCGGCATCATCGCCCTGGCCGCCGTCGCGGCGGTGGGCGCCCTCATCGGCGACAACATCGCCTATGCCCTGGGACGGGGTCTGGGAACGACCCGCTTCGCCTGGATGCGGCGACCGCGCGTGGCCGCGGCGTTCGCGGCGGCCGCAGCGGGCCTGCAGCGCCGCGGTGCGCCGCTCATCGTCGGCGCCCGCTACATCCCGGTGGGGCGCGTCGCGGTGAACATGTCGGCCGGGGCTCTCGCCTACCCGTGGCGCCGCTTCCTGCCGCTGAGCATCGTGGCGGCCGCGTCGTGGGCGGCCTACGGCGTCGCCGTCGGCCTGATCGCCGGGCACTGGTTCGCCCAGCAGCCTCTGCTGAGCGCAGGGGTGGGCATCGCGGTGGCACTCGTGATCGGCGTGGTCATCGACCGCGTGGCCGCCGCGCGGCGCCGTCGCACCGCGGCCGCGTCGGTCCCGCTCGAGGCCGAGGTCGAGCGCGAGCTGCACGATATGCGGGTGGGAGGATGACACCCATGGCCTCCTCCCTCCGGCGCCTCGCCCCGCAGAAGGTCGCACTTGCGGTGATCCTTCCCGCGGTCATCGCCCCGTTCGCCGTGCTCGTACCGATCCACTCCGCCGGATACGGGGTGCACCTCGCCCTCGCGTTCTTGCTCGGCGGGGCGCTGTGCGCTGCCCCCGTCCTGGCACTCACCCACCCGCGCGTGGCCATCGCGATGTTCGCCGTCGCCGCGTTCGCGCTGCCGGTGGCCGGGGTCGAGGCGCTGCCGTGGCCGTGGTCGGTGCCGGCGATGATCGTCTTCGCCGTCCTCGTAGCCGTGGTCACCTTCTTCCATCGCTGGCGTCTGGGCCTGGTCGCCTACCTCGTGATCCTGGCGGCATCGCTGGGCGCCGTGCTCGTTCGCCCCACGGCAGCCAGTGCGAACGCGGTGACCGCCGACCTCATCGTGATCGCGGCCGTGTCCGCGGGCGTGTACCTGGTGACCGTCCTGGCGGCCGGGCGGCTGCGCGTGGGCGAAGAGCTCACGCGCGCACGTGAGGTGTCGGCGACCGAGCAGGCGCGACGCGTGCAGGTCGAAGAGCGGGCGCGCATCGCCCGCGAGCTGCACGACGTCGTGGCGCACAGCATGTCGGTCATCCAGGTGCAGGCCTCGACGGCGCGCTACCGCCTGCCCGAGCTGCCCGATGCCGCCACGGCCGAGTTCGACGCCCTTGCCGCCACGGCCCGCGAATCGCTCACCGAGATGCGCCGCCTGCTGGGCGTGCTGCGCACCGAGGATCAGTCCGCCGAGCTCGCGCCGCAGCAAGGCATCGAGGACATTCCGGGGCTGGTCGACAGCGTCCGTCGCGCCGGGGTGCAGGTCGGGCTCGAGCTCATCCTCGCCGAGGTCCGCCAGATCCCCACCGCGGTGCAGATCGCCGCGTTCCGCATCGTGCAGGAGGCCCTGAGCAACGCCGTGCGCCACGCGCCCGGTGCCGCCGTCAGCGTCTCGGTGCGCGGTGATGACGCCGCCGTGCGCCTGCGCATCCACAACGACGCCGCCGACGCGGCATCCACGCAGGGAGCCGGCCACGGCCTGCAGGGCATGCGTGAGCGTGCCGCGCTGCTCGACGGTACGCTGGACGCCGGTGCCGACCCGGCAGGCGGGTGGACGGTCACCGCCGTACTCCCCTGGAGCTGACAGGAGCTGCCGTGATCGAGGTGCTCATCGCGGACGACCAGGCGATGGTGCGCGCCGGATTCGCGGCGCTGCTCGATGCGCACGACGGCATCCGGGTCACCGGCCAGGCCGCCGACGGCGCCGAAGCGGTCGCACTGGCTGCGCGGCTGGACCCGGACGTCATCCTGATGGACGTGCGGATGCCGGAGCTGGACGGCATCCAGGCGACGCGGCGCATCCTGGGCCCGACGTACCCGGCGGCCAAGGTTCCGCGGATCCTCATGCTCACGACCTTCGACATCGATGACTACGTCTACGACGCGTTGGAGGCCGGCGCCAGCGGGTTCCTGCTCAAGGACGCCCTTCCCGAGGAACTCGTGCACGCCGTGCGCGTGATCGCCGCCGGCGACGCCTTGCTGGCGCCCAGCGTGACGCGGCGGCTGATCGCACAGTTCGCCACGCAGAAGCCGCGCATCGCCGCCGGGGCCGGACGCCTGGCCGAACTCACCGAGCGCGAGCGCGAGGTGCTCGTGCGCATCGGGCAGGGTCGCTCCAACGGCGAGATCGCCGGCGACCTGTTCATCGCCGAGCAGACCGTCAAGACCCACGTCGGCAAGATCCTCGCCAAGATCGGGGCCCGCGACCGCGTGCAGGCGGTCATCTTCGCCTATGACACCGGGCTGGTCGAACCGGCCTGACCCCGCCCGTCTCACCCCTGGGTAGGGGTCAGGTAGACCCCGTCGGGTGATGTGGCGGCCTCCGCCACGTCCCTAACCTCATCGGCAGATGACCGAGGAGGACAGCCCATGGCGACCATTCACGCGCACCCGCGCGTCACGACACCCGTCCGCAGCGCATCGACGCGCGACACCGGCATCGACTTCGTGCGGGCGTTGTGTGTGGCAGGGGTGGTGCTGCTGCACGCGATGATGGTGGGCGTCACCGTCGCCGACGGCCAGCCGATCTTCGCGAACGCCGCCGACGGGACAGCATGGATCGCTCCGCTGAGCTGGATCCTCCAGGTCATGCCGCTGTTCTTCGTGATCGGCGGGTTCTCCGGCCTGCTCGCCTATCGGCGCCACCGCGCGCGGGGCGGCGGGGCCGGCGGTTTCGTCGCCGCGCGTCTGCACCGGCTCGTCCGCCCGGCAGTGGTCACCATCGGCGCGGTCGGGGTCATGCTGACGGCGCTGCTGGTCGTGGGCGTCCCGACCGACCTCGTCGACGTCGCCGGGTTCCGGTACGGCCAGCCGCTGTGGTTCTTGGGGGTCTTCCTGCTGTGCCAGGCGCTGCTGCCGCTGCTGGCCGCCGCTCACGAACGCGCGCCGCTGAGCGTGATCGCGGCGCTGACGGCAGCCGCGATCGCCGTCGACATGGTGCGCGCGGAGACGGGTATCGCCGGCATCGGCTTCCTCAACCTCGCGTTCGTATGGCTCGCTCTGCAGCAACTCGGGTTCTTCGTCGCCGACGGCACCATCGACCGTCTCCCGGTGCGCGTGCGTCAGACCGCGGGGGTCGCGGCGGTCGTGACCCTGATCGCCACGTGGGTGTCGGGCACGTACTCGCCCGACCTGATCGCGAACATCAATCCGCCGACCGCCGCGCTGCTGCTGGTGGGTGTCGCACACACGAGCCTGCTCTCCCTGCACCGCGACCGGCTGCGCCGGTTCAGCGCCCGGCCGCGGGTGGCCGCCATCACCGACTTCGTCACGCGACGCACCATGACGATCTACCTCTGGCACATGCCGGTGCTGCTGGCGATGGCAGGTTCCTGCGCCGTCTTCGCATTGATGACCGATGTCGCGCTGCCCGAACCCGGCAGCGTCGGGTGGTGGCTGGGCAGGCCGCTGTGGCTGGCCGTCGCGTTCGCGGGCACGGCCCTGGTCGCGGTGCTGCTGGCCCGGTTCGAGTCGGTGCCCACGCCGCCCGCATCGCACGCGGACGGTCGGATCGGCGCGGCCGTGCTCATGGGACTGAGCGCGATCGTGATGCTGCTGGTGCTGACCACCTCCCCGCTCACAGCGGCGCTCGCGGTGGCGCTGCTGCTGGGAGCGCTGCATCTGGCCTGCGCGCCTCAGGCCGGAGCCACCGGCTGGCGGAGTATCGTCCGCAGCCGCTCGGGCGCGGTGCGGCGCGCATCGCTCAGGTAGATCTCGTGGTGGATGCCGGTCATCCGCAGTCCGCGGTCGGGGATCACCCGTTCGTGCATCTCGGCCAGGACCGGTCCCTCCTCGTCGAACGGCCCGACGTGCAGGGTCTGCACGCACAAACCCTCGTCGAGCACCTCGCAGCGGAGGCCGTCGATCGCGGGCGCACCCTTGCGCGCAGCCTGCGCACGCGCGGCATCCACGTGCTCGTCGGTCAGCCAGTCGGGCACGAGGTTCAGCAGCGTCCATTGCCACCGGCTCTTGTCGCGCCGTGTCGTGAACGCCGCCGGGTCCTCGGCCCACCACAGCCCCTCGAGCGGCATGACGGTGTAGTCGCGGCCGAGTTCGCGCTTGCTGAAGAACTTCAGGGCGTACGCGGTCGGGTACAGCGTCTGCAACGCCTCCTGGTAGGCGCCGCCGGTGTTCGGGTCGCCGGATCCATCGATCATCAGGTAGCGCAGCGGCGGCACCGTGACCACATCGAACCGGCCACGACGTGCGGCGTATGCCGGGATCTCCCGGCGCAGGTCAGCCTTCACCGGTTCAGGATGCCATGCGATCGCACAACGAATCGACGTTTCCCTGTGCGTCCGTCCACACCCTGCCCGGCCCTCCTGCCGCCATAGGATGAGTCGCGACGCACGATTCGACGCCAAGGAGACCCGCATGTCCCTCATCGCCACGACGCGCCGCCCGGTGCTCGCAGATCTCATCGCCCGTCCGTCCGACCGCGTCCGCGCGTTCGCCGTCGACGCCGCCCTGGTCGCCGCCGGTGTGACACTGGTCGCCCTCCTGGCGAAGGCCTCGTTCTGGATCGGCCCCGTGCCCATCACCGGCCAGACCCTCGCGGTCATCGTCGTCGGCGCGGCTCTGGGAGCCCGACGCGGCGCGGCCGCCCTCACCACGTATCTGCTCGTCGGCCTGGCGGGCCTGCCCGTCTTCGCGGGGCCGGCTGCCGGTCCCGCCTACATCCTCATGCCGTCGTTCGGGTTCGTGCTGGGCTTCATCCCCGCCGCGTTCGTGGCGGGCTGGTTCGCCGAGCGCGCGTGGGACCGCAAGCCGTGGCTCGCCTTCGTCGGATTCGTGTCGGCCTCGATCATCCCGTTCCTCATCGGCCTGCCCTACATGGCGCTGATCCTGGCCACGGTGAACGGCCTGACCGTCACCCCCGGCCTCATCTGGGAGGCGGGCGTGGCAGAGTTCATCATTCCGGGCCTGATCAAGGCGGCAATCGCGGCCCTGCTCGTCCCCGGCGCATGGTTCGCCGTGCGCGCGGTGGACCGCGGCGCGCGACGCTGACCGGTTCCGCAGCACCGGCCGTGGGACCTTCAGCCGGACTGCAGTGAACTCGCGCGACCCTGGGTGATCGCTGTAAGGTAAGCCTGCCCTTAGTGGCATCCCATCCGATCCCCAGGAGGCTTCCCCATGCCACGAATCCGCGTCGTCGTCGCCCTCGCCGCCGCAGGCACGCTCCTGCTCGCCGGCTGTGCGAGCTCGTCCGCGCCGACGGACACTCAGGCCCGTCCCGGCGCGGCCGCCGCCGCCGGATCGTTCCCGGTCACGATCGAACACGCGCTCGGCGAGACAGTCGTCGAGCGGGCGCCGGAGCGCGTGGCGACCATCTCGTGGGGCAACCAGGACGTCGCCCTGGCACTGGGCGTGGTCCCGGTGGGCGTCGACAGCCAGGTGTGGAGCTGGACCGGCGGCGATGAGCCGGGTCTGTACGAATGGACCACGGACGCCATCGACCGGCTCGGCGGTGAGATGCCCGTCATCTTCGACACGACCGACGGCATCGACTTCGAAGCGATCGCCGACACCGCCCCCGACGTCATCCTGGGCGCCATGTCCGGCCTGAGCGAGGAGGAGTATGCCACGCTGAACGGCGACATCGCCCCCACCGTCGCCTATCCCGGCGTGCCGTGGTACACCTCATGGCGCGATCAGATCACCTACAACTCCCAGGCGCTGGGCCTGGCCTCCGAGGGTGAGAAGCTCATCGCCGACATCGAGCAGCAGATCGCCGACGCGACCGCCGACGCGGGCTTCGAAGGCAAGACGGCGGCGTTCTTCTACGCCAGCGCTGCCGACCTGTCGACGGTCTCGATCTACACCGGCGGCGACACTCGCACGGCCCTGCTGAAGGACCTCGGCTTCGACCTGCCGCAGGTCGCGATCGACGCGATGGAAGGTGGCGCGTTCTACAAGGACTTCAGCGCCGAGAACGCCGATCAGCTCGCCGATGTCGACGTCATCGTCACCTACGGCGATGACAGCATGCTCGCCGCTTTGCAGGCCGATCCGCTGTGGAGCACCCTGCCGGCCGTCCAGGCGGGCGCGGTCGTCGCCGTCGGAAACGGCGATGCGTTCAGCGCCGCGGTCAGCCCGACGGCACTGTCGCTGCCGTGGGTTCTCGACGATTACGTCGCCGTCCTGGCCGACGCCGCCGCGAAGGTCCAGTGACGCACCGCCGGTGACCACGACCACGCTCACACCGCGCCGCGCGACCGTCCCCCGGACCCTCGCGCGGCGCGGTGTCGGCACTCTGGTCCTGCTGCTGGTCGCCGTCGCGGGCGCCGTCGTCCTCTCGCTCACGTTCGGTTCGCGGGCCGTCTCCCTCGACGAGGTGTGGATCGGCCTGTCGAGCTGGATCACGGGGCGTCTTCCCGACGAGCTGGGAGCCCTCGCGGTGCAGAGCCGCATCCCACGCACGGTCTTCGCCGTGCTCGCCGGTGCCGCCCTCGCGCTGTCAGGCGCCCTCATGCAGGCCGTCACCCGCAACCCCCTCGCCGACCCGGGCATCCTCGGCGTCAACACGGGAGCCGCCCTCCTGGTCGTGTGCGGCATCGCCTTCTTCGGCATCACGAGCCCCTTCGCCTACCTGGGCCTGGCCGCGCTCGGGGCCGCGGTGACCGCGGTGTTCGTCTACATCGTCGGGTCGCTCGGCGCCGGCGGATCGACGCCGATCAAGCTCGCGCTGGCCGGCGCCGCCACCACCGCCGCCCTGTCGTCACTCGTGTCGGCGATCCTGCTCCCCCGTCAGTCGGCGATGACCGACTTCCGGTTCTGGCAGGTGGGCAGTGTGGGCCGCGTCGACGGCGACACGATGGCCGTCGTGGCCCCCGTGATCGTCATCGCAGCCATCGTGGGCCTGTTCAGCGCCTCGTCGCTCAATGCCCTCGCACTGGGTGACGACGTCGCCGTCGGCCTGGGCATCCGCGTGGGCCCGGCCCGCATCATCGCCGCCGCTGCGGGCGTTGCCCTGTGCGCCGCCGTCACCGCCGTCGCCGGCCCGATCGCGTTCGTCGGACTGATGGTCCCCCACGCGGTACGTCTTCTCTGCGGTCCCGACCAGCGCTGGCTGCTGCCGCTGTCGGCTGCAGGCGGCGCCGTCATCCTCGTGCTGTCCGACACGATCGGCCGTGTCCTGGGCGCACCGGGCGAAGTGGATGCCGGCATCATCACCGCGTTCGTGGGCGCACCCGTCCTCGTCCTGATCGCCCGCACCACTCGGATGAGGGCCCTGTGATGAGTGCGACCACCGTGCCTGCTCTCCCGGCATCCGAGAACCCCTTCGCCGACCCGGCACTCATCGCCGCGCACGCCACGCAGGTCAGGGCGGGGCGCCGCCGACGCACGCGCCGACGCACGATCGCGATCACCGTGCTCTCCGTGGTCATGGTCGTCCTCACCGCCACGATGCTCATGCTCGGAAACACCATCTACCCCGTCGGCGACGTCATCGCGGTGCTGACCGGCCAGCAGGTGCCGGGGGCGTCGTTCGCGGTGGGCACGCTGCGGCTGCCGCGCGCGCTGACCGGCGCCCTGGCGGGCATCGCCTTCGGCATCGCCGGATCCACCTTCCAGACCATGCTGCGCAACCCCCTCGCCAGCCCCGATGTCATCGGCATCACCTCCGGGGCCAGCGCTGCGGCGATCCTGTCGCTGGTCGTGCTGCACTGGAGCGGCACGGCGACGATGGCGCTGTCGCTGGTGGCAGGCCTGCTCACCGCGGCGATCATCTACGCCGCCGCCCGCGGGGGCGAGTCCACCGGCGGGCGTCTCATCCTCATCGGCATCGGCATCGGAGCCATGCTCGAGGCGATCGTCGCCTACCTGATCCTGGGCGCGGCCGAATGGGATGTCGCCGTGGCCGCCCGCTGGATGACCGGCAGTCTCAACGGATCGCGCATGGACGATCTGCCCCCGCTGGCGATCGCCGTGGCGGTGCTGCTGCCGCTGGTGCTGTACCTCAGCCGAGACCTGCGCGCGCTCGAACTCGGCGACGCCAGCGCGACCGCACTCGGTGTGCGCGTGGACCGCACCCGCCTGCTGCTGGTGCTGGCCGCCGTCGCGCTGGCATGCTTCGCGACGGCAACGACCGGACCGATCGCGTTCGTCGCATTCCTGGCCGGGCCCATCGCCGCCCGCGTCGTGGGCCCGGGCACCTCACTCACGATCCCGGCCGCGCTGATGGGCGCCTGCCTCGTGCTGGCCGCCGATCTGCTGGGCCAATTCGCATTCGACACGAAGTTCCCGGTGGGTGTGATCACCGGCATCCTCGGTGCCCCCTACCTGCTCTATCTCCTGATCCGCACCAGCCGACGTGGAGGCTCGTCATGACCCATTCGCTGCGCACCGAATCCCTCGTCGCCGGCTACGGCGGCCGGACCGTCGTCGACGGCGTCGATCTGCAGGTGCCGACCGGCCGCATCAGCGCGATCGTCGGGGCGAACGCCTGCGGCAAGTCGACCCTGTTGAAGACGATGTCGCGCCTGATCCCCGCGCAGGGCGGCAGCGTGCTGCTCGACGGCGCCGAGATCGCCCGCATCCCCACGAAGGAGCTGGCCCGCACCCTGGGCCTGCTCCCCCAGCAGCCGGTCGCCCCCGAGGGCATCGCCGTCGCCGACCTCGTCGGCCGCGGACGCCACCCGCACCAGCGGATGTTCCGGTCGTGGTCGGCCGAAGACGACCGGGCGGTGGCCGACGCATTGGCGGTCACCGGCATCCTGGATCTGGCCGATCGCGCCGTCGACGAGCTGTCCGGCGGGCAGCGCCAGCGGGTCTGGATCGCCATGGCACTCGCACAGGAGACCGACGTGCTGCTGCTGGACGAGCCGACCACGTTCCTCGACGTCTCGCATCAGATCGAGGTGCTCGATTTGCTGACCGACCTCAACCGCCGACGCGGCACGACGATCGTCATGGTGCTGCACGAGATCAATCTCGCGGCCCGGTACGCCGATCACCTGTTCGCGGTGCGCGACGGACGGCTGATCGCCGACGGCGACCCGGCCCAGATCGTCACCCGCGAAATGGTCCACGAGGTGTTCGGCCTCGATGCCCTGGTCATCGACGATCCCGTGTCGGGGTCGCCCATCGTCCTGCCCCGCGGCCGTCACCACGTCCTGTCCCCCGAATCCGCCCCTCTCGGAGTGCCCGCATGACCGCCCAGCCCGCCAGCCGCTTCTTCCGCGCCCGCGTCACCGCGATCAGCGACCTGACGCCCAGCTTCCGCCGCTTCACCTTCAGCGGCGACGACCTGGCCGACTACGGCGATCCGGGGTTCGATCAGCGCATCAAGATCGTGTTCCCCACCACCGAGCTGACTCTGGACGACATGCCCACGGACGAGGACTGGTACGCGCAGTGGCGCGCGCTGGCCGAAGACCGGCGTCCGCCGTTTCGCACCTACACGACGCGCTACGTGCGCAACGACGTTCGTGAAGTCGACGTCGACATGGTCGCCCACGACGTGCTGGGACCGGCCTCGGACTGGATCGCGCGCGCGGTCGTCGGCGACGAGGTGCTCGTGTACGCGCCCACCACGGCCCACCCCGCCCTCAGCTACGGCATCGACTTCGTGCCGCCGGCCCGCAGCGAACGCATCCTGCTCGCCGGCGACGAGACCGCGGCGCCGGCCATCGCCGTCATCCTCGAGCAGCTGCCCGCCGACGCGCGCGGCGTCGTGGTGCTCGAACTGCCGCATGCGGACGACGCCGCCTACCTGCCCCGCCACCCCGGTTTCGAGTACCGGGTGGCCGGTCGCGGCGCGGCCGACCGCCACGACCACCTCGTCGCTGCCGTGGAGGACGCCGCGGCGACGCTCGCTCCGGCCGGTCGCGGCGCCGACGTCGAGGAGATCGACATCGATCACGACATCCTGTGGGAGGTGCCGCGCACCGCCAAGGGCGGTGCGGCGCTCAAGAGTGCGCCGTTGTACTCCTGGCTGGCCGGCGAAGCCGGCGCCATCAAGGCGCTGCGCCGTCACCTCGTGGCGGGTCTGGGCGTCGACCGCCGCGCCATCGCCTTCATGGGGTACTGGCGACTGGGCCGCGCCGAAGGCCAGTGACCGGGCCGGTCACCGCCCCTCGCCCAGCCGCACGCCCGGCAGCAGGGCCGCGGCGGCCAGCCCCGCCGCGATGACGAAGACGACCGGGAATGCCGCCCCGGTGCCGGTCAGCGACACGAAGACCAGGCCGATGACGGCGACGGATGCCGCAGACCCCACAGCGTCGGCGATCGACAGGGCCGATGAGTTGAACCCCTGGTCGCGCGGCGTCGAGTAGGCCAGCGTGAGCACCGTCAGCCGCGGGTGGATGAGCCCCATGCCGCCGCCCGCGAGCGACCATCCCACGATGAGGATCGCCGGGTGCAGATGCCACACGGCCACCGCCGCCGCCAGCAGCGTCGCCGCCACCAGCTGTGCGCTCGCGATCACGGCGACGCGCGTGCTGCCGAGGCGGTCGCCGTAGCGCCCCTGCACCTCGGAGGCGAGGGCCCACAGCAGCGCGGCCGTCGTCAGGCCCAGGCCGGCCCACGTCGCCGTGAAGCCGTAGTGGTCGATCAGCAGGTAGGGCACATAGATCTCCGCGCTGAAGAACGCCGCGGCCACCAGCGCCCGCATGAACACGACACTGGGCAGGCCGCGCGCGACGCGCAGCACACCGGCCGGCAGCAGCGGCCGCACCGCGGCGGCGGCCGTCGCGAGCGAGACGGCGACGACCGCCGGCATCCACGCGCCC
>JAEXHA010000010.1 GCA_023450335.1 Actinomycetes bacterium | reverse complement strand
GCGGGCCCCGGGGGGGGGGGGGCCCCCGGCCCCCGCTCCGAAAGCCCGCAGCAAGGCGCGCGCCCGCGCACAGCGCCGCAAGTGGTTCGAGATCTCCCTGTTCGCCGGTCCCGGCGTGCTCGTCTATCTCTTCTTCGTCCTCCTCCCGGTGGTCCTGGCCGCCTACTACAGCTTCTTCAACTGGAACGGCCTCGGGCCGCTCGATCGCTTCATCGGCATCGACAACTACGTGCGCCTGCTCAGCGATCCTGTCTTCCACCGTTCGGTGGGCAACAACTTCTTCATCGTCATCATGTCCCTCCTCGTGCAGGGGCCGCTGGCGATTCTCGTGGCGCTGCTGATGAACCGGCGCCTGCGTTTCCGCGGACTGCTGCGGGCGCTCATCTTCGTGCCGTATGTGCTCAGCGAGGTGACCGCCGGCATCGCGTGGCAGATCATGCTGCAGTCGGTGCCCCCGAACCGGATGGGGCCCATCGACACCTGGCTGGGCATGATCGGCATCGACACCCCGCCGGCGTGGCTGGCCGATCAGGACGTCGTCATGTGGACGATGTTCGGCATCCTCACCTGGAAGTACCTGGGCCTGGCCATCATCCTGATGCTCGCGGGGCTGACCAGTGTGCCCGATGAGCTCTATGAGGCCGCCGCGCTCGACGGCGCCGGCTGGTGGAAGACGCAGTGGTACGTGACCGTGCCGCTGTTGGGCCCGACCATCCGCATCTGGGCGTTCCTGTCGATCATCGGCGCCCTGCAGCTGTTCGACATGGTGTGGATCGTCACCGGCGGTGGACCGCTCAACGCATCGTCCACGATGGCCGTCTACATGGTCAAGAACGGGCTGAACGTCTCGCAGATCGGCTACGGCAGCGCCGTCGCGGTCGTGCTCTTCCTCATCTCGCTCGTGATCGCACTCTTCTACCAGCGCTACGCGCTGCGCCGCGACCTTGCGGGCGCGATCACTCAAGGAAACAGCTGATGTCTACTGCAACTGAATCCCACCGCGCCGGTGCGCGGCGCTTCGACTGGAGCCAGCCGATCGTCTACGTCGTGGCACTGGTCGTGGCGGCCATCGCGATCGGTCCCGTGCTCTACGTGATGATCGCGGGCATGCGCTCGAACCCCGACTTCTTCACCAGCCCGGGGGGCCTGCCCGACCCGTGGATCTTCGACAACTACGCGCGCATCCTCGGCGACGCGCAGTTCTGGCGCCAGGTTCTGGCGAGCACCGTGACCGCGCTGGGCACGACCATCGGCGTCATGGCCTTCGGCGTGATGGCGGCGTTCGTGATCGCGCGGTACGACTTTCGCGGACGGGGGCTGATGTACGCCCTGTTCACGACCGGGCTGCTGTTCCCGCTGACGATCTCGATCCTGCCGCTGACGGTTCTGCTTCGCCAGCTGGGGCTGTTCGGTTCGTGGTGGGGCCTGATCGTCCCGCAGGTGGCGTTCGCGCTGCCGACCACGATCATCATCCTGGTGCCGTTCCTGCGGGCGATCCCGGGTGAGCTCGAGGATGCAGCCGTGGTCGACGGCACCACCAAGATCGGGTTCTTCTGGCGCATCATGCTGCCGCTGTCGATGCCCGGGATGATGACCGTGGGCGTGCTGGCCTTCGTCGGCAGTTGGAACGCCTACCTGCTGCCGTTGTTCGTGCTGCAGGCCGGCGGCGCACCGCCCGCCGACTACACGCTGCCGCTGGGCGTGCAGTTCTTCTCGACCGCCTACGGGCAGGACACCACGGGGGTGCTCGCGTACACCTCGCTGGCGATGCTCCCCGCGATCCTGTTCTTCACGCTGGCCGAGAAGCGCATCGTCGGCGGCCTTCAGGGAGCTGTGAAGGGATGACAGTGTCTGAGACCCCCGCCCACCCGCAGTGGCGCGATGCGACCCTGCCGATCAACGAGCGCGTCGAGGCCCTGGTGGCCGAGCTCACGCTCGAGGAGAAGATCGCGCAGCTGTACGGCATCTGGATCGCCGCCTCGAACGACGGCGCCGAAGTCGCGCCCAACCAGAACGCGATGACCGAGGACGTCGACCTCGACACCATCGCGCCGCTGGGCCTGGGCCAGCTCACCCGCACCTACGGCACCGTGCCGGTCGATCCGGCCGCCGGGGCGGTGTCGCTGCTGCGCACGCAGCAGCGCATCGTCGCCGAGTCGCGCCTGGGCATCCCCGCCCTCGCACACGAGGAGTGCCTGGCCGGGTTCGCCGCGTGGGGGGCCACCGCCTACCCCGTGCCGCTGTCGTGGGGGGCCACGTGGTCGCCCGATCTCGTGCGCGAGATGGGTGAGCGCATCGGCGCCGACATGCGCAAGATGGGTGTGCACCAGGGCCTGGCGCCCGTGCTCGATGTCGTTCGCGACGCCCGCTGGGGCCGCGTGGAGGAGACGATCGGCGAAGACCCGCTGCTGGTCGGCACGATCGCCACCGCGTACATCCAGGGCGTCGAGAAGGCCGGTGTCGTGGCGACCCTCAAGCACTTCGCGGGCTACTCGGCATCGAAGGCGGGCCGCAACCTCGCCCCCGTCTCGATCGGGCCCCGCGAGCTCAACGATGTGATCCTGCCGCCGTTCGAGATGGCGATCCGCGACAGCGGTGTGCGCAGCGTCATGAACTCGTACACCGACCTCGACGGAGTGCCGTCGGCGGCCGACGAGGCGCTGCTGACGGGACTGCTGCGCGACACGTGGGGCTTCGAGGGCACCGTCGTGGCCGACTACTTCGCCATCGCATTCCTGCTCACCCAGCACGCGGTCGCCGAAGACTGGACCGACGCGGCACACCAGGCGCTGAAGGCCGGCATCGACGTCGAACTGCCCGGACGCAAGACGTTCGGACCCGAGCTCGCGGCCGCCGTGCGCGAGGGCATCGTGCCCGAAGCGCTCATCGACCGGGCGCTGCGGCGTGTGCTGGCGCAGAAGATCGAACTCGGACTCCTCGACGGTGACGCCGGCTACGTGCCCGAGGTGCTCGCCGGACGGGTGGATGCCGGTGCCGACGACGTGCGCGGCAGTGTCGACCTCGACCCGGCCGAGAACCGTGAGCTGGCCCGGCGGATCGCCGAGCGGGCGATCGTCCTGCTGCGCAACGACGGCACCCTGCCCCTGCAGGAGCCGAAGCGCATCGCGGTCATCGGCCCCAACGGCGCTGATCCCTTCGCCGTACTGGGCTGCTACTCCTTCCCGTTGCACGTAGGCATCCACCACCCCGACTTCGGGGCCGGAATCACCCTGCCCACGCTGCTGGAGTCGGTGCGGGGCGAGTTCCCCAGCGCCGAGGTGACCTACGTGCAGGGCACGAGCGTCGACGGCGGCGAGCAGGACTTCGACGACGCGCTGGCGGCAGCCCGCGCCGCAGACGTGGTGGTGCTCGCGCTGGGCGACCGCGCCGGGCTGTTCGGCCGCGGCACCAGCGGTGAAGGCTGCGATGCGGCCGACCTGACGCTGCCGGGCGCCCAACAGGACCTGCTGGACGCGGTCCTGGACACCGGTACGCCGACCGTGGTCACCCTGCTGGCCGGGCGCCCGTATGCGCTCGGTCGTGCGGTGACCGACGCGGCGGCCATCGTCGAGGCGTTCTTCGCCGGCGAGGAGGGCACCCCGGCGCTGGCAGGCGTGCTGTCCGGGCGCATCAACCCGAGCGGCCGGCTGCCGGTGAGCGTGCCGGCCAGCGCGGGCGCGCAGCCGTCGAGCTACCTGGCCGTGCCTCTGGCCCGGCCCAGCGGCGTGTCGAACATCGACCCGTCGGCGGCGTTCGCGTTCGGCCACGGCCTGAGCTACACGAGCTTCGCGTGGACCGACCTGGTCGCCGACGCCGCCGAACTGGCCACGGACGGGACGGTGACCGTGTCGCTCCAGGTGACCAACACCGGCGACCGCGACGGGCTCGAACTCGTCCAGCTGTATCTGCACGATCCGGTCGCGCAGACGCCGCGCCCCGTGCAGCGACTGATCGGCTACGCGCGCGTGGCCCTGGCAGCGGGTGAGTCCGCCGAGGTGCGCTTCGGCGTCTCGGCCGACCTGTTCGCCTACACGAACAGGGCGCAAGAGCGCGTGGTCGACGCCGGCAAGGTCGTGCTCAGCGCCGGCCGCTCGGCGGACGAGCTGCCCTCGGCGGTCACCCTCACCGTGACCGGGCCCACCCGCGTCGTCGACCACACCCGGACGCTTGCGCCCGAGGTGACCGTCGCCGCGCCGCAGCCCGTGGCCTGACACTCCGTCAGCTGTTCGAAGGGCCGGGAGCACACGCTCCCGGCCCTTCGTCGGGCCGCAGGCCCCCTCGGCGTTCCGCGGTTGTGGCGGCGGGGTGGATACCGGCGCTCGGACCTCGAGCAGACGAAGGGCCCGCGGCGTGACGCCGCGGGCCCCGGGTGTGCTGTATCGGGTCAGCTCACCCGTCGGCGCGGACGGAGGTATACCAGCAGTCCCCCCAGCGTCAGCAGCGCCGCGCCCACCAGCCCGATGCCCCATGGCACCTGGCCGCCGGTGGCTTCAAGTGGACGGATCACGGTGACCGCGAGGCTGATCGGGTCGAGGTCACCGGACTCGATCACCAGCGTGTGGGCACCCAGCGGCAGGTCGGCGGGGATCGCCACCGTGAAGGCCGTCTGCCCTTGTGCATCGGCGGCGGGGATGGCGCGCACCACGATCGGGTCGCTGAACAGCGTCGCGCTGATCTGCTGCCCCGGCGCCAGCCCGCTGACACTCACCGGCAGGGTGCCGCCCTGCGCCACGCGGCCGGTGCCGATTTCGATGGTCGCCCACGCGGCACCCGGCTCACCCGGGCCTCCGGGCTCGCCCGGTCCCGGCTCACCCGGTTCGCCCGGCTCACCCGGTTCACCCGGCTCGCCCGGTTCGCCCGCGGCGACCAGTCGTGCGACGCCCCAGCGCGCCGTGTTCTGGTAGCCGGTGCCGGTGGGCTCTGCCCACGTGTGCACCGCGAAGCGCGCGCCGTCCCGACCGTCGTTGACCTGGAAGTCGATGCCGTGGAAGGTGTCGAGCCCGCCCAGCGGCACGTCGCTCTGCCCGCCCGACTGGCCGACCAGATCGATCGCCAGTTCGACGATGTACCCGGTGTCGGTCAGCCCGGTGGCGTGCGCGGCGACCCGGGCGCCCTGCGCTGCCGCGTCGCCGGTGCCGAACGAGAGCGAACCGTCGAGCGTCACGCGGATCTGCGTGTCGTTCGGACCATACGCGCCGTTCTTGGCGTTGCCCAGGTCCAGGAACAGTTCGACCGAATCCTGGTTCCACGGGTCGCTGTTGCTCGAGTCGATGACCGCGTCGGTCACGTCGAACCGCACATACAGGCGGTTGCCGTTCCAGAGCGTGCGCACCTCGGCCGACGCGCCGTCGGCGCTGCCCTCGACGGTCGTGCCGGTCGTGACGACCGTGGCGTCCGCCCAGGCATCGTCGTCGGCACCGTCGATGGTCGGCGCATCCAGCTCGGGGACCTCGATGTACTTCAGCGGTTCGAGGAACGTGAGCTGGCCCTGTGCGCCCGGCGAGTTCCAGGCGCCGACGACCGCGCCGTCTGCGACCACGCGCACGTCGAACTTCGCCGTCGCCCCCTGGGTGACGCCGGTGTGCGGCAGGTGCACGGCGGTGAAATGCTCACCGCCTGCGACGGTGTGGATGCCGGAGAGCGAACCGGCGGCGCCCTCCTCGTAGAACAGCTCCGCGTCGTCGTAGTCGAACTCGATGCGCTCGGGCTCGGCGACGGTGCGGACCAGCGCCGTGAGGTGGTCGTCGCTCCATCGCAGCTGGAAGCCGCCAGCCTCGCCGGTCAGGGGATTCTCGGGCAGGTTGCGCCACTCGATGGCGTCGGCGAATCCGTCGGCCAGCGCCACGTCGCCCCCGAACACGTTGGCCGTGGTGAGCAGCGGCGGCAGCCCGGACTCGTCACCCACGATGCCGAAGTAAGCGGGCTTGGCCTGCAGCTCACCGGTGAACGCGAGCGGCATCTGCTCGGCGCGCCACGACCGGGTGTCGGTCAGCCCCCAGATCGTCGCGGAGTAGAGCTTCTCGGCGGCCGGCGCGTTCGCGTGGTAGTCGCGCAGCAGCGCGAACACATCACGGTAGAAGTGGCCCTGGCGGATGAGGTTCGCCTCGTTGGCGGGGTTGATCGTGATGTCCAGCTCCGTGACCGCCTGCAGCAGTCCGAACCCGGCGAACCGGTCGAGCGCGGCCTGCAGCGAGGCCAGCGAGGTGTCGATCGAGAGGTGGAACTGGTGGCCGACGCCGTCGATGGGGACTCCGGCATCCACCAGTCGTTGCACAAGCGCCTCGTACTGCGCGCCCTTGACCGCCTGCTCGGTGTTGTAGTCGTTGATGAACAGCTTCACCGGCCGATCGATGCCTTCGGCGGCATACGTGTGGTTGAACGCTTCGTCGGCGTACTGGAATGCCAGATGGATGAACTCCTCGCCGAAGATCTCGTACCAGCGGCTGGTGCGCAGTCCGTCACCGGTCGCCTGGTCGGCGACGACCTCGTTGACCACGTCCCAGGCCACGAGGGGGTTGGTGTCCGACCCGAACAGGCCGTAGTCGTCCGAGATCGACTGGGCCACGTTGTCGATGTGGTCCTTCAGGCGGTTGCTGAGGAATCGTCGGTCGGCGTCGGACGAGGTGAGATCACGTCCGTCGGCGTCCTGGAAGAACCACTCCGGGGTCTGCGAATGCCACAGCAGCACGTGCCCGTACACGCGCAGGTCGTTGTCCTGTGCGAAGTCGAGCAGGGTCGTCGCCTCGGTGTGCCGCTGGAAGTTCTGCTCCGCGTCATACCAGGCCTCGACCTTCATGTGGTTCTCGGCGCTGATCTGGTTGAAGTGATGCAGCAGCAGCTCGGCGGCGGCGCCGGTGGTCTCACGCGAGTCGATCGCGACACCCGCGGGGAAGTCGATCGTGTCCTTGATGGGCTCGAGGCCGAGGTCGGCTTGGTAGGGCTCGGGAACGGTGACCATGATCTCGTCGACCAGGAATGTCGAGGTGTTGCCGCTCTCGTAGCGCGCCTCGAAGTAGATCTCCGCGGCCGTATCGAACTCGGGGATGGTGATGGGGCCGGCGACCTTCGTCCAGCCGGTGGTGGTGGCGTCCTCGATCTGGATCAGGTTCGCGAACGATTGCGTCTCGCCGGTCACCGTGCGGATGGACACCGACAGGCCCTGGCCGGTCTCGCCCCCCTCGGCGAAGCGCACCGAGGCCTCGAAGTCATAGGTGGCACCCGGCTGCAGCACGTCGGTCACGTCGAACTGGATGCCGTCGCCCTCATGCGTGCGGTCGGACACCTGCGCCGAGTATCCGGTCTCGTCGGCACCGCCTGGGACGACGCTGATCGTCGGCGACGCCTCGCCGCTGCCGTCCCGGGCGACCCAGCCCCCGAGCGCCTGGTCTTCGAAGTCTTCGTCGATCAGCGCGGTGCCGGGCGGGCGCGTGTCATCGGTGGGGGTGGACCGCGTGATCAGCACGTCGTCGACGAGGAACTCGGCCGTCGCGCTGCTCGACTCGATGTAGAGGGCCGTGGGAGCGAAATCAGGATCGACGGTGAAATCGCCGGCGAGCTGCACCCACTCAGCGGACGTCACGGCCTCGCGCGACCCGACCCACGGGTACTCGTTCTCGGCGCCGGGCTGGTTGACACCGAAGTTGAGCTCGGCGTCCTCCCCTCCGGCGGCCAGCTTCACCCAGCCCGAGATGTGGTACGTGCCGTCGGTGAGCAGATCTCCGGGCAGCGACGGGCCGTTCCAGGCGGCGGTGCGCCCCGAGACCTTCAAGGCCTGAGTGCCGGTACGGGCGTCGGCATCCAGGCCCAGCGTGGCGCCCCGCGGCACCCACGGGCTGACGTCGGTGCCTTCGAAGTCGCTCCAGTGGACGAGGGTCTGACCGTCGGGCAGGGGATCCGGGGGTGCATCCGCGGCAACGGCCGGGGTTGCGATGAGGGGAGCCACGATCAACGCCGTGGCGGCTGCGAGGGCGGTGAGGGCAGAACGGCGACGTCGCACGGGCGCTCCTTTGCGCGGTATTTGTGGTGCCCTCAAACTTATGCAGGGGGCGCCACATTCCACCGGAGCGTTACGGAACTGTTACGAAAGTCCGTCGGAAGTTTCGATACGGGCGCGTGACGTGGGGTCTGGACGTCGCGTCCCCGGCGCCCGCACCGCCGCGGCGTCAGTCGGTGAGGGGTGCGGTGCTGCCGCGTACGACCAGGTGCGTCGCCAGATCCATGCGCAGCGTGTCGACGGTCTCGCCGTCGGCCAGGCGCAGCACGAGGCGCGCCGCCTCTTCGCCCATACGCCGCAGCGGCTGATGCACGGTCGTCAGCTGTGGGCTCAGCCACCGTGCGAGTGCGATGTCGTCATAGCCGACGACCGACAGGTCACCGGGCACGCTCAGGCCCGCGGCCGTGGCCGCCGCGATGACGCCGAGGGCCTGGAGGTCGCTGCCCGCGAAGATCGCGGTGGGGCGGTCGGGGCCCGACAGCAGGTCGCGCGCGTGCGTCTCGCCGGCGGGCGGGTGGAAGTCGCCGAAGCGGATCCAGCGCGGGTCGATGGGCAGGTTCGCGGCGTTCATCGCCGAGCGGTAGCCGTCGATGCGGGCCAGCGAGCACATCATGTCTTCGGGGCCGGTGATTGCGGCGATGCGCCGGTGGCCGAGCTCGATGAGGTGCCGCGTGGCCATGACCCCGCCCGACCAGTTGGCCGAGCCCACCGACGGTACGTCCGGCGCGGGGTCGCCCGCCGGGTCGACGATCGCGAACGGGACGCCGCGCAGCCGCAGCTTCTCGCGGTGCGGACGCGCGAGGTCGCTGAAGACCAGTACCACCCCGACCGGCCGCCGTCGCAGCACGCCGTCGATCCAGTCCGACGAGGGGGCGTGGCGATCGCCGCTGACGGTGAGCACGACCGACAGACCGGCGGCATGCGCGACCGCTTCGACGCCGTCGATGACCTCCATCGACCAGCTGGACTCGAGTTCGTGGAACACCAGCTCGATCGTGTCGGAGCGCTGTGCGACGTTGCGGCGCTGGTAGCCGTGGCGGTTGAGGTGTTCTTCGAGGCGCGCCCGGGTCGCGGGGGCCACGTCGGTGCGTCCGTTGAGGACTTTCGACATGGTGGCCAGTGACACGCCCGCTTCGGCGGCGATCTCGGCCAGGGTGACGCGGGTGCGCGACATGGAGCGGCTCCAGGGACTCGACGACTGCGGGCCGGTGCCACGCAATGGGCCCGATTATTCCACGCTTTCGCGTGATCAGCCGATACTTTCGGCGCGGCGTTTCCCGATGTCTGGTCAGCCCGCCGCGCCCGACACCGCGCGCGCGGCGGCGGCGGCGATCGCCTCGGCTTCGGCGTCGGGCAGCCCCGACATCAACGCGGTCAACGCCGCGTGCGGGGACCCGCACGCCGTCTGGTCGGGCAGTACGCCACGGTCGATCGCGTCGCGCCACGCGGCGATGATCGCCAGCGCCCCTGCGCCGTCACGACCGGCCGCCCGCTCGGCGCGGATGACCGGCACCACGCGCAGCCGGAGCTTGGTGACCGTGTCGACGGCGATCTGGTCGAGCCGGTGTGCGATACGAGGATTGCCGAAGCGCTCGCGCAGGGCGGTGCGGTAGGCATCGGGGTCGACCTGCGGCCCCACGGTGCGGGCGGCCTCGTCCCAGAAGCGTTCGAGATCGCGCCCGCACGCCGGGTCGGCCACGGCGTCGGCGATCGTCTCATGACCGCGGGCGAGGCCTTGGAACGCCAGCAGCAGGTGGCCGCCGTTGAGCAGCAGCAGCTTGCGCTGCTCGAACGGCGTGATGTCGTCGACGACCCGGGCCCCGGCCGCCTCCCAGGG
>JAEXHA010000150.1 GCA_023450335.1 Actinomycetes bacterium | reverse complement strand
CCGCAATCTCGGCGGCCGTGGCGGCTGCGTCGGCGGCGCCGGCTACGGCGGTGCCGGCTGCGTCGGCGGCGCCGGATGCGTCGGCGGCGGCGTGCAGGCTGTCGATGCCGGCGTCGGCTGCGATCACACCAGCCGTGCGAGCGCGCGCTACCAGCGCTGCCTCGCCGATCAGTGTCTCCAGGGCCGCGGTTGTGCCGTCCGGCATCCACGTCGGGGTGTGCCCGAACTCGCCCGCTCCGCCGTGAGCGCCACGCTCGACGCCGTCGCCGGTGACGATCGCCGCGCCGACGCCGTAGCCGATCGTGATCACGAGGAAGATGTCGTGGTTCTGGCCCATGCCGTAGAGCCGCTCGGCGGCGGCGAGGGCGTTGACGTCGTTCTCCACCACGACCGGCAGCGCGAACTCGGCCCGGAGGGTGGCCCCGAGGGGCACGTTGCGCCAGTCGAGGGAGGGGGCGTCGACCACCCCGCTGCTCTGGTCGTCGACCGCGCCGGGCACACCGATGCCGATGCCGAGGATGGTGCCTTCGGCCTCGTCGAGGAATCCGCGCAGCAGCAGCACGAGGTCGGCCAGGAACGTCGAGGCCGCGGCTCGGAACGGGTGCGCGGTGCTGCGGAGGATCTGGCCGTCGAGGCGGACCTCGACGAACACGACGTGGTCGGCGGCGATCTTGACGCCGATGGCGCTGCGCCCGCCGGCGGCCAGCTGCAGACGCCGGCCGGGGCGGCCGCCCTCAGAGCGCTCGGCCTCGCCCTCTTCGATGAGACCCTCGGCGGCGAGGTCGCGGGTGAGCTGGGTGACGAGCGCAGGCGAGACCCCGAGAGCACGAGCCAAAGCCGCGCGGGTGGCCGGCCCCTGCGCGCCGAGGTGGGCGAGAATGGCCGACCGGTTGACATCGGCCTTCGCTGCACTTCGCTGCACTCTTCACTCCTTTGTTAAGTCGTAAATAAACGCTACAACGAAGTCGGTGACGTGCGCAAGGGGTTGTCCCGGCTCGATCGTCGGAGATTCGCGCGAAGTTCGGACCGATACCCCGGCTCCGATCCGAGGTTCGCGCGATTCTCCGAACTTCGAGCTAACGGCAGCGACGCGTCGGGCTTCCTCCACAGGACGCACGCGATCACCAGCTGTCCCCAATTGCGACGCCCGCCTGCCGGCGATGCAGGCCTTACTGGAACAATCCCCATGTCCGGACGACAATGGAGGGGTGGACATCATGACCGAACCGCAGAGCTGGGCGCTCATCGGCCTGTTCACGACGATCATGCTCGGTGGCATGTCCATCATGACGATCCTCATCAACCGATCGATCGATGGCCTGCGCGGCGAGATGACCGGCCGGATCGACGGGCTCCGCGGCGAGATGAACGGGCGCTTTGACGCCGTCAACGTCCGGATGGACTCACTCGACAAGGACGTCGCCGCGCTCGTCAAGCGCGTGATGGACTGAACCGCTGCTTCAGCGGCACCGATCCCCGCGGCCTGCGGATTGGAAAGCCGCTTACGGAGTCGGGCGAGTTCGCGCGACGCCGCAGAGAAGGCCGATGCACGCGGCGTCTTCCACAGCGGCGACGACGGGGTCGGGCAGCTTCGTCCGGGCGACGGCCTCTGTGCGGGCACCCGCGAACAGCACGTTGCCGGCGAGCGCGGCCGCCGCACCCACGATGATCGCCCACACGACGCGACCCTTGCCGCCGTACTCGGACCCGAGCGCAGCGGCCGAGACGGTCACGATGGCCACCCGGCCGATGAGCGCCGGCATCTGGAGGCGTGAGGGGATGCCGGGGAGCTTGTCGCCGATGAGCTCACCCGCGCCGAGCAGCGCGAGCACGCGGCGCCCCCCTGCGCTGCGCAGCACCGGCCATCGCGTCCACGGCGCGGTTGACGGGGCGTCACCGTGCGAGAGGGCGAGCATCGCGGCGGGCGCCATCGAGCGCATGCCGCCGGCGAGCCCGAGCGCGGCCACGCGGAGGGTCAGGCCACGCGGCGTGCGAAGCGTCAGGCCGCGGGGCGCGCGGGCGGTATCGGTCGGGGTATGGCCTTGAGCGCTCATGGTGTCCTCCGCGTTCGCCGGTGCGATGCCGCGAGTATACGGACGCGGTGCCTCGGCGGCGCGGGGGCTTGACAGCACGGTCGGTGGCACGCGGGGTCTTCAGCGCCCCGGCATCCACTCGGCCTGTGCAGCGCGCGAGCTTTACCGCGCGCGAGAGTCCACCCGCGGCCCGCTCGCCTCTACACACGCGCGAACGTCGGAGAATCGCGCGAAGTTCGGATCGAAACGGCCCGTTGGGTCCGAAGTTCGCGCGATTCTCCGCACTTCGTGACCCGGCGATACCGGCGTCAGGGCGACGCGTGCCGGGACCCCGGCTCACTCGCAGGCGACGCCGTCCTTGTCACGGTCGAGCTTGTGGGAGTACCCGGGGTCGCCGGCGTAGATCGGGGCGGCGCCCGCCTCGCGAACGGCGGTGCAGTTCGCGTAGTAGACGTCCTGTGGAGCCGGCTTGGCCGGCGCGGGGGCCGGCTTGGCCGGGGCAGGGTCAGGTGCAGGCTTGGCCGGTGCGGGAGCGGGCTTGGCCGGTGCGGGGGCCGGCTTGGCCGGGGCAGGCTTGGCCGGTGCCGGGGCGGGTGCGGGCTTGGCCGGTGCAGGTGCGGGCTTGGCGGGCTCGGCCGGCGCTGGAGCAGGCTCGGGCTCGGGCTGCGGCTCGGGAGCAGGCTGGGCCGCATAGGCCGACGTCACCGCCGGCTCGTTCGGGCACCGGGAGAGTATCCGCTCGATCGCGTCGTGCTCGGCCTGCGTCACCCACAGCCCATACGTCGCTTTGACCGACACCTGCCGCGCGACATAGGCGCAGCGGAACGCCTTGTTCGACGGCAGCCAGGTGGCCGCGTCGCCATCGCCCTTCTGCGCGTTCGCTCGGCCGTCGACGGCGAGCAGGTTCAGCGGATCGTTCGCGAACGTCGTGCGCTGGTCGGCGGTCAGCTGCTGCGCGCCCTTCTGCCAGGCGTCCGACAGCGCGACGACATGGTCGATCTGCACGTCGGCCGAGGTGTCCTGCCCGCGCACGAAGTCGATCGCCGTGGCGGTGAACGGATCGGCGAGCACGCCGGTGAGCACCTTGCACGGCCCGGATTTCGTGATCGAGGTCAGGTCGCGGGCGAGGATGTCGTTGCGCGTGTCGCAACCGTTGCGATCGATGTCGAGCCACCGCTGGCCGAATTGGTCGCGGTCGTAGCCGGTTTTGGGCGCGCGCCCCTTCACCTCGAGCGTGGCCAGCACAGCGAGCGCGGTCTGCCCGGCGGTCGCCTCAGTGTCTGACACCGTGCCGGCCTCGCCGTCGAACGCCTCATCGGTCGTCTCGGCGTCGACCGGGTCGGCAGTGGGTGTCGGCGTGGGTGCCGCGGTGGGGGTGGTGGATGCCGGTGGCGCGGCCGTCGGGCTCTCGGGCGACGCGGTTTCTGCCACCGTCGGGAACGAACCCGACGCGCCGAGGGCCTCCTCATCCGCACCCGACAACGTGGTGCCCGCGAGGCCGGCGGTGATCAGAAACGCGACAGTCGACAAGGCCGTCACCCAAAGAGCCGCCGTGCGGTTCGGCAGCCGCAACCAGGTGCGCGTACGCCTGACGAGCGCGACGATCCCTGTGACCATCACGATGAACAGGACGAGGGCGAGAAGCGGCAGCAGCACCTTGCCCGCTGCAACCACAGCACCGATCAGCATCATCGTGAGCCCGCCTATCCGATTATGAGAATCCTCTCATTTTTTAGGTGGCGGGGTTTCGGCATGCAGTTGAATGCCAGGTGAGAAGCCTCTCACACCAGGCGTAAATCCCAGGCCTGCATGTTACCCATGGGGGGCCGCCCCGCCTCGCGCGGGCCCCCGGGGGG
>JAEXHA010000183.1 GCA_023450335.1 Actinomycetes bacterium | reverse complement strand
CGGTCCGCTGGGTCGGCCTGGTCAGGCGCTGCAGACGGTTGCGTTCGCGTTCGGCTTCGGCGATCCACTCGCCGATGACGGCGATGTCGTCGCGCTCCTCGAGCAGCCGGCGGTACTTGCTGAGCTTCGCCTCGCATTCGCGGAGTTGGTCGGCGATGAGCAGGTTCGGTTCTGGCGGCTGGGCAGCGTCGCGGTCGCTGGCGTGGGCGAGCGCTGCGCATGTGGCGTCGAGGTGGGCCGGGTCGAACAGGTCGCCGATCCAGCCGTCGAGTCCGGGGAGGATGGCGTCCTCGCGGAGGTAGACGGTCTTGGGGTGCTTGTCTTCCTTGACGGCGTACTCGGCGGGGAACTTGCAGCGGTAGTAGGCGCGTCCGTTGTTCCACGACGACTGCATCTTGCGACCGCACACGCCGCAGTGGACGATGCCGGCGAGCGCGTAGGGGTGACGGGTACGGAGCTTGCGCTGAGGTCCGCGTCGGCCGGAGGCGAAGATGTCGCGGACGGTGTCGAAGTCGTCGACGGTGACGATTGCGGGGTGGGTCTCGTGTTCGGACCAGACCCAGTCGGCTTCGGCGTTCCAGCGCATGCGGGTCTCATGTCCGAGGGCGACGTCGTCGACGTCGATGAGGACCTCGTCGCGGCGCTGGCGGTTCCAGACCTGTCGGCCGGTGTAGCGGGGGTTCGTCAGGATGGATCGGACTGCCTGCTTGGACCAGGCGCCGCCGCTGCTGACGCGGTGGCGGTTGCGTGCCGGGTCGTGAGCGGAGGGGGAGAGGATGCCATCGGCGGTGAGGGCTTCGGCGATGCGGTAGATGCCGGCACCGCCGATGTACTCGGCGAAGATCCGCTGCACGACCGGCGCAGCGGCCGGGTCGAGGTCGAGGACGTGCAGGTGTTGACCGATCGCGGCCTTGCCCGGGTTCGGGTGTGGGCCGGCATCGGCGAGGAGGTAGCCGTACGGGGGGCGACCGCCGAGGAATCGGCCTTCGATGGCGGCTTGTGCGGCCATGGCGGTGCGGACGCGGGTCTTGATCCGGTTGCGTTCGCCCTTGCTCATCCCGCCGTAGAGCGACATGACCAGGTCGTGGGCGTCGGAGCCGGGATCGACACGGCCACCGACCTCGGGAACCCACAGCTCGACGCCGTAGTGGACGAACACCGGAAAGGTGAGTCCGAACTGGTTGCCGTAGAACGCTCGCTGCGGCTCGCCGATCACGACCGCATCGAAGTCCCGGCTCGGCGAGCCGAACTCGTCGAGCAGCCGGGCCGCTTCGGGTCGACGCTTCCACGGCAGGGAGCGGGACTGACCGATGTCGAAGAACTCGGCGACGATCACGCCGCCGGTGGTCTCGATGAGCTGGCGTGACCGGGTGAGCTGCCAGTTCTTCGACGAGGTCGGATCCTGCTGGTCCTCGGTCGACACGCGACCGTAGAAGGCGAAGCGCATGGTCAGGACGCTACGTCCCGACTCCGACGCTCGCTGGCGACGCCGGGCTCGTCGTGGTCGTCGGTCGCCGAGCGGAGGATGCGGAGCAACGCTCGGGCGAGCTCGTCGGTCAGCTCGGGCGGCCCATCGGGTGTGATCACGTCGAGCGGTGGGCCGGCCGGCCTCCGGCGGCTCGCAGACCGGTTGGGCGGAGTGGTCTTCATGTGATTCCTAAGCGCGCGAGCGCGCGGCTCGGAGCGGAAGGAATCCGGGATTGGGTCGAGTCGGACGTCGCCGAGCGATCGACACGCCTGCGGGGTCGAGGAGCTCGGTGACCGACCTTGACCGGTCACCTTGACCGCAACCTTGACCGGGACCGTGTTCTCGACCTGGTTCTCGACCTGGTTCTCGACCTGGTCCTCACCGGCTCGGGTGAGGCGTGGTGAGGGCACTTCGACGCCTCGCCGATGGCTGTGCTCGCCCGGTGAGCCCGTCGGCGGATCGGGTCGCCGCTCGGTGGCCACGCGGTGATGCAGCTGGCCGGGTGCTGTGGCCTCGGCGCCCGCGCTGCCTTCTCGGCGGGGTGGGTGTTCGCGCGCTTAGGAGGTCGAGGACGCTGGTGTCGTCGGGTGGGCCGGCGGCTGGTGGGTGTCCTCGGAGGAACGCCCCGATGGCCCCACACCCGCCCCCACGTCGCCCTCAGCCCCCTCGACGCCCAACCGCCGCGCCGGCCCTGGCGAGCGTCGCGGACGGCTCGACAGCCTCGCCGTCGCGTCGCGACCGGTGCACGGTTCGGCCGGTCGAGGAGCGAGCGTGTCAGGGGGTTCACAGACTGGCATCACAGATGCCCGTCCCGGCCCGGGTGGGTGGGCCGTGCTGAATCTGCATCAGCTCGGCCATGGCGCCGAGGCCTACTACCTGGACCAGGTCGTCTCCGGTGTGGAGGACTACTACGCCGAAGCGGGCGAAGCGCCCGGCGTGTGGATGGCCTCGTCGACGAACCTGCTGGGCCTGGAGGGCACCGTTGATGGCGACGAGTTGCGCTCCGTGCTGGCCGGGGTCGACCCGTCCACCGGCGAGTCACTCCACGCTTCGAAGAATCGGAAGGTGCCGGGCTGGGATCTGACGTTCCGTGCGCCGAAGTCGGTGGCGGTCCTGTGGGCGCTCGGCGACGAACGCGTCGCCGCCCAGGTTGTCGCCGCTCATGACGCCGCGGTGGCGCGTGCGGTGGTCTACATGGAGGAGACCGCGGCGTGGACCCGCACCGGTCGCAACGGTGTGAACCGGGTGCCGGGCGACGGGTTCGTCGCCGCAGGGTTCCGGCATCGCACGTCACGGGACCGGGACCCCCTGTTGCACACCCATGTCCTGGTCGCCAACAGCGTGAGAGCCGGAGATGGTCGTTGGCGGACGATCGACTCGAAAGGCCTGTACGACCACGCGAGGACCGCCGGGTTCCTCTACCAGGTCGAACTCCGCCACCACCTCTCCGATCGGTTGGGTGTGTCGTGGGGGCCGATGTATCAGGGCACCGCGGACATCGCCGATGTGGATCCGGCGTTGATCGACCTGTTCTCGAAACGACGCGCTGCGATCGAAGCCGAACTGGCCGAGTGGGGCCTCTCCTCCGCCGCAGCCGCCCAGGTCGCCACATTGGACACCCGAGACGCGAAGACGGACGTCGCAGAGTCCGAAGCTGCGCAGCGGGCCCGGTGGCGGACCGAAGCCGCCGCAGCCGGCCACCGGCTGGACGTGGCTGAAGTGCTCGAGTCGGGAGGCAGCTCCGCGGCGCCGTCTGACGCTGAAGTGTCAACCGCGTTCCGGCTGATGCTGTCGCCGTTGTTCGGGTTGACGTCGCAGCAGTCGACGTTCGACCGGCGAGACGTGCTGCGAGGTCTCGCCCATGACCTCCCTCCAGGGGTGACCGTCGATGAAATCGACGTCCTCGCGGATCGGTTCCTCGACCAGGCCGACGTCGTGTTCATCGGGGAACGCGACCGGACCGGCACCCGCTACACCACCAGAGAGCTCCTCGACGTCGAGCTCGACGCCGTGCGTGCGGTCACCCGGCCTGGTGACGACAGCGGCCGCTGCGACATCCGCGACGTGGATTACGCGGTGGCGATGCGTCCGTCGATCAGCGACGAACAAGCCGCCGCGGTCCGAGAGTTGTGTCTGTCGGGTCGCCCGGTCGATGTGGTGATCGCGGCGGCGGGGACCGGCAAGACGTTCAGCCTCGACGCAGCCCGTGACGCCTGGCAGTCCTCCGGCCACACCGTCATCGGCTGCGCACTCGCAGCGGCCGCAGCCAAGCAGATGCAGGAAGGATCGGGGATCCCGTCGACCACCCTCGCGAAGCTCACCAGTCACCTCGCGCTCCGCGAAGCCGAGCTCAGCGCCACCACGGTGATCGTGGTTGATGAGGCGGGAATGGTCGGCACCCGTAACATCGCCGATCTCCTCGAACGTGCGGAGCGGGCGGGGTCGAAGGTGGTGTTGGTCGGTGATCCGAAGCAGCTGCCGGAGATCACTGCCGGCGGTCTCCTCTCCCACCTCGACACCCGCCACCGGGCGATCACCCTCACCGAGAACCGCCGACAGGCCGATCCGACCGAACAGGAGGCGCTGGCCGAGTTGCGTACCGGTGACGTCGACCAGGCCTTCGCTCTGCTCGAGGAGCATGGTCGGGTGGTGACCGGCGACAACGCGGATGTGGTCCGTGACGGCATGGTCGCCGACTGGTGGCAGCACCGTCAGAACGGCGAGGACGTGCTGATGTTGGCTCGACGCAACGTCGATGTCGATGACCTCAACCGGCGGGCCCGCCAGCTGATGGCCGCAGCCGGTCGGCTCTCGGGGGAGGCGATCGTGGTCGGCGGTCGGCCGTTCCAGCGCGGCGACGAGATCGTCTGCCTCCGCAACGACAACCGCCTCGGCGTTCTCAACGGCTCCACCGGCACCATCACCGACATCGACCACGACCAGCGGCGCGTCACCATCGATACCGCCGGAGGGAGCCGACGCCTCGACGCCCGCTACCTCGACGCCGGCCATGTCCGGCACGGCTACGCAGTGACGGTCCACAAAGCCCAAGGGCGCACCACCGACCACAGCCTCCTCCTCGGCAACGACCAGCTCAGCAGAGAGTCCGGCTACGTCGGCCTGTCACGAGGTCGCGAATCGAACCGGATCTACGTCCTCGACACCCGACACGACGACATCGAGGTCGAGCGGCACGGTCGGCCGAGCCGACTCAAGGACCCTGCCGTCGCCGTCCTCGACGCCCTCCACACCAGCCAGGCGAAAGAACTCGCCGTCGACCAGATCGTCCCATCGGCCGAGATCGACTCGGGCATCGACATCGGCCCGTGAGCCGTCGACTGGCGCGGAGCTCTGCCTCGGACTACCAGCTGTCGGCTAATCGAGGTCAGCTTGCCGAATGTCGTAGGCGACCGTCACGTCGAGCGCGGCGGCGTCGATCGTGTCGTACTCCAGCATTGGTGTGAGGATCGCGAGGACCTCGGCGCCTTCGCACGCCTCCTCCGGGGTGCGAACAGTGTCGATGCCGGCGCCAAGTCGGGTGTCGTCGACGGTGGAGCCATAGGCTTGAATGGTGTGGCCGAGTGCAGCGAGCTGCCTGATGATGCGCGTTGCCGGCGATGCCACGTCGATGCAGCCCCCGACCGTCGTCGGAACTCCCCAAACCGCGATGGTTGATTCTGGTCTGGTGGCATGGTCGATCTGTTGGGCGATCCGGTCGATGTGATGCATGTTGCTCGACACGGCTGCTTCGGTGATGGCGAGCGGTGTACCGGCTCGCTCTGCGAATCGAGTGAACGCGTCGGTGTCTTTCGGGAGGCACGCTCCGCCCCATCCGAGGCCGGGTCGCAGGTGGCCGGAACCGATCCGATGGTCGGCAGAGAGCCCGCCGAGCACTGCGGCGGTGTCGGCGCCGACCGTGGCGGCGAGGTCGGCAATCTCGTTGGCGAAGCTGACCTTCACGGCGAGGAACGCGTTGGTGGCGTACTTGATCAGCTCGGCCGATCGGCTGTCGGTCGCCAGGACCGGAGCGTCGATGGATTCGTACAGCCTGGCGACGCGTTGGGCCGAGTCGGGGTGGTCGCTGCCGATGACGATGCGGTCGGGGTGCAGGAAATCGTGTGTCGCCCGCGCTGCGGTGAGGAACTCTGGGTTCGCCACCACGTGGAGGTCACGGCGCCTGAGCCGGTCCTGGATCGATGCGGTGGTGCCGACCGGGACGGTCGACTTGATGGCGATCACCGAACCGGCGGCCAGGACCGGTTCGAGCCGGTCGACGCAGCCGGTCACGGCCGTGAGGTCGACATTGGCGTCGGCCCGGTTGGGTGTCGGGACGCAGATGCACACGACAGCGGCATCTGCCAATGCAGCAAGATCGGTGTCGAACCGGAGCCGCCCAGCAACCGAAAGATCGGCGAGCAACTCGGTGGCGGTCGCATCGGTCATCGACGCTCGACGTTGGCTGGACAGGCTGTCGATGAGCTCGCCGTCGGTGTCGACAGCGGTCACGTGATGTCCGAGCGATGCGAAGCCGACTGCGACCGCTGCACCGACATGTCCGATGCCGACCACCCCGATCCGGTCACCGGAGCGCTCGCGGGCGGATCGTTCGGTGTGCACCATCTTCCCATCGGCGCCGTCTGGTCGATCGCTGAAGCACCGTTCGCGGGAACCTTCTGGGTGGGCCTCAAGTTTCGACCGCCGTTCTGCCGATGATGTGACTGCAGACACAGTGCCCGTCCACCGGTCGGTGGAGGTCGCTGTGTTCTGGGCCTGCAGGGGAGGTCCTGGTGCTGGTCTCGGTGGTCATGACGGCTCACAACACCGCCGCCTAAGTGGACGCGTCGATCGCGAGCGTGCTCGCATCGACTCATCGGGATCTGGAGCTGGTGTTCGTCGACGACGGGTCGACTGACCGCACCGCTGAGATCGCGCGGCGCTGGGCCGTGGCGGACAGCCGTGTCCAAGTGACGTGCCTCGAGCGGGTCGGACGGCTCGAAGCGCTTCGCGTCGCTCATGACCTTGCGGAAGGTGACGTGCACTGCTGGGTCGATTCCGACGATCTCGTCGACCCGGACGGCATCGATCTCTGTCTCGGCGCCCTGGACGACGACCATGGCGTCGCGTACAGCCACCGCTGGCTGATCGACCCGGACGGCCGTCGTCGCGGGTCGCACCGCAAGAACATGATCCCGTACACGCCGATGGGCTTGTTGGTGTCGAACATGGTGTTCCACCTGCGGCTGTTCCGCCGCGATGTGTTCGACGCGGCGGGCGGGGTCGGCGACTTGTCCTCGGCGATCGACTGGGACCTCAACCTGCGCATGGCTGAGCACACCGGGGTGCGCTGCGTGCCGATCGAGCTGTACTCGTACCGGGTCCGCCCCGGCCGAATGTCCGGCACACCGCACCAGGCCTGCAACGGCGAGACCGCCGTGCGACGGGCGATCGAACGTCGAGGCCTCGACGTCGAACTGGTAGTCGAACCCGACGGCTGGAAGCTCACAGCGCATCACCTGAGTTCGACGTCTGGCCCCACCGGGGCGATCGCAATGCAAGCCCACCTCCAGCGACCGCCGGCGTGTCCTGCCGGCTCGGTCCCCGCGTCAGGAGCAGTCTCATGAAGAAGCGAACGCTGTGTGCCGGCGCCGTCGTGGTCGGGACCCTGCCGCTGGTCGGTCTGCCGATCGACGACGCAGGAGCCGATGACGACCCGGAGTTGAGCCTCGAGTTCGACGTCTCGGACTACGTCGCGTGGGATGGCTCGTATGAGTCGTTCAACACGATCGACACGAAGAGCTGCGACGCCGACTACATCGACCCGTACGACGAGGCCTACTTCCGGGTCGCGGTCGACGCGGACTGCATCGACGGCCTCTACATCTATGGCGTCGGCTACAGCTCCGCGGACGAGGACGACATCCTCTCCAACATGCACCTCACCCTCGACGAGGAAGACGCGAGCCGCTACCTGTCGCTGAGCCGCCAGATCCAGAACGGCTACTACACACGCAAGATCGGCACGATCAACTCGTTCTACGGCCCGAGCGACTACGCCCGCCTGTTCGACGCCTCGCAGTACCCGTGTGAGAAGGTGATCATCGGCGTCGGCTCCGGTATCGAACGCTCGACGAGCTACGTGGACCGCGACCGGACCCTCAAGTGCGCCAGCGACGCCGAACGTTCCGGCCCGGGTCGCAGTTCGGTCGGCTACGCGAGCGACCCGGTCAACACTGCGACCGGCTCGTTCGTCCACGACGTCACCGACCTGACCGCGACCGCCGGCGTGTTCGGCCTGGACTGGCGTCGCACCTACGACTCCGGCGGCGAAGGCGGCACCGGATCATGGTCGTACTCGTTCAGCGACCGAGTCGACGCCGGCGTGGACTCGTCGATGGAGCTCACCACCGACTCCCGCAAGGTCGTGTTCTTCCCGCTCGGCTCCGACGCCTACTACCGGGCCGACGACTACGACGGGCAGCTTTCGAAAGACGGCACCGACTGGGTCGTCACCTACAGCGACGGATCAACGAAGCGGTTCGCGTCGAGCGGTGAGATGACGTCGTGGACATCCTGGGACGGCCAAGAAGTCGACGCCACCTACAGCTCCGGGCAGCTCACCGAGCTCGAATCGTCGCGGGGCCCGTCCCTCACGCTCGCGTACTCGGCTGGCAAGCTGGACACCGTGACCGCGTCGGACGGACGGGTTGTCGCCTACGACTACGACATGAACGGCCACCTCGCCGAGGTCACCCTGCCGGGCTCGGTGACCTGGCTGTACGGCAACGACGCGGACGGTCGAATCGAGACCATCGAAGACCCCGCCGGAGTCATCACCGTCGACAACACCTACGGCCTCGACGGCCGAGTCGCCTCCCAACTCGGCCCGTCCGGCTCGGAGACCACCTTCGACTACACGACCCCGGACACCGTCGTGGTCACCGACGAAGCGACCTCGACCGCGATCACCTACCGCTACGACATCAACGGACGGCTCGTGTCGATCGAAGACCCGCTCGCAGAGCTCGCCACCCGCGACTACGACGAGTACGACCTCCTCACCTCGGCCGGATCCCGCGGCGGAGGCTCGACGACGGTGGAACGCAACGACGCCGGACTCCCCGAAGTCGTCACCGAACCGGGCAAGGCGACACCGACCGAGATCACCTACCTCGACGACGACTCCAACCGGGTCGAGACCGTCACCGACGCCAACGGCACCACCACCTACGGCTACGACGGCGACGAACGCATCCCCTCGACGGTCACCGACGAGCTGACCCACACCACCACCTACGACGTGAACGACACGACCGGCCTCGTCGACTCGGTGACCGACGCCGACGGCGTCACCGTCGAGTACCGGTACAACGCGCTCGGACAACTCGTTGAGACCGAGGACGAATACGGCAACATCACCACCTACGGCTACGACGATGTCGGTCGACGCACATCGACCGAACTGCCTTCCGGCGCCGAATCCACCACCGAGTACGACAGCGCGGGCCGGGTGTGGAAGGAAACCGCGGCGGACGGCGGGGTCACGACGACGACCTACGACCTAGCCGGCCGGGTCGACACGGTGACCGACGGCGAGGGCGGTGTCACCGATTACGACTACGACGCGACGACCGGGCTGTTGGACCAGGTGACCGATCCGATGTCGCGGGTGACGACCTACCACTACACCGCCAACGGCGACCTGGAGACGATCCATCACCCCGACTCGTCGACGTCAGGGTCGACCTACGGTCCGCTCGGCAGGCTCGAAACTTCGACCGACGAAGTCGACCGGACCACGAGCTACGGCTACGACGCGGACGGCAACGTGACGACGACCGAGGACCCCGCCGGTGGGGTGATCGAGTCGCACTACGACCCTGCCGGTCGGGTCGACTGGACTGACGACGCCCTCGACCGGCGAACTTCCTACGTCTACGACGACGATACCGGCCTCCTCATTTCCGAGACGTCACCGGCGGGCACAGTCTCCTACACCTACGACGCGCTCGGTCGACAGAAGACCGTCACCGACCTCCGCGGCGGGGTCACCGAGACCGAGTACACGCCCGGCGGTCGCACGGACTGGGTTGACGATCCGTTGGATCGCCGCACCGACTACGCATACGACAACGCGGGACGTCTCGCCTCGGTGACCAAGCCCGAGTCGTTGACGACGACCTACGGCTACGACGATGACAGCAACGTCAACCTCGTCACCACACCCGAGGGCAACGCGACCGCGACGGTCTACGACGGCCTCGGCCGAGTGCTCACCGTCACCGACCCGGCCGCGGTGGTGACGACCAACACGTGGACGAAGACCGGCCAGATCAAGACGACGACGAAGACCGGGGAGGGGACCGTCGAGTACTCGTACAACCCCGACGGCACTCTCGACTGGGTCGACGACGCCCTCGATCACCGGACCAGCTACTCCTACGACGCCCGGGGTCGGCTCGAGACCCGCACCGACGCCGAGTCGAACGTGTGGACCACCGACTACAACCCTGCCGGCGAGCTCGTCTCGGAGACCGATCCGCTGAACCGGACCACCACGTACACCTACGACGACGCCGGCCGGCTCGAGACGAAGTCGGATCCGTCGGGGCGGACTTCCACGCTGGTCTGGGAGCTCGACGGACAACTTGACACCCGCACCGACGTCCTCGGCAGCGAAACTCGCATGGTCGACTACAGCTACGACACGG
>JAEXHA010000182.1 GCA_023450335.1 Actinomycetes bacterium | reverse complement strand
CGCGCGCACATTGCGCCCGCGCCCCCGCGCACCCCGGGCACGTGCGCGACCCGCCTACATTCGTCCGAGCCGCCCACGTCTGTACCGTCCAGAGGTAGGCGGCTGGTACGCACGTAGGCGGCTCGCGGCTCGCGGTGGGCGGGCGGCTCTCGGGGGGTGGGCCGGCGGCGGCGCTGAGCGGGCTCAGGGCAGGCGGCGCGGGTCGGTGGGGATGGCGCGGAAGCCGTCGGTGCGCCACGCGCGCACGGTGGCGGTGATGGCGGTGACAGCGACGGCCGCGACGAGAATGAAGAGGAACATGGCAGGAACGCTATGCTCAACCTGATCATGCCACTAGTGGCAGGACTGCACATGTGAGTATGATTTCTGCCATGCATACGGTCGCTTGTGTTGTTCACCCCGGCTTCGCCCCTTTCGAGTTCGGACTCGCCTGCGAGGCGTTCGGGCTGGATCGCAAAGACGACGGCATCCCGAACTTCGACTTCCGCGTTGTCGCGCCCGACCCCGGGGCGGTGCCGAGCAACATCGGTTTCTCGATCAACGTCACCGACGACCTCACGTTCGCCGATGAGGCCGACCTGGTCGTCATCACCCCGATCCCGCGCGAATCGTGGCACCGGGTCGATCCGCGCACCATCGCGGTGGTCCAGCGGGCCGTGGCCCGCGGCGCGTGGGTGCTCACGGTGTGCAGCGGCGCCTTCGCCGTGGCCGCTGCCGGCGTGCTCGACGGCCGCCGGGCCACAACGCACTGGCTGTACGCGGCCACGATGGCGCAGATGTACCCCGCGATCGAGGTCGACCCCAATGTGCTCTACGTGCAGGACGGCCGGATTATCACCAGCGCCGGCACGGCCGCCGGCCTCGACGCCTGCCTGCACCTGCTGCGCCTCGAACTCGGCGCCGAGATGGCCAACACGATCGCGCGGCGCATGGTCGTTCCGCCCCAGCGCGACGGCGGACAGGCGCAGTTCATCGCCACGCCGCTGCCGGTCTCGCCGTCGCAGTCGCTGGCGCCGGTCACCGACTGGATGCTCGCCAACCTCCGCCAGGATCTCACCGTCGACCAGCTCGCCGCGCGCGCCCATATGTCGCCGCGCACCTTCGCCCGCCGATTCAAAGCCGACCTGGGGACGACGCCGGCGGCGTGGCTGGCGCGGCAGCGTCTCATCCACGCGCAGCGGCTGCTCGAGCAGACCGACTTGGGGCTGGATGCCATTGCCTACGAGTGCGGTTTCGGCTCGGCCGCCGTCCTCCGCCAGAACTTCAGCCGCACCCTGGGGACGACGCCGACCGCCTACCGCGCGCGCTTCTCCTGCCAGACAGCACTCGCCTCCTGACGCCCCCGCCCGCGGGTCCACGCCCGCGAGCCGCCTACCTCCGTACGAGCCGCCCAGCTTTGTGCCGTCCAGAAGTGGGCGGTTCGGACAAAGCTGGGCGGCTCGCGTGAGGGGTGGGGCTCGCGAGAGCGGGCGGGTCGCGCGGATGTGCGGGGCGGTGATAAAGTTGAGTCAAGCGGACTCAAGTTTGGGTCGACGAACTTCAGGAGAGTGAATGAACGCGCAACCTACGCCGGGGCAGGAGGAGCAGTCCAGCGCCCTCGAGCAATTCGGCATCAACCTCACCGACCGCGCCCGGCAGGGTGGGCTCGACCCCGTCATCGGGCGCGACAGTGAGATCCGCCGCGTCAGCCAGGTGCTGACCCGTCGCACCAAGAACAACCCCGTGCTCATCGGTGAGCCCGGCGTCGGCAAGACCGCCGTCGTCGAAGGGCTCGCGCAGCGCATCGTCGCGGGCGACGTCGCCGAGTCCCTCAAGAACAAAGAGCTCATCGCCCTCGACATCTCGGCGCTCGTAGCCGGTGCCATGTACCGCGGCCAGTTCGAAGAGCGACTCAAGAGCGTGCTCAAGGAGATCACCGAGTCCGAGGGGCGCGTCATCACGTTCATCGACGAGCTGCACACCCTGATGGGCGCCGGGGGCGGCGAGGGGTCGGTCGCGGCATCGAACATGCTCAAGCCCATGCTCGCCCGCGGTGAGCTGCGCCTCATCGGCGCCACCACCCTCGACGAGTACCGCGAGTTCATCGAGAAGGATGCCGCGCTCGAGCGCCGCTTCCAGCAGGTCTACGTCGGCGAGCCCAGCGTCGAGGACACCATCGCGATCCTGCGGGGGCTCAAGGGTCGGTACGAAGCGCACCACGGCGTGACCATCAGCGACAGCGCCCTCGTGGCGGCCGCGTCGCTGTCGAACCGGTACATCCCGTCACGGCAGCTGCCCGACAAGGCGATCGACCTCATCGACGAGGCGATGAGCCGCCTGAAGATGGAGATCGATTCGAGCCCCGTCGAGATCGACCAGCTGCGCCGCCAGGTCGACCGCATGCGGCTGGAAGAGCTCGCGCTGAAGAAGGAGAAGGATGACGCGTCCAAAGAGCGGCTCGCGACCCTTCGCGAGCAGATGGATGCCGCGAATGCGGAGCTGCAGGTCCTCGAGGCGCGGTGGGAGCGCGAACGCGCCGGCCTCAATCGCGTCGGTGACCTCAAGAAGCAGCTCGATCAGGCCTACACCGACCGCGACCGGGCGCTGCGCGAGGCCGACTACGCCCGTGCATCGAAGCTCGAATACGAGACCATCAAGCGTCTCGAGCAGGAGGTCGCGGCCGCCGAGCGGGCCGAGCAGGATCCGGCCGAAGAGCGCATGGTCAACGAACAGGTCACCGACGAAGACATCGCCGCAGTCATCGCCGCCTGGACCGGCATCCCCGTGGGCCGGCTGCTCCAGGGCGAGAGCGAGAAGCTCGTGCACCTCGAAGCCGAGCTCGGCAAGCGCCTGATCGGCCAGAAGGACGCGGTGAAGGCGGTCTCCGACGCGGTGCGTCGCTCACGCGCAGGCATCAGCGACCCGAACCGTCCGACCGGTTCGTTCCTGTTCCTGGGCCCCACCGGCGTCGGCAAGACCGAGTTGGCCAAGGCGCTGGCCGAGTTCCTCTTCGACGACGAGCGCGCGATGGTACGCATCGACATGAGCGAGTACGGCGAGAAGCACTCGGTCGCACGGCTCGTGGGTGCCCCTCCCGGCTACATCGGGTTCGAGCAGGGCGGTCAGCTCACCGAGGCTGTGCGCCGGCGGCCGTACTCGGTCGTGCTGCTCGACGAGGTCGAGAAGGCCCACCCCGAGGTGTTCGACATCCTCCTGCAGGTGCTGGATGACGGGCGTCTCACCGACGGGCAGGGCCGCACCGTCGACTTCACCCACACGATCCTCGTGCTCACCAGCAACCTGGGCTCTCCGATCCTCATCGACCCGACCCTGTCGGTGGACGCCAAGCGCGAGCAGGTCATGGCGCTGGTGCGGCAGGCGTTCCGCCCCGAGTTCCTCAACCGCCTGGACGACATCGTGATGTTCCAGGCGCTGAGCCAAGACGACCTCGCCCAGATCGTGGAGCTGTCGGTCGACACGCTGCAGCGGCGTCTCAAGGATCGCCGGCTCACCCTCGCCGTCACCCCCGACGCGCGGGCGTGGCTGGCCGAGCGCGGCTACGACCCGCTGTTCGGGGCACGGCCGCTGCGTCGCCTCATCCAGTCCGAGATCCAGGACCGCCTCGCCATGGCGCTGCTGTCGGGCGGTGTGCACGACGGCGACATCGTCCGGGTGGACGTGGCCGCCGACGGCTCGCAATTGGTGCTGACGAGCGAGGGCGCGCCCCCGGCATCCACACCCGACGACGAGGTGATCGAGGCCGAGCTGCTGGACGAATAGCCGGCGCGCGGCGGGAGACGCCCGGGCGCCCGGGGAGTCCCGCCGCGCCGTCAGCTCACAGCGCCGCCCATGAGGCGGGCCCGCCCGACCCGGCCGGGTACTCGTCCATCGGCACGTCGCCGCGCCGCCAGGCGTCGAGCACGGGCTGCACGATCCGCCAGCTCTCCTCGGCGGCATCTCCCCGCACCGCCAGGGCGGCGTCGCCGTCGAGGATGCCCGAGAGCACCTCGCCGTAGGCCAGCAGCTGACCTTCGCCCAGCTGCGCGACCAGGGCCGCCCGGTCGAGGCGCAGCGGGTCACCCGGTCCGTTGATGTTGAGCTCGAGCGACATCTCATCCGGTCCCAGCGTGAACCGCAGCACCGAACCTTCGGCCGAGCCGCCGAACCCGTCGGGCAGGTGCCGCACCGGGCGGAACCGCACCACGATCTCGGTGTGCCGTGCGCCGATCGCCTTGCCCGACCGCAGCGTGAACGGCACTCCCGCCCACCGTGCCGAGCGGATCTCGCAGGTCATCTCGGCAAGCGTCTCGGTCTGCCGGGCCGGGTCGACCCCAGGTTCGGCGACGTAGGCGGGCACGTCGGAACCCTGCACGACCCCGGCCGTGTACCGGGCACGCCGTGACGCGGCGACCGGGTCGTCCTGCCACAGGCGTGTGGCGCGCAGCACCGCGCACCGCGCGTCGCGCTGGTCGCGCTCGCTGAGGGTCGCCGGGGGCTCCATCGCGAGCACCGCCATGACCTGCAGCAGGTGGCTCTGCAGCATGTCGACGAGTGCGCCCGCATGGTCGTAGTAGCCGGCCCGCCCCTCCAGCCCGAGCGTCTCGTCGTAGCGGATCACCACCGAGGCGATGTGCTCGGCCGACCACACCGGCTCGAGCAGCCGGTTCGCGAACCGGGCGCCCAGCAGGTTCAAGACCGTCGACCGGCCGAGGAAGTGGTCGATGCGGAACACCTGCTCCTCGGGCACGATCTGTGTGAGCAGCTTGTTCAGCGCGCGGGCGCTGTCCTCATCGTCGCCGAACGGCTTCTCCAGCGCGAGCAGGGTCTGGCCCGGCACCGAGATGTCGGTGAGCGCGGCGCAGGCCCGCGCGGTGACGGCGGGCGGTACGGCGAAGTAGAGGATGGGCCGATCCCCGGCATCCCGCAGCACAGACTCGAGATCGGCCGCGGCGGTGATGTCGGCCCGCCGGTAGGTCGTGGCGCTCACGTGCGCGAATGCGGCCTCGGCGCCGACCGAGGCGAACGAGGCGCGCACCACCTGCTGCCACCGGTCATCGCTCCAGTCCTCCATTGCGGCGCCGTGCAGGCGGAGCCGCCGCTCGGGTTCTCGCTGCAGCAGCTGCCCGAGCGCGGGAAGGAGGAGGCGCGAGGTCAGGTCGCCCGATGCGCCGAGGATCACGAGCGTGGTGTCGCCGGTCATGCCCTCAACGTAACGCGGTGGGTTCACATCGGACAGGGGGTTTGCCACCATGGGGTGATGGCTGCGCCGATCGAGGACTACGCCCTGCTCAGCAACCGACGCACGGCGGCACTGGTGTCGCGCGCCGGCGACATCGACTGGCTCTGCCTGCCACGCTACGACTCGCCGTCGGTGTTCGGCGCTCTGCTCGGAGACGAGAACCACGGCAGTTGGCAGCTGCGCCCGACCGACGTGGATGCCGAGGTCACGCGCCGCTACGACGGCGACACGTTCGTGCTCATCAGCCGGTGGCGCACCGGCGAGGGCGTGGCCGAGGTGCACGACTTCATGCCGCTCGACGGCGGCCGCACCGACGTGGTGCGCCGCATCGTCGGGGTGTCGGGAACGGTGGAGTTCGAGACCCGGGTGTGGTTGCGCTTCGACTACGCCCGCGGCATTCCCTGGGTGCGCAAGGTTTCCGAACCGGACGGGCCGGCGCTGCTGGCCGTGCTCGGACCCGGCGCCGTCGTCGTGCGCGGGGCGGCGCTGCACGCCGACGGCAACAGCCACCGCGGCACGCTCACCGTCGCCGCCGGCGACGCGATCGATCTGACGATGACGTGGTTCCCCTCACACCTGGCGGTGCCCGAGCGTTTCGACGTCGAGGCCGTGCACGAGGCGACCGTCGCGTGGTGGCAGGACTGGGCCGGCCGCATCGAGTACTCCGGACCGCACCACGACACCGTCGTCCGATCGCTGCTCGTGCTCAATGCGCTCAGCCACGCCGACACGGGCGGCATCGTGGCCGCCGCGACGACCTCGCTGCCCGAGGAGTTCGGGGGAGAGCGCAACTGGGATTACCGCTACGTGTGGCTGCGCGACGCGGCGCTGACCCTCGAGGCGCTCATCGTGCACGGGTTCCTCGGCGTCGTGGAGCGCTGGCGCGGCTGGCTGCTGCGAGCCGTGGCCGGAGATCCCGCCGACGTGCAGATCATGTACGGCCTGGCCGGTGAGCGCGACCTGGCCGAGCGGACGATCGACAGCCTGCCCGGCTACGCCGACTCACGGCCGGTGCGCATCGGCAACGGGGCTGTCTCGCAGTTCCAGGGCGATGTGCTGGGCGAGGTGCTGCTCGCCCTGGAGGCCGCGCGCGCGGCGGGGCTGGAGGAGACGACGTTCTCGTGGCCCCTGCAGCGGGCGCTCATCGACCGCGTGGTCGCCACGATCGACTGGCTCGACCACGGCATGTGGGAGATCCGCGGCGAACCGCAGCGATTCACCCATTCGCGCGTCATGATGTGGGCAGCGCTCGACTGCGGCGTGCGCGCGGTGACCGAGTCGGGTCTGGAAGGCGACGTCGACACCTGGGTCCGCTGGCGCGACCACCTGCGCACCGAGATCGACACCCACGGCGTGCACCCCGAGCGGGGCCATTTCGTGCAGTACTACGGGTCGGACGCGCTCGACGCGTCGCTGCTGCTGCTGCCCGAGGTTGGGTACTGCGCGCACGACGACCCCCGCATGCTCGCGACCGTCGACGCCATCGAGCGCGAGCTCATGCGCGACGGCCTGCTGCTGCGCTACCGCACCGAGACCGGCGTCGATGGGCTGGCCGGTGACGAGCATCCGTTCCTGGCCTGCTCGTTCTGGCTCGTCGAGCAGTACGCCGCGACCGGCCGCGATGCCGACGCCGCCGCGCTCATGAAGCGGCTGTGCGATCTGACCAACGACGTCGGGCTGCTGAGCGAGGAGTACGACGTCACGAACCTCCGGCACGTCGGCAACACCCCGCAGGCGTTCTCGCACCTCGCGCTGGTGCGCGCCGCCGACGCCCTGGCCGGGCGACCCGAGGGCACGTCCCGGCGGCGCTGAGGGCCGGATGCCGCGTCACCCCGGCATCCACGTCGTCACCCCGGCATCCACGCCCTCACCGGCTGTCGCGGATGTCGCGCGCGAAGTTCACGACGTTCTGCCGCAGCGCGGCGATGCGCCGGTCGCGCGCGGCCTCGCGGTCGAACCCGGGGTAGGCCAGGGGCGGCAGGGTGCGCACGTTGCGCGGGCATTCGAAATGCGCGCACGCGAGCGTGCCCACGGTGTCCCCGATGCGGCCGGCCTTGCCGGCGCGCTTCGCGCTGAAGAAAACGACGTCGTTGGGCAGCGTCACGTCTTCGCACCACGAGCACTGCGGCCGCGAGCGGGCTCGCTGCTCGGATTGACGCAGCAGCACGCCGATGAGGTCGCCGTCGACGGGAACGACGATGTACCCCTGCAGGGCGAACTTCGCGTCGCGCCAGCCGAGGAAGTCGCGGCTGTCCCAGTCGAGGTCGGCCAGATCGGCGGGAAGGGTGAGGGTGGTGCGCTCGCGCTGCGAGGCGTTGACGAAGGACGCGCGGATGTCCTTCTCGGTGAGGGTGTGCATGACGGAGTGCTTTCTGTCTGGTGGTCGTGAGGATCGCGTGCCGGCCGGCGCTGCCGGCGGGATGCCGGAGCGCTGCGGGGCGAGGTCATCTCGCGACGGCGCAGAGCGCGCCGAGAACCCCCAGACGGTGCGCAGACGAAAGCATGCGGCGAGTTTACCTCCGTATGCTGCCCCGACTCAGTCCGCGACGTCGGGAAGTGACCGGGTGCGCCAGAACGGTCCGGTCACGACGAACAGCGCCGAAGTCACCGCGCCGATCGCCCCGATCCACATCGTCGCGGTCGTGCCGAGCCAGGTGCCCAGGCCGCCCGCGACGAGCGCGGCGATGGGCATGACGCCCCACACGCAGAACCGGATCGATGCGTTCATGCGGCCCAGCAGCCGCGCGGGCGTGATGCGCTGGCGGAACGTGACCTGCGTGATGTTGTAGAGCAGCACGCTGAACATCCCGATGAAGCCCTGCACCATCACGATCGGGTAGGCGGCCGTCGGGAACGTCGCCGCCAGCGGCAGCAGTACCGCCGTGACCGAGAACGCGATCGCGCTGACCGGGATCGCCGGGCCTTCGCCCAGCCGCCGCACGATGTGCGGCGTGGCCATGGCGCCGGCCAGACCCCCGACCGAGCTCACCGCGAAGAACAGGCCCAGCCCTTCGGGCGTGATGCCGAGGGTGCGCAACAGGAAGATCGGCAGCAGGGTGAAGGTCACCGTCGAGAAGAAGTTCGACACCGCGGTCGTGCCGACGATGCGCCGCAGGTACCGGTTGCCGAACACCCAGCGCAGGCCCTCGCCGATCGAGCGGAAGAGCGGGTCGTGTGCGGTGGCCTGCGCCACCCGCTCGTGGTCGCGCGTGAAAGCGAGCGCCACCATCGAGGCGAGGTAGGTGCCGGCGGTGACCAGGATGGCCAGCGGTGCCGTGATCACCCCGATGAGCCAGCCGCCCGCGGCCGGGCCGGCGATGCCGGCCAGCTGCGCGGTCGATTCGAACTTGCCGTTGGCCTCGGCGATCTGGCCAGGTCGCACCAGCGACGGGATGATGCTCTGATACGAGACGTCGAAGAACACCGTGGCGACGCCCATCACGAGGGCGACGACCACCATGTGCCAGATCTGCAGGGCGCCCAGCATCCACAGCAGGGGCAGGGATGCCAGGGCGAGCGCCCGCACGAGATCGGCGGCGATCATGACGTGCCGCTTGCGCATCCGGTCGATCCACGCGCCGGCGGGCAGCCCCACCAGCAGGAAAGCCGCCGTTCCGGCAGCATTCAGCACACCCACCTCGAACTCGGTGGCGTGCAGCAGCAGCACGGCGAGCACGGGCAGGGCCAGTTCGGTGATCTGGGCGCCGAACTGGCTGAACGCCTGGCCGCCCCACATCGTGAGGAAGTTGCGATCGCGCCACAGCGATCCGCGCTCGGCGTCTGCGGGCGCGGGGACCTGCTCGCCTGCGACAGCGTTGGCTGCAGCGTCGTCGAACGGCGTGCGGGCGGCCTCGGCGCGGGCGCTGGCGACCTCTTCGGGCTCAACCGATTGAGACATGTCAATCAGTGTGGACAACTCATTGGGATTTGTCAATCAGTCGGGTTAGGATTGGCGCATGGACGATGACGAGGCACGCGCCGCCGGTCGTGCGTTGAGTTCGCCGTTGCGGCTGCGGATCCTTCGGAAGTGCCGCTTCGATGCGCGCACGAACAAGGAGCTCGCCGAGGCGTTCGGCATGAACCCGGGCACCATGCTCCATCACGTGCGCACGCTCGTCGACACCGGTTTCCTCGCGCCGCAACCCGAGCGCAGCGGAGCGCAGGGCGCCCGCGAGGTGCCGTACCTGGCCACTGGGCGGTCGTGGGATGCACGCATGGAGAACGCCCCGGCGCTGATCCTGGAGACCGTGCGGCAGCAGGTTGCGCTCGCCGCGCCGGACACCGTGTACTTCGGGTGGCTGGGGCTGCGGCTCAGCCCGTCGCATCGCGACGAGCTGCACGCCCGGCTCAACGCGCTGTTCCTCGAGTACAAAGATCTCGAGCCCGACGCCGACGGCGAGGACTACTCGCTGGCGGTGATCCTCCACCCCGAGGGCGCGCCCGCGGCATCGGCCTGACAGGTCACGTCTGCATGACTGCGGCTCGGAGCCGGGTGGGAGAAGTCGTCGCCACGCGCCATCGCATCGACCGGTCGAGCCAGTAGGGCGCTTGCACTTCGGGGACTCCGGTGTTCATGCGGATCTTCCACCCGATGGTGTCGAGGAATCGATGGTGGTACCAACAGAGCAGAACACCGTTGTCGGTGTGGGTCGGCCCGCCGTTCGCGTACTCGACGACGTGGTGGATTTCCGCCCAGGCGGCGGGAACGTGGCAGCCGGGGATGATGCAGCCCCCGTCGCGGAGGGCGATCGCACGACGTTGGTGCCGGTTGAAGACCCGTTCTTCGGTGCCGATGCGGATGATGCGCCCGTCGCGACGGTTGGTGATCCGCTGGATGACCCCGGAGCATGCCACGTGCAGGGCCGCGGCGATCGATACCGGCTGTTCGCACCCCTGCACGTGCGCATGCCCGCGGCCCGATGTGAGGTCGTCTTCGGTGACCGCGACGACCAGGGTCGGGGCTGCGCCGCCGATGGTGGGCAGCAGTCCGCTGGCCGCGGCCACATGCACCACGGATGCCAGCGTGTCGTGCAGCTTCTGGCCATGGGTGCGATCGTCACGCACCGGGTCGGGCTCGTCGGCTCGTTCGGGGGTGAACTCGACCGTCCGGGGCGAGTGTTGGGCGTTGTGGATCTGCATGAGCGCAGCGGCCACTTCGGGCAGCAGAATGCCGCTGACGGGGAACCCGTGCGGGGTCTCTGCGCCCAACCGCAGGCACCGCTTGCGGGCAGCCTCCCGCTCGCGCGGTTCAGCGCCGTCCTGGTCCATCGCCGCCGCCCACGCCGACGCCTGCACCCGCAGCAGATCGGCGCTCAGCGGTGGTGCCCCCTCGGGGCCTTCGCCGCGCGCTTCGGCGACCACGACAGCGGCCGCATGCCGGCGCTTGTCGGGCGCGACCCGCCCGCCGGTCGCCAGCAGGGGCGTCGCGATGGCGAGAACCCCATCGGTGCCGACCGCCCCGTCGATCATCGCGTCACGCAGTGCGGGCAGTTCGCCGTCGAGCAGTTCACCGGTCGTGTCCGACACGCGCGGTCGCACGGCCTTCGCCGCCTTCTGCAAGCGCGATGCCGTGGCGGCTGACACCCGGGTGACGCGCTCGACCAGCTCGCCCACATTCCGGCACCCCAGTTGCGACGTCATCCGGTCAGCGACCACTGGGCTCTCCGACCGGCGCATCACCTCACCGACCGCTTCGATCATCGCCGCCTCGATCAGCCGCTGCACCCCGGCGAGATCACCCAGCGTCGATGCCAGTTCGGGCTCGGACACCGCCTGGAGCACTCCGCTCGTGGCCGCCTCACTCACCATCTGCGCGGCCTGCTCCTGCAGGTCGCCGAGGGGATCGGTGAGGCTGTTCATAACTGCTATTCTGCCAAGGGGCTCCGACACTCGATCATCGAAGCTCTGTCCGGGAGTGTCGGCATTCCGAACGCGCACTCAGGGCGGAAAACGTGCGGCAGAAGGGGCTCGTCGAGCGCTGAGCCCCGGCATCCACTCGTCACAGTTCTTCATACGCGGGAATAGACCGCAGGCACACCGGTGTTGATGTCGGAGTACGTCCACGGCGGCCGCTTTCGCGGCCGCCTCATTTCTGTCAGGAGCACATACATGACCGACCGGACCATCGGCTACATCGTCGGCAGCATCTCGTCGACCTCGATCAACCGTCGCCTTGCGAAGGCGCTCGAGCGCCTCGCCCCCGAGGGCACGACGCTGGTCGAGATCCCGATCAAGGACCTTCCGTTCTACTCGCCCGACCACGACGCCGACTTCCCGCAGGTCGCGCTCGACTTCAAGAAGGCCATCGCCGACGTCGACGGCGTCATCATCATCACGCCCGAGTACAGCCGGTCGATCCCGGGCGTGCTCAAGAACGCCCTCGACTGGTCGGCCCGCCCGTGGGGCCAGGCCTCGTTCGACGGCAAGCCCACCGCCGTCATCGGAACCTCGGGTGGCCCCATCGCCACCGCCGCGGCGCAGCAGCACCTGAAGGCGATCCTCAGCCACTACAACGCTCCCACGCTCGGCCAGCCCGAGGGCTACATCCAGTCGCTGCCGGGCCTGTTCGCCGAAGACGGCGAGGTCACCAACGCGCAGACCGCCGAGTTCCTCGCGGCCTACCTCACCGCGTTCACCACGCTCGTCGAGCGCGTGCTCTCGACCCGCGAGGTCGTCGCGGCCTGACGCCAGCGCACACCGAACGCCCCGGCCGTCTTCGGACAGCCGGGGCGTTTCGCATGAGTGGATCCCGGGGTCTCCGGCATCCACTCGTCAGGCCTTGAGCGCCTCGGCGAGCTTCACCCGCGCGCCCATCCGCAGCAGCGAGTTCTGGTAGATCTTCGCGCCGACCACGATCGCGGCCACGCACGTCGCGAGCAGGATCAGCAGCGACAGGATCGGCTCCCACCACTGCGCCTCGCCCAGGAAGACCCGTACCGGCATGCCCACCGGCGCCGAGAACGGCACGTACGACATGATCGTGAGCACGACGGGGTTGTCATTGAAGAAGATCACCAGGAAGTACGGCGCCATCACCAGGAACATCAGCGGCGTGGTGGTCGAGCCGATGTCCTCCTGGCGGGAGACCATCGCGGCGGCGGCGGCGAACAGCGCCGCCAGCAGGATGAACCCGAACAGGAAGAAGACCGCGAACCACACCAGCGGTGCGCCGAGGCCGGTGAGCAGCTCGCCTTGACCGGTGACGGTCAATCCGACGATCGCGATCACACCGATGCCGATGACCTGGCCCATCGCGAGGATCGTGTTGCCGATCACCTTGCCGGCCAGCAGTGCCCGCACCGGGATGGCCGAGATCAACAGCTCGACGACGCGGGTGGCCTTCTCTTCGACGACCGACTGGGCGATCGTCGCACCGAACGACAGTGCCGCCATGAAGAAGATGATGCCGAAGCCGAACGAGACGATATAGCGGAGGAAGTCGTCGGTGGCGCCGGGCGTGAGCAGTTCGACCGGCGGGGAGATGCTCAGCGCGCTGATGAGCGAGGACGGCACGTCGTCGTCGCCGACGACGACGAAATCGAACGGGTCGGTGCCGCCCGGGACGATGGCCGCGTCGACTGTTCCTTCGGCCACGAGGTCGCGGGCCTGCTCGGCCGAGGCCACCTCGGTCGCGTCGATCACGTCGTCGAGCTCGGCCACGACCGCGACGGTGTCGCCGGTGACGGCGACAGGGGTGCGCTCGGGGCTCTGCGCGGCGAAGCCGGCCCACACGATGCCCACGAGGAAGATCGCGAAGGTGATGGCGGTGGAGATCACGAACGCCTTGCTGCGCAGCTTGGAAGCGACCTCACGCTCGGTGACGAGCCAGACGCTCTGGGAGAACGACGGGGCGAGGGTGCCGGGAGAAGTGCTCACTGGATGACCTCCTTGAAGATCTGGGCGAGGGAGGGATGCTGGGGGGCGAAGCTCGCCACGTCGCCGGCATCGACGGCGCGACGCAGCACCCGCTGGGCCGTCTGGTCGCTGTCGACGTCGAACAGCGCGTAGCCGCCGTCGAACTCGACCACGTCGACGCCGGATTCGTGGCGCAGCCAGCCGGCGTCACCACCGGAGACCAGCTCGAACCGGCGCTGTGCGTGGGCCGCACGCAGACCATCACGGCTGCCCGAGGCGCGGATGGTGCCGTCGGCGATGATGACGAGGTCGTCGCACAGGCGCTCGACGACGTCGAGCTGGTGCGACGAGAACATGACAGCGGCACCCTGGGCGGCGCGGTTCTGCAGCACGGCGGCGACGATGTCGACCGCGAGCGGGTCGAGGCCGCTGAACGGCTCGTCGAGGATCAGCACCTCCGGGTCGTGGACGAGGGCGGCGGCGATCTGCGCGCGCTGCTGGTTGCCCAGCGACAGGGTCTCGACGTTGTCGCCGAGGCGCTCGCCGAGCCCGAGCTCTTCGAGGAGCGTCGTGGCGCGGCTGGTCGCATCGGCCCTCGTGAAACCGTGGAGGCGGGCGAGGTAGACGATGTGTTCGAGGACGCGCATCTTCGGGTACAGGCCGCGCTCTTCGGGCATGTAGCCGAAGCGCCGGCGGTCGGCCGCGGTGACCGGCGTGCCGTTGAGGGTCACCTCGCCGCCGTCGCGCGCGAGCACCCCGAGAACGATGCGCATCGTGGTGGTCTTGCCGGCGCCGTTGCCGCCGACGAAACCGGTGAGCCGGCCGTCCGCGACCGTGAAGCCGACGTCGTCGAGCACGCGGCGGGTGCCGTAGCTCTTGGTGATCCCGCTCAGTTCGAGCATTCCGCTCTCCTCCTCGGTGTGGTGATGCTTCGACGCTACGCAACGACCCCGGGGGAGACCTCCCCCACCCGGCGGATCTTCGTCTCCGCCTCACCGGCGATTTCGCCTCGAGCGCGTGGGGCCGAGCGCGGAGGTGAGTCAGGCCAGGCCGTGGCGGTGCGCGTAGACCACGGCGGCGACGCGATCGCGGGCGCCGAGTTTGGCCAGCAGGTTCGAGACGTGGGTCTTCACCGTCGCCTCGCCGATATACAGTCGCGCCGCGATCTCCGCGTTGCTCAGCGCCTGTGCGAGCAGCCGCAGCACCTCGGCCTCGCGCTCGGTCAGCTCGACGGCGATGCTCGGCGTCGCCTCGACGACGGCGGTGGGCGTGGGGGCCGCCGGCGCCCGCCTTGCGTTCGCGTCGGGGGATGCCGCGGCCGGGACACCGGGCCCGGGCCCGGCCGTCGCGAAGCGCTCGATCACGCGGCGGGTGACCGCCGGCGCCAGCAGGGCGTCACCGGCGGCAGCGATCCGCACCGCGGTGACGAGCTCCTCCGGCCCGGCGTTCTTCAGCAGGAATCCGCTGGCTCCGGCCGCCAGCGCCTGGAACAGGTAGTCGTCGCGGTCGAACGTCGTCACGATGATCACGGCGCCGGTCACCGCCGGGTCCGCCACGATCTGCGCCGTGGCCTCGAGCCCGTCCATGTCGGGCATCTGCACGTCCATGCAGATGACGTCGACGGAGAGAGTGGATGCCAGGGCGATCGCCTCGCGGCCGTTCGCAGCCTCACCGACGACCTCGATGTCGCCCGCTGCCTCGAGGATCATGCGGAACCCCGCGCGCATCACAGCGTGGTCATCGACCAGCAGCACCCGCGTCATGCCGATGTCTCCGCGGTCGACACAGCGTCGGCCGTCGTACCGGCCGCTGCCGGCAGGGGCAGCCGCACGCGCACGAGGAACCCGCCGCGCTCTCGCGGCCCGGCTTCGAGCACCCCGCCTGAGGCGGCCGCGCGCTCGCGCATGCCGACCAGCCCCAGCCCCGCGCGCGCCACGATCGGCACCCTGCCGGTATTGGTGATCTCCAGCTCGATGGCCTCGGCCGCGTAGCGCAGCCGGACATCGGCGGTGGCGCCCGATCCGGCGTGGCGGCGGGCGTTGGTGAGTGCCTCCTGCGCGATGCGGTAGAGGTTGGCCTGGATGACGTCGCTGACCTCGACCTCATCGCCGATGATCGTGAGCGTGGTCGGCAGCCCGTTGAGGTCGGCATGGGCGATCAGATCGGGCAGCGCCGTCAGATGGAGCGTCGAGCCGCCCGGTGCCTCTGCATCGGGCGTGCGCAGAGTCTCGAGCAACTGCCGCAGCTCGGTCAGTGCCGACCGTGCCGACTCCTCCACCGTGGTCAAGGCGGCCTTGGCGGCGGCCGTGTCGTGCTCCACGACCGTGCGCGCGGCCCCGGCCTGCACCCCCATCGCGGAGACGTGATGGGCCACGACGTCGTGCAACTCGCGGGCGATGCGCACCCGGTCGAGCGCGACGGCCTGCGCGGCAGTGAGCTCGCGCTCGCGTTCCAGTTCGGCGGTGCGCTCCTCGAGTGCCCGGCGCTCCTGCGCCTGTGAGTACGCGCGCTCGCCGAAGAAGTAGGCGCCGCCGAAGAAAGCCGCGTTGATGAGGAACTGGATGAGCACGAACGCGGCGAACGGCGAGAACAGGCCGGCATGCGAGAAGTTCGACTCGTCGGGTGCGGTCGCTTCCTGGAAGGTGGTCACCAGCAGCCAGAGGAACATGCCGGCGATCACGGCCAGACGAACGATGGTCGCCCGGCGCCGATCGTCGACCCACGCACCCACGGTGTACATGGCGATGAACACGGCGATGTTGCAGACGTAGAGGTCGGGGATCCGGAAAGTCACGGCGGCGAAGAACACGATCGAGACCACGACGAGGACGATCGCGGGGTAACGGCGCCGCACAGCGATCGGCGCCGTCAGTGCGACGCTGTACACGAGGCTCCACACCATGTCCTGCGACTCTTCGCCGTAGACGCCGGCGATGCTGCCCAGCGTCGTGCTGATGAGGGCCGCCGCGAACAGGGCAGCGGCGAGTGCGTAGTCGCGTCGCAGCGCGGCGGTCGAGGGGCGCCGCCGCGAAATCGGCATGGTCATCCCTCAAACGTAGACTGGCTGCCTGCCCCGGACATCCGCCGCACGGGGGAGCCTCATCGACACCGACTGCGAAGGAGCAGCCGCATGACCGGCCGCCTCATCATCGACCTGTTCACCACGCTCGACGGCGTCGCCCAGGCGCCCGGTGGCGCCGACGAAGACCCCGCCGGCGGGTTCTCGTACGGCGGCTGGCAGGCACCGTTCGCCGACCGCACCAGCAGCGACCTGATCAGCGGCGGCATCGCCCGGATGGACGCACTGCTGCTGGGCCGTCGCACCTACGACATCTTCTCCGCCTACTGGCCGCGGCAGTCGGGTGCGATCGCCGAGGTGCTCAACCGAGTGCCGAAGTATGTCGCCTCGCGTGGCCGACCGGCGCTCGACTGGGCCGGTACATCGCAGCTCGGCGATGACCTCGCCGCCGAGGTCGCGGCGCTGCGCGAGCGCCACCGGGAGACGCATGTGATCGGCAGCGTCGATTTCACCCAGGCACTGTTGGCGGCCGACCTCTTCGACGAACTCAACCTGTGGGTCTACCCGGTCGTGCTCGGTCAGGGGAAGAGGGTCTTCCCGCACGGCGTCGCGCCGGCGACACTGCGGCTGGTCGCGGCGCCGGTGGCCTCGGAGTCCGGGGCCGTGCGCCTGCGCTACGCGCCGGCGGGGCCCGTGGGCACCGGACGGATGGGGCCGGAGTGACGTCGGTCGGGATCCGCTCGGGAGTGCGGCCAGGCTGAGCGGCGCTGCCGGGCGATCAGCCGAAGATCATGGGCAGATCGTCGTCGTCCGGCTCGTCCAGGTCGAGGTCGACGACGACGGGCACGTGGTCGCTCGGGATCTCGCCCTTGCGCTCATTGCGGTGGATCTCGGCGCCCACGACGGCGTCGGCGAACGCCGAAGAGCCGAGGATGAAGTCGATGCGCATGCCCTCGTTGCGCGGGAACTTGAGGCGCTTGTAGTCCCAATAGGTGAACCCCGAGGGGATGAGGGGACGGACGGTGTCGGTCAGCCCGGCATCCAACAGCGCCTGGAAGGCGTCGCGCTCGGGCGGTGACACGTGCGTCGACGCACCCTCGACCACAGCGGGGTCGCCGTTGTCGACGTCGGTGGGGGCGATGTTGAAGTCGCCGACCAGCGCGAGCGGCAGGCCGGGGCGCGCGGTCAGCGTGTCGGCCGTGTACTGGCGAAGAGCGTCGAGCCAATGCAGCTTGTACGCGTAGTGCGGGTCGCCGAGGGCGCGGCCGTTGGGGACGTAGAGGCTCCACACGCGCACACCGCCGACCGTCGCGCCGATCGCGCGCGCCTCTTGCGGGGCGTCGGGACCGTCGTGACCCTTGAGGAAGCCCGGCATGCCGGCGAAGGCGTGCTCGATGTCCTCGATCGGCTCGCGGCTCGCGATCGCGACGCCGTTCCACTGGTTCAGCCCGTGCGCCTCGACGTGATAGCCGGCCTCTTCGAACGCCGCGTAGGGGAACTGCGCGGGCGTGCACTTGATCTCCTGCATCGCGAGCACGTCGATGTTCTCGCGCACGGCGAATTCGACGGTGCGCACGACGCGCGCGCGGATCGAGTTGACGTTCCAAGTGGCAAGACGCATGGCATCCAGCATATGAGCGCCCCCGGACGCCGCCGCGCCCGCCGCCCCACCGCCCCACTGGAACCGCGAGAGAACAACGGGACGCCGAGAGAACGGGTGTTACCCGCACCCTCGGCCGCCAGTTGTTCTCTCGCGGATGAGAGGGCTAGAGCGCGCGGAGGATGTCCTCGACCCGCTCCTTGGCGTCACCGAACAGCATGTGGGCGTTGTCGCGGAAGAACAGTGGGTTCTGCACGCCCGCGTAGCCCGAGGCCATCGATCGCTTGAACACCACCACGTTCTCGGCCTCCCACACGCGCAGCACCGGCATCCCCGCGATGGGCGAGCCGGGGTCTTCGGCGGCCGCCGGGTTCACGGTGTCGTTCGCGCCGATGACGAGCACGATGGCCGTGGCGGCGAAGTCGTCGTTGATCTCATCGAGCTCGAGCACGATGTCGTACGGCACCTTGGCCTCGGCCAGCAGCACGTTCATGTGGCCGGGCAGGCGTCCGGCAACGGGGTGGATGCCGAAGCGCACATCGATGCCCTTCGCGCGCAGCCGGTCGGTGAGCTCGGCGACCGGGTACTGTGCCTGGGCCACGGCCATGCCGTACCCGGGGGTGATGATGACCGACGAGGCGGATGCCAGCAGATCGGCCACCGCGGCGGCGTCGATCTCGTGATGTTCGCCGTGGTCGGCGTCGTCGCCGCGGGGCGCCTCGATTCCGAACCCGCCGGCGATGACCGAGACGAACGACCGGTTCATGGCCTTGCACATGATGTACGACAGGTAGGCGCCCGAAGAGCCCACCAGTGCACCCGTCACGATCAGCAGGTCGTTGTTCAGGAGGAACCCGGCCGCCGCGGCCGCCCAGCCCGAATAGCTGTTGAGCATCGAGACGACGACGGGCATGTCACCGCCGCCGATGGAGGCGACCAGATGCCATCCCAATGCGAGGGCCAGCGCGGTGACGGCGATCAGCAGGGGCAGCACCGGCGTCAGCACGTACCAGACCGTCAGCGCGACGAACACGACCAGCGCCCCGAGATTGAGCACGTTCTTGCCCGGGAGCATGAGCGGCTTCGAGCTGATGCGTCCGGAGAGCTTGAGGAACGCGACGATCGACCCGGTGAAGGTCACCCCGCCGATGAACACGCCGATGAAGACCTCGGCGTGGTGGATGTCGGCCAGGGCTCCGCTCAGGCCCGTGTCGTAGAGCGCGCCGTTCCACCCCACGAGCACGGCCGCGAGGCCGACGAACGAGTGGAGCAGGGCGATGAGCTCCGGCATCCCGGTCATCTCGACGACGCGGGCGCGCCACAGGCCGATCGCCGCGCCGATGGCGACGGCGACCACCAGCAGGATCAGACCGAGGGTTCCGGCCGGCTCACCCCACGCACCGGCCGCGGTGAGCGCGATCGTCGCGACCAGCGCGATCGTCATGCCGGCGATGCCGTACACGACGCCGCGGCGAGAGGTCTCGTGCTTGCTGAGACCGGCCAGGCTCAGGACGAAGAGAAGGGCGGCGACGATATATGCCGCGCCGGCGATGGATGCCGTGACGTTCACTTGTCGGCCCCCTTCTGGAACATGGCGAGCATGCGGCGGGTGACCGCGAATCCGCCGAAGACGTTGATGCTCGCCACGAGCACGGCCACGGCGGCCAGCACCTGGACGAGCAGGTTGTCGACGGTGATCTGCACCATGGCGCCGACGACGATGATGCCGCTGATGGCATTCGTCACGCTCATCAGCGGTGTGTGCAGCGCGTGGGCGACCTTGCCGATGACGTAGAAGCCGATGATGACCGACAGGGTCAGCACGAGGAAATGCTGCGGCAGCGGCGCCGGCGCAAACGCGCACACCGCGAACAGTGCCGCGATGCCCACGGCGATCAGCGCCGACTTGCGGCCCTGTGACATCGGCGGTTTCGGCGCCGGCGGCTCGGGTGGCGGTGCCGCGGTGGCGGGAGCCGCTGACACCTGCACGGGCGGGGGCGGCCACGTCACGGCGCCGTCCTGCACCACGGTCACGGCCCGCTGCACCACGTCCTCGAGATCGACGACGAGCGTGCCCTCCTTGCCCGGAGTCAGCAGCTTCAACAGGTTGAGAAGGTTCGTGCCGTACAGCTGCGAGGCCTGTTGCGGCAGGCGCCCGGCCAGGTCGGAGTAGCCGAGGATGATCACGCCGTTGTCGGTGACGACGCGCTCGCCGTGCACCGAGCCCTCGACGTTGCCGCCCTGCGAGGCGGCCATGTCGACGATGACGCTGCCGGGGCGCATGAGCGCGACGTCGGCGGCGGTGATCAGCCGCGGCGCGGCGCGGCCGGGGATCAGCGCTGTCGTGATGATGATGTCCACGTCGGCGGCCTGCTCGGAGTACAGCTCGGCGGCGCGGCGGTCGTAGGCCTCGCTGGTGGCCCTGGCGTAGCCGTCGGCCGAGACCTCCTTCTGCTCGTCGGGCACGACGACCTCGAGGTACTCGCCGCCGATCGAGCGCACCTGATCGGCGACCTCGGGCCGCGGGTCGGTGGCGCGTACGATCGCACCGAGGCTCGACGCGGCGCCGATGGCGGCCAGGCCCGCCACACCCGCACCGGCGACGAGCACCTTCGCGGGCGGCACCTTCCCGGCCGCGGTGACCTGGCCGGTGAAGAATCGGCCGAACTCATGTGCGGCTTCGACGACGGCCCGATAACCCGAGATGTTGGCCATCGAGCTGAGAACGTCCATCGACTGGGCGCGGGATATGCGCGGAACGGCATCCATCGCCAGCGCGGTCACGCCGCGGGCGGCGAGGGCTTCGAGCAGATCAGGGCGCAGCGCGGGGCTGAGCAGCGCGACGAGGGTCGCGCCCGGCTGCAGCGTCGCGATCTCCGCGGGCTCGGGGGCGTTGATCTTCAGGACGACGGGCGCCGCCCAGGCCGTCTCGCGCGCGACGATGGTGGCCCCGGCATCCACATACGCGTCGTCGGGGAAAGAGGAGGCCTCGCCGGCACCGGACTCGACGACGACCTCGTACCCGAGGTCGCGGATCTTCGTCACGGTGAGAGGGGATGCCGCGACGCGGCGCTCGCCGGGGCGCTCGGCGACGATGCCGATCTGAGACATGGGGCTCCTCGGGTTCGGGTGGCGCGTTCGGGTACGGCCACGGTGGGCCGACTTCTGACTCTAGGAACCAGTCAAGGCCCTGTCCGCCGGATTGCGCGATAAGAATCGCGAGACTTTCGATTTCGCGATGGTCTGCGGGGGTGGGCGCCGCAACGCGCCTCGGCCACGGCCGCCTCTGCACGACGGCGGTGGATGCCGGTGGCCCGGGCGCGTCCGTAGACTCGGGGCATGACCGTCGCCGCCACGCCCGAACTCGAAGCCGACCGCCAGAAGCTCATCGAGCTCATCGGGCAGGAGGCGGTGTTCCACGGGCAGTTCACGTTGTCATCGGGCAAGCTCGCCTCGTACTACGTCGACATGCGGCGCCTGACGCTCGACCACCGCGCGGCCCCCGCGATCGGCCGCATCATGCTCGACCTCATCGGCGACATCGACGGCGTCGTCGCCGTGGGCGGTCTGACGCTGGGCGCCGACCCGATCGCGAACGCGGTCATGCACGAGTCGGCGCGCACCGACCGGCCGCTGGACGCCTTCGTCGTGCGCAAGGAGCCCAAGGACCACGGCCGCGGCCGCCAGGTCGAGGGCGCCGACATCGCGGGCAAGCGCGTCGTCGTCGTGGAGGACACCTCGACGACGGGCCAGTCGGCGCTGAAGGCCGTCGAGGCGCTGCGCCGCGAGGGCGCCGAGCCGGTCGCGGTCGCGGTGGTCGTGGACCGCAAGACCGGTGCGCAGGCAGCGGTCGAAGCCGCCGGGCTGCAGTGGCTGGCCGCCATCGACCTCGACGACCTCGGCCTGTCGCCCCAGGTCTGAGCGCCCCGCCGCGCGCCGCCGCGCGTGCCCCCGCCCGTGCTCCAGCCCTGTGCGGGCGACCTTCGCGCGTGTCCCAGCCCGTGCTTCAGCCTGCGCCATCCCTGCGCGAGCCGCCTAGCTCCGTACGAGCCGCCTAGGGCGTGTCTCCTAACCGTTTGAGCCAGAGGGTGATGGCTCGTAGGACGGCACCGCCGCGGTAGGTGAGGGCGAGTTTGTCGTAGCGGGTGGCCAGGCCGCGCCATTGCTTGTCTTCGTTGAAG
>JAEXHA010000162.1 GCA_023450335.1 Actinomycetes bacterium | reverse complement strand
GCTCGTACGTATCTGGGCGGCTCGGCGAGGTGGGGGTGCGTGGGGGTAGGCGGCTCGTACGCATCTGGGCGGCTCGGCGAGATGGGGGTGCGTGGCGGTGGGGTCAGCGGCTGGGCGGCTCGGCGGGGCCGGAAGGACGATCCGCGGGGTCGGATGCGCCGTCGTCGGAGGCGGCGGCGTCGGGCGTGGCGCCGCGATGCGCGTCATCGGCGGCGGGGCCGAAGGTCTTCTGGGCGGTCCACTGGGCCAGCTCGACCTGGTAGGTGACGGTCGCATGCTGCTGCTCGATGTCGTCGACGACCTCGCCGACGGTCTCGGCGAACACCTTTCCGCCGGCGTGCCCGGGGTGGATCCGGTCGCCGGCCAGCAGGTCGGTATGCGGGGCGATCGCGTTCGACCAGTCGGCGATCGCGACACCGGGATGGCTGCGTGCGAACTCTTCGAGATCGCGGTTGACCCCCGCAATCCAATCGCGCGGCGCGTAGGCGTTCACGAGCACGAGCACTCGATCGCGCCCCACCGCGGCGTAGAGCTCCTTCAGCGACGCGGCCGACACCGGTCCGTTGGTGCCCAGGGCGACCACGACGTAGTCGCGCAGCTTGCCGCGCGAAGCCAGATCGGCCACGATGCCGGGCCCCGAGTGCATGCCGCGCGAGACCTTCGCGTCGACCTGGATGCCGGGGAGGCGCTGCAGCAGGCCGTCCGCCGACGCGAGCATCACCGAATCGCCGATGGCCGACACCCGCGCGCCGTCGACCGGCGCCGGCTCGGGCGGCAGGGGACGTCCATCGCGGGGCGTGCAATGGCCGCCCTCGGCGGTGACGACATCGTCGATGCACAGGGGTGGCTCGTCGCGGTCGCCGGGCCGGATGGGTGCGTTCGCGATGGTGCGCACGGTCGGCTCGGCCGAGCCCGTGGCATCCAAGGCGCTCTGGCCCGCCTGCACCACCGCTTCGCTCGAGGTGACCCGAGGGGCGGTGGCGACGGCGGCACCGGTGCCGCCCGCGACGGCGATGATCGCCGCCAGCGCGGTGACCGTGCTGAATCGCTGCGCCGGGTTCGCTGACAGGCCTTCGCGCGCGCGCGTCAGCACTCCCCGGAACCCGTGACGCCGCACCGGCTGCTCGACGAACCGGTACGACAGTTCGGCTGCGGCGAGGGTGAGCGCGAGGGCCGCGAGGCCCACGGGCAGCGGCACTCCGGCATCCGCCGTCGCACCGGCCAGCGCGGCGGCCAGCAACACGACCAGCGGCCAGTGCCACAGGTAGATGCCATACGACCGCTCGCCGATCCAGCGCAGGGGCGCGATGTCGAGTGCGCGGCCGAACCACGAGCCGGGCGCGATGGCGACGAGGATGATCACGGCCGTCAGCGCCGAGGCCAGCAGGAGCGCGCCCGGGAAGGTCCATGCGGTCGGGGTGGGGTCGAGCACGGCCACCACGACGAGCCCCGCCAGGGCCAGCACGCCCACGATGCCGCCCCACGCCGGCCGCACGCGACGCAGCGGCAGTGCGTGCACGCTGAAGGCCAGGGCCACGCCGAGCAGCAGTCCGAACGCGTGGGTGTCGGTGCCGTAGTACGTGCGCGTGGGGTCGGCGGCGTTCAACGCGAGTACCGCCCAGCCGGCCGAAGCGGCACCCAGCAGCAGCGCGGCGGTCACCCGCCAGCGGCGGCGCAGCAGCAGGAACAGCGGCAGCAGCAGGGGCCAGAACAGGTAGAACTGCTCTTCGACGGCCAGTGACCACAGGTTGCGGAAGATCTCGGGCTGCGCGGCCGCGAAGTACGAGGCGTCGTCGAGAATCGAGACCCAGTTGTAGGAGAAGGTCGCCGCGCCCAGCAGCTGCCGGCCCAGGTCGACGAGCACATCGCCGCCGACCACCCACGCCGCCGTGGCGCACACGGTGACCACCAGCGCGAGCGCGGGCACGAGCCGCCGCAGGCGGCGCCGCCAGAACGAGCCGAGCGCGATCGTGCCGGTCGCGGCGCGCTCACGCAGCAGCAGCGAGGTGATCAGAAAGCCCGAGATGACGAAGAACACGTCGACGCCGAGGAATCCGCTGCGCACCCGCAGCCCCGGGAACAGGTGGTAGACGACCACGAGGATCACGGCGATGGCGCGCAGGCCGTCGAGGCCCGCGAAGCGGGAGCGTGAAGGAGTCGTCATTCGATCTGGAGGCAGGTGTCGGGAGGCTTCGTCCAGTGTACGTTCGGACTCTGAGAACCTCACCGGCCGACAGGAGAGGATGGATGCCATGGGCTCAGACGTCCTGGTCGTCGGCGAGGCGCTGATCGACCTCGTCGAATCGGGTTCGGGGACGCGCGAGATCGTGGGTGGCAGCCCCGCCAATGTCGCCGTCGGGCTCGCCCGTCTCGGGGTCGCGACGCAGCTGCTCACGCGCATCGGGCGCGACGCCCGAGGGGCACAGATCGCCGAACATCTGGCATCGGCCGGCGTGCGCCTGCAGAAGGCGTCATGGGTGGAGGCCAGGACGGCGACCGCCCGGGCGCGGATCGGTGCCGACGGGGCGGCGACATACGAGTTCGACCTCGATTGGGCGCTGGAGCGGCCGGTTCTCGACGGCATCGCGCTCGTGCACGCCGGCTCGGTCGCGCTGTTCGCCATGCCGGGCGCCGATGCCGTCGTCGACACGCTCGAGCATGCCGCGCACGGCGGACAGCTGGTGACCGTCGACCCGAACATCCGGCCCGCGCTCATCGGCGAACGCGATGCGGCATTGCGCCGGTTCGGCCGGGCGGCGGCGGCTGCCGACCTCGTGCGACTGAGTGATGAGGATGCCGCGTGGCTGTACCCCGGCCGGCAACCCGAAGAGGTGCTCACCGACATCGCGGCACGCGGACCGCGGCTGGTCGTGCTGACGCGGGGGAGCCGCTCCACGCTCGCGCTGGGCCCGGAGGGCATCGTCGAGTCGCCGGTGTGGGCCACCGATGTGGCCGACACGATCGGGGCGGGCGACGCCTACATGGCGGCGCTCATCGCGAGCGCGCTCGAAGACCCGCTGCTGTTCACGAGTGAGGCGGCGGTCGAGCGCGCGCTGCGCCGTGCGGCGGTCGCCGCCGGCATCACGGTCTCGCGAGTGGGCGCCGACCCGCCGACCCGTGAGGAGTTGGCCGCGGCCTTGTGAAGATGGCGGCCGGAGCCCGGTGAAGACGGTCGCCGCGGCCCGTGAGGAGCCGGCTGCGGCCCTGTGGCGACGCCGGCCCCGGACCGGTCGGGGATGGGTACGCTCGAAGAGAGCGCTCGCGTGGGGATTCCGCGGCGTTCAGGCTGTCGGCGCCGCCGGTGCGACAGCCCGCCGACCGCCACCGCGCGGCCGATGGAGGAGAGACCATGCCCGACACGTCCGTGACGACGACCGAACCGGCCCGCGCCCCGCGCCGCGGCACCCAGACAGTGCTCGAGGTGGTCGGCGTCGAGCGGTTGAGCCCGCGCCTGGTGCGCATCCATCTCGGTGGCGAGGGATTCGACGCGTTCCTTGCCGGGGCCGATCCCGACAAGCTCGCCAAGACCGACAAGTACGTGAAGATGCTGTTCGCCAAGCCCGCGCTGGGCCTGCAGCCCCCGTACGACCTTGACGCGCTGCGCGCGACGCTCGAGCCGGACGACATGCCGGTGCGCCGCACGTACACGATCCGGTCGATCGACACCGCCGCGCGCAGTCTTGCCATCGACTTCGTGGTGCACGGCGACGAGGGCATGGCCGGGCCCTGGGCAGCAGCCGCGCAGGTGGGCGACACGGTGTGCTTCTCGGGCCCCGGCGCCCAGTTCAGCCCGGCCGACGGCGACGTCGAGCACCTCTTCATCGGCGATGACTCCGCCATCCCGGCCATCGACGCCGCGCTGGAGGCTCTCGCGCCGACCGCCCGTGGTCTGGCCCTCATCGAAGTCGGCGACGCCGCCGAACAGATCGCCCTGGCCGCGCCCGCCGGCGTCGAGGTGCGCTGGCTGCACCGCAACGCCGACGGTCGAACCGCGCCGTACGGTCAGGTGCTCGTCGACGCCGTGCGCGCCCTGCCGGTGCCGACCGGCCCTGTCGAGGTGTTCGCGCACGGTGAGCGCGAGGCGATGAAACAGCTGCGCGGTCTGCTGCAGGGCGAGTGGGGCATCGGCCGCCGTGACATGTCGCTTTCGGCATATTGGGCGCACGGGCGTACCGAAGACCGTTTCCAGTCGGAGAAGCGCGAGCCGGTGGGCCAGATCTTCGAGGACTGATCGGGCGTGGCGCGCACCCGCCGATAGGCTGAACACGTGCGGCTCCGACTCGATATCGCCTACGACGGCGCGGGATTCCGCGGCTGGGCTCGGCAGCCCGGACTGCGCACGGTGCAGGGCACGGTCGAGGCCGCGATCGCCCGGATTCTGGGCGGTGACCCCCGGCTGGTGGTGGCCGGGCGGACGGATGCCGGGGTGCACGCCGCCGGCCAGGTCGCCCACCTCGATCTGTCCGAGACGCAACAGGCCCGACTGGCCAAGAGTCGCAACCCCGCGCCGGAGGCGCTCGCCGCGCGGCTCAACGGCGTACTCGGTCAATACCCGGACGTGGCGGTGCGACGCACTGGGATCGCGCCCGACGGCTTCGACGCGCGTTTCTCGGCGGTGTGGCGCCGGTACGCGTACCGCATCGCAGACCGCACCGCCGGCTACGACCCCTTGACGCGACACAACACCACCACGGTGAACGCGCATCTCGATGTGGATGCCATGGACGCGGCCGCCCGCTCGCTGATCGGCCTGCATGATTTCGCCGCGTACTGCAAGCCGCGTGAAGAGGCGACGACGATCCGCACCCTGCTCGAGTACGACTGGCGGCGCGAGGCCACCGGCATCCTGATCGCCAATGTCAAAGCCGACGCCTTCTGCCACAGCATGGTCCGCGCCCTGGTCGGGGCGTGTGTCGCCGTCGGCGAAGACCGTCTCGACGCCGAGGACCTGGCCGACATCCGCGATGCGGGCGAGCGCACCAGCGACTTCAAGGTGCTCGCCGCGCGGGGCCTCACCCTGACCGAGGTCGGCTACCCCGCCGACGACCTGCTCGCCGCGCGGGCCGAGCAGACCCGGGCGAGGCGCAACCTCGACGACTGACCGCCGTAACCTGCGCGGCGTAGGGTGGAGGCAGCATGAGGATCATCTCGTACAACCTCCGCAAGCACCGTGCAGCGCACGAACTGGAAGATCTGGTCGAGCGGTACGGCGTCGACATCCTCTGCCTGCAAGAGGCCGACACCGCCGGTATCCCGGCGCAGATCGGCGGACTCCGGCTCGCCGACGCCACCAGCCGCAACCGCCTCGGGCTGGCCGTCTACTACCGCGAGAACACCTTCCGGGCGCTGGAAGTCATGTCGATGGCGCTGAAGAAGTCACTGCACGACCGGGTGCTCAAGCCCGCCGAAGAGCGGATGCTGGGCGTGCGCCTGCGCGATATCGACCACGGGCGCGAGTTCATCGTCGCGAGCTTTCACGCAGCGCCGCTGACCGCGCTGAATTCGCTGCGGCGCAAGCAGATCCAGGCCGCATTGACCGAGCTGAGCGAGCTCGGCGATCACCTGCCGATCCTGATGCTCGGCGACTACAACTATCCGGTTTTCAAAGAGAACCTGAGCCAGCGGGTGCGTGACGCCGGATTCGAGCTGAATCTGAGCGACGCGCGCACGTACACGCGCTACAAGTTCTTCAAGGGGCACTACGACTTCGCGACGAGCGTCGGTTTCGACATCGATCGCATCACGACCCTGCCCCAGGGGACCAGCGATCATCTGCCGATCCTCGTGCACGCCGAGCCCAGCCCCGCGACACGTGGTGAGCTGACTGCCTGAGAGCGCTCCCATCACTTTTCGAACGAAAGCACAAGCGCGGTACAAGATCAGCCAAAGATTGCTGCAAGGTTGCGACTTTTGGCTACTCTTCCGGCTTCCGATCAGTAACGTCAGGATCACATCGGCTCGACCTCTTCGCTGCCACCTGTGGTCATGTCCCCCCGTTACCCGACTGGGACGCCATCGATCTCCGGCCGGAGGGGCGAGCATTCACCGATCGATTTCTGGGGAGAATTCGTGAACAAGTTCGTTAAGGGTTCCATCGCGGCTGCGGCCGCCACCGTTCTGCTGCTCGGCGGCGCCGGCTCGCTCGCCTACTGGAACAGCTCCGCCAACCTGGCGGACTACACCGTCTCGACGGGCACGCTCCAGCTCACCGCGGGCACCGAGCTCTGGACGGGCGCGGCGACGGCCGGTACCGGTGCGTGGGTGCCGGGCGATTCCGCCACGTACAACACCACGCTGACCCTGGTCGCGGGAGGTACGAACATCCGGGGCACGATCGCACTGGATCAGGGGTCGATCGCGGTGTCGCCGACCGGCCGCGACAACCCGCTCGAGATCGCGTTCGCTGTGGACACCGCTGCGGCAGTCACGCCGGCCGGTGCCGCGCTCGCATTCGCGGCAGGCGAGTTGACCTTCGACGGTGCCGGAACGTACACGATCCCGGTCACCGTGACCGCGGACTTCCCGTTCGGCGCAGCGGTGGACAACGACTCGCAGAGCCTCTCGGTGAACCTCGACAACGTCACCTTCACCGCGACGCAGACCGCTCCGTAAGGAGCCCAAGAACACGCGGTGCCCGCCACTGGGGAGTGGGCGGGCACCGCGAACCGCTGGAAACCGATGTCTGAGGTGGGTGGACATGACCGACTCGCGCGCTGAGCTTTCTCGTCGCCGAGTCTTTTGGCGTGTCCGCACTCTCGTGTTCGCGGCCCTCGGCGCGAGCGCGCTGCTCATCATCGCGCTGTCGCGGGTGGGCGGCAGCTACGCACTGTGGCAGGACTCGGTGACAGTGGATGCCGGAACCATCACGACCGGCACGGCCGGCCTGTCGGCTACGTGGCACTCGCAGCACGATGACGCGAAGTGGTCGAACCTGCTCCCCGGTGAGTCCGTGCGCCAGCCGGCGACGCTCGTGAACACCGGGACCGCCCCGCTCGAGCTCTACGCGGCCGCGAGCACCGGCTCGGCGGGGTTTGAGGTGCGCGTGGTCGCAGGTAGCTGCCCGGGTGGTCCTCTGCCCGTTGCCGCGACCGGCAGCACCCCACGCAGCATCACCACGGCCGCAGCGCCGACCAGCCCGGTCGTGCTCGCCGGAGCGCAGTCCCTCGCCGCCTGCGTCGAGGTCCGTGCCACCGCAGCGGCCACCCCGGACCAGCGCGTCGCATTCGCGCTGCAGATCGACGGCGTACAGGTGCCGCGATGAAGCGCCGCGCCCTGCTCATCACGGCGATCGTCGCCGTCCTCACCCTCGTCGGCGGCGGCGGCGCGATCGCCTACTGGAGCGCGACCGCCCACCTCGACGCCGAAGCCGCTACGGCGAAGATCGGCATGACGCAGACGGTGCATCCCGATGCGACCACGACGCCGCTGAACGTCACGTACAACGCGTCCAACCTCACCGCCGCCGGTGCCGTCGCGGTTGTGAACACCGGCAGCCGCGGAGCGGACTACAGCATCGCGCTCACCATGCAATCACAGACCGCGGCAGGGCTCGTCGGTGCGATCTCGGTGGCCGTCGCGCCGGTGTCCTCCGTCGACGCTTGCACCCCCACCACGACTCTGAGCGCTCCGCAGACGGGCACGTTGTCTTCGACCGCGGCGTTCACCGCTTCGGGCAAAGTGGATGCCGGGCAGACGGTCATCCTCTGTGTGAAGACGTCGCTCTCCTCCGCCGGAGCCTCGACTTATGCGAACGCGTCGGCCGTGCTCGGTGTGCGGACGCAGGTGCAGTACGCGCCGCTCGCGGCGTGGACGCTTACAGGCACGCAGGTATCGTTCACCCAATCCGTCGGTTCGAGCCTCCTGTTCTTCACCGACAGCTCGGCCCGCTACGACATCTACAACGACGGGCGTTGTGTCTACCGGCAGTACATGGCCGACGGGACCTACAACGTCGCGCGCGACTCGAACTGTCTCAACGATGGTCGCGACACGTCTTGGGACTACCAGTGGCGCATCTTCAGACTGTCGGACGGTTCCTTCAACATATCCTGGGCGAACAATGATTCGGGAACCCCATTCGCTCCGCGACTGACCGCCACCGCGCCCAGCACCACACCCCTCCGGACGCAACCTGCTTCCGACAGCGCGACGCAGCGCTGGCGGATGAACGCGGTGTCCGGCGACACTTTCGCGATCGAGAGCGTCGCGTACCCCGGTAACTGCCTGACGATCGGCCCGTCATTGTGGGGTGGCAGCCCCTACGGGATCATTCTGGCGGCCTGCACCAATCGGGTTGAGCAGCAGTACAGCTTCGGGATGATCGGCGATCCTGTCCGAACGCCTGAGGTCTTGGCGTGCAGCACGGGCAATGGCGTGTCCATGTCGTTCTCGAGGAACCTGAAGTATGAGGCCGAGACCTCGTATCGTGTCTTCCTGGCGCGCGACACGACACCCACGACGCGCGTCGCGTATCCGATGCCGAATCTCACCGGCTGGAACCCACTGGTTCAGATCTATGATGCTGATGCTGCGCTGGCGACCTACGTGCAGGGCGGAGCGAACCGCGTGGGCAACACCTGGGTCTACGTGGAGCAGCAGATTGCAGGGGGGACGTGGAATCCCGTCGCGTCGGGCAAAGTCCACATCACCCGCTCAGGGGCTTCCGGCATCGTCGCGTGCGGTTGGCGATGATGTCTCGACGGCACATGACACTCATCGAGACCGCGCCTGACGAGCGCGGGAGCATCCAACCTGCTCAAGGCGCCGGCATCCACCCGGCACGGACGACGCCGCTGGGGCGTATTCGGTCCGTGGCACGGGCGGTGGCCGGGGGCATCAGCATCGGCATTCTGCTGCTGGTGCTCGGGCTCGGCGTGCTGGTGGTGGGCGTACCAGCGGCGATCGGGGGCACGCCGCTGACGATCCTGACGGGGTCGATGTCGCCCACCCTGCCGCCGGGCACCCTCGTGGTGGTCAAGCCGACGCCCGTCGACGAGATCGGCATCGGCGACGTGCTGACCTTCCAGCTCGAGTCGGGAAAGCCCACCCTGGTCACCCACCGCGTGATCGCGCGGGTGACCGACTCGACCTCGGGCGAGTTGCGGTTCATCACGCAGGGCGACGCGAATACCGTCGCCGACGCCGACCCGGTCATGCCCGTGCAGATCAAGGGAACGGTCTGGTACGCCGTGCCGTGGCTGGGCTGGGCCAACCAGGCGGTCAACGGCGACGCGCGTGTCTGGGTGGTGCCGGGCATCGCCACAGCACTGCTGGCCTACGCGATGTGGATGGTCATCACCGGCGCCCGCGACCGGTACCGCAAGCGCCGCGCCGAGCGTACCGTCGACACCCGCGCCGCCGAAGGTGAGACTCCTCTGCCGCATCGTGCGTCTCCTGCGGTGGATGCCGGCGCGTAGCACCGGCGACAGTAGGTGGTCGGACGAAGCGCCGACCCACATCCAGCGCCGGACGGACGCGTCGGCGCCGCGTCAGCGCGCGACGTCGGCGGCCACCACGCGGTCCCACCGGTCGCCGCCGGCGGAGGCAGCGCGGTCTGCGGCGGCGGACGCCGCGGTGATGAGGGCGTCGAGGTCGTAGCCCACGGCATCCACGGCCGCCCAGCCGACGCTCGCCGACAACCGGACGGTGAGCGGGGCATCGGGGTCTGCGGCCGCGATCTCGCGCAGCAACCGCACGAGCTCTTGACGCACGGCGCCCTCGGGCCGTGGCAGGAGCACCACGAACTCGACGGTGTCGCGTGCCCAGATGTCGGCCTCGGCCGGAAGGTTCGTGCGCACGATGCCCGCGAACTTCATCGTGATCAGCTCAAACCCGTTCGTGCTCGACGCCTCGCGCAGCACGGCAGGGTCATCGAGGCGGATCACCAGCACCGACCACCACCGGTCATCGGTGGCCTCGGCCCGCCGCAGCCGGTCGGTGGCGATCTCGACGAACGAGGCGTCCGCCGCCGATGTCCGGCCCCGCGACGGCTGTGCCCGGGTGAGCAGCAGCAGCGTCACCAGAGCGCACGTCATGTAGACGAGCGACCCGATCATGTTGAGATCACGCGTCTGGGTCAGTGCCGCCGCTTGCGGGTGGCCTTCGATCAACCGCACGACCTCTTGAAAGATGTGGATGATGCTGAGGATCGTGAAGGTCGCTGACACCAGCGCCAGCGGGAGGACCTCGTCGCGGTGTCGCGTGCCCAGGCGCACGAGCTCGATCACCGTCGCCACCGTGAACGCCCCCGCCAGCAGGAACACCGAGCGCACCGCCGTGACGTAGTACGGCGTCTCGGCGAACAGCACCAGCACAATGGGCGAGAGGAATACATACGCGACCGCGAGGATCCAGTGCCAGCCGGCCGCACTACGTCGCACGCGCAGGCCCACCCAGAACAGCGCCACCATCGGCACCATGAGTCCGGAAGCGATGGCGCGCAGCACGTTCGAGTCGACCGCGTCGCCGCTGACCCACAGGTGGGCCGCGACCATGCCGCCGATGAACGCGACGGCCCAGATGCCCGCGACACGGCTGGGCCGAGGCAAGAACCCCAGTCCCAGGTAGATCGCGGTGACCACCGTCGTCATGGCGACGAATCCCATCACCAGGCCGGTGTTGATCACGTCGATGTCCTCTCTGTGGGGTGGTCCGCGGTGGTGCCGCCGGACCCGGTCGTGACGACCTCGGCATCCGCTCGGGGAAGACGAATCGTCACGCTGGTGCCGCGACCCAGCTCGCTCGTGATGTCGAGCCGGCCGCCGTGGCCCGACACGATGTCGTGCACGACCGACATGCCGATGCCGCTGCCGGCGATGCCGCTGGCCCGCGCGGTGGGACTGCGGAACCCCGACTCGAAGATGCGGTCGAGGTCGTGCGGGGTCATGCCGATGCCCGAGTCGCTCACCTCAATGACGCCGTACTCGGCGTCGGCCGTGGCCGAGACGCGCATCGTGCCGCCACGGGCGGTGTACTTGATGGCGTTGCCGATGACGTTGTCGATCGCCTGCCGCAGGCGGAACGCGTCGCCGAGCACCGCGGTCGTGCCGTCGAGGGCGGCGGAGAGCCGGACCCGTCCGGCCTCTGCCGCGGGTTGGAACGCGACGATCGAAGCCGTGACCAGCTGCGTCAGGTCGACGACATCCTGATCGGGCGTGCTGTTGCCGTACGGCTCGAGGGCCGAGGTGATCAGTCGCTGCATGCGATCGCCGGCGCTGCCGATCTGGGCGATCTGCTCACGGACGTCTACGGGCAGGTCTTCGCGCTCGAGCAGAAGATCGCTGTGGCCGACGATGGCGGTGAGCGGGTTGCGCAGCTCGTGGGTGACGACGGCGCTGACGGTGCGGCGCTGCTCGTCGGCGCGGACGGCATCGGTGACGTCTTGGGCAAGGATCAGGTTGTTCGTCGGATCGTCGGAGCCGGGGACGGGCCGGCTCGAGACGTCGAGGGCGCGCCATCGGCCGCGGGCGTCGAAGAGCCACACCCGGTGGTCGTAGAAGCGGTCGCCGCGGCGGGCGCGGGCGATGAGGGTGTCGTCGGGGGCGACCGGTTCGCCGCGGTACCCGCGGTACTCGACGGCGCCGGTCGGGGTGAACCCGTCGATGTCTTCGGCGCCGTACAGGCCCAGGAACGCGGCGTTGGCGTCCAGCAGCACGCCGTCCTGGTCGATGCGGGCGATGGCGGTCTCGAGCGTGTTCGACAGCACGGCGATGCGCTGTGCGTCGTTCTCGGCGCGGCGCCGCGTGCGGTCGAGCTGGTCGAACTGCCGGTGCAGCAGGTGGCTGTAGGCGCGGGTGCGCTGCGACCCAACGAGGATCGTGACGCCGAGGAACCCGAGGCACAGCAGCATGACCAGCGTGCGCTGCGCGTACTCGGCCGACAGCCCCTGCAGGCTCGTGTCGATCAGCAGGACGACGGCGATGACCATCAGCGCGGCGATCAGCCACGGGAACCGGTAGTAGGTCGCGAACCACGCGATGGGGAACACCCACAGCAGCGCGAGGCGCGAGTCGCCGCCGGCCGAGAGCGCGCCGATGGCGACGATGTCGAGCATCGGCACCAAGGCGATCACCGAGGCCGACGCCAGATGCCAAGGCACCAGCAGCGTGACGGCCGTGATCGCTGAGAGACCGAGTGCGCCGCCAAGGAACCGCATGTTCGTGAACAGCTCGGGCGACAGCAGCGGGATCACCGCGATGATCGCCACAGCGCTCGCCGCGAGGATCAGCTGCCAGCGCCACACCGATCGCGTGCGCAGATCACCCCAATACCCCCCGACCGGCACCGCCATGTCGTCAGCGTTCCGCCGTGGCTGCGCGATAGCCCACGCCCCGCACGGTCTCGATGAACCGGGGAGCGCTGGCCGAGTCGCCGAGCTTGCGGCGCAGGTTGGTGATGTGCGTTTCGATAGACCGTTCGTCCGAGTCGCTGACCCACGCCACGTTGGCGGGGTCATCGTGCAGGGCGCGCACGAGGTCGGCTTTGCTGCGCACCTCGGGCGCGGCCTCGAGAATCGTGGCGAGCAGGTGGAACTCGGTACGCGTAAGGGCGATCGGTGTGCCGTCGACGGTGGTGCTGTGGGTGGCGCGGACGAGGTACAGGCCGTTCCAGCCGATGCCCCGCGTCGAGGGGGTCGTGGATGCCGGTGCCTCAGCCTCGCCGGAGGTCTCGGCCGCTGCCGGTGCCGGCGCCGTCGGCGCCTCGGCGGCTTTCTGCGCCGGGACGCCGTCGCGGGGCGCTGCGGCGGCGCCGAGGGTCTGCCGACGGCGCTGCGCGGCGAGCACCCGTGCCCGCAGCTCGCGCGGCCGGAACGGTTTGACCACGACGTCGTCGGCGCCGACGCTGAACCCCAGCACCGCGTCGGCTTCGTCCGACAGGGCGGTGATGAGCATGATGTGGGTGTCGCTGTGCTCGCGGATGCGCCGCGCCGTCTCGAATCCGTCGATGCCGGGCATGTTGACGTCGAGGGTGGTGATCGAGGGGCGATGCCTGATCACGGCATCCACCCCGTCGGCGCCGTTGTCGACGGCGACGGTCTCGAAACCGGCGGCCGAGAGGATGGTGACCAGCAGGCCGCGCACGTGCGGATCGTCGTCGATGACGACCGCTGTCTGGTGGGGGGCAGATTCATTCATAGCGATATGCACTGATTCTGTCAGAACCGGAGCCACACACCCGGGATTCACTGTTCGATCCGGGGTTTCGTGCGTCGTGCGGGGGTGCGGGTGCTGTCCGGAGGCGCGGAGGCGCCCCATCGCCGGATCGCGGACGCGCCGTCGCGGGTAGCGTGAAAGGCATGAGTACCATCACCGACTCCGCCCGTTGGCAGACCGTCTCGGCCCCCCACGGCGTCGCCTCGTTGCGCCACACGCACTGGCTCGATGAGGTCCCGCGCGCCGTCGAGGGGGTGGGCGGTCAATGGTTCGCCGACGCGGGCGGAGTCCACGGGCGTGGCGTGCCCGGTGCTGGTGTGGATGGTGCCGGGGTGCGCGGTGCCGGGGCGGATGGCGCTGGGGTGGATGGCGCTGGGGTGGATGGCGGGGATATCGACCTCGCTCCCTTCGAGACGGCCGAGGTGGGCGACCTGCTGGTGCGCGCGTTCGCGCGCGACGGTGCGCTGGCACTGCGGGTCTACGACCCCGAGGCCCCGGGGCGCGTGGAGCTCACCGGGATCGAGTCGTACCCGAACCACGAGCGGTGGGCGGTGCCCGGCCGGTTCGTGCCGATGGATGCCGGAGCGCAGCGCATCGTCCGCAGCGTCGACGGTCATGAGCGCACAGTGGCGGTGCCCGGCACGATCGCGATCGAGGTCGAAGGCCACGCGGTGAACCTCGTCGTGTCGGACGAGGGGGGCGGCCTGTCGGCGGTGATCGCCGACCAGTCGGTGCTCGACGGCGCGTATGCGTTCCGGTTCCTGCCGATCGACGCGCCCGGAGCCGATGGAGCGGTGACGGTGGACTTCCGCCGCGCCTACCTGCCGCCGTGCGCGTTCAGCGACCAGTACGTGTGCCCGCTGCCGCCGCCCGAGAACCGCCTGCCGTTCGCCGTCACCGCGGGCGAGAAGCGCGCGCTGCGCGCC
>JAEXHA010000125.1 GCA_023450335.1 Actinomycetes bacterium | reverse complement strand
GGAACGCCCTGTCCGCGAGCGTCGGCGCGGGCGGTCGCCGCTGCGCGGAGCCGCGCCATAGCCCACGAGGTTCGGCGGGTCGGCCTCGCCACCGGCTGCGTCTGCCGGTGCCGGTGGCGCCGTACTGTCGGGCCGCGTCGTGCCCTCCGGCTGCGCGGTCTCAGCCTGCGGGGCAGATTCGGTCTCATCCGCGGGGGCGGCACCTGCCGAGGGGGCGTCGCCGGGCGACCCGCCGGTGACATCGAAGGCGATGAGCACGTCACCGACGGCGACGGTGTCGCCCGTGTCGGCGTGCAGCGCGCTGACGGTGCCGGCGTACGGCGACGGCAGCTCGACGACGGCCTTGGCGGTCTCGACCTCGGCGATGGTCTGATTGAGGGTCACGGTGTCGCCCGGTGCCACCAGCCATTGCACGATCTCGGCCTCGGGAAGACCCTCGCCCAGGTCGGGCAGACGGAACTCGGTGATCACGACTCCACCTCCGACAGGCTGTTGGGGCGTTCGAGCACGCGGTCGACGGCGTCGAGGATGCGGTCGAGGTCGGGCAGGTGGAACTTCTCGAGCTTGGCGGGCGGGTACGGGATGTCGTGGCCGGTCACCCGCTCGGGCGGTGCCTCGAGGTAGTGGAAGCATTTCTCGGTGATGCTCGCGATCAGCTCGGCCCCCACTCCCGCCTCCCGGGCCGCCTCATGGGTGACCACGACACGGCCGGTCTTGCGCACGGAGGCCGTCACGGTCGGATAGTCCACGGGTGAGATCGAGCGCAGGTCGATCACCTCGATCGAGGTGCCCTCGTCTTCGGCGGCCGTCGCCGCGTCGATCGCCGTGGCGACCTGTGCGCCATAGGCCAGCAGGGTGACGTCGGTGCCGGGGCGTACGACGCGGGCGAGCCCCATCGGCGCGGCGTCGGCGATGTCGGCGTCGAGGTCGACCTCGCCCTTGGTGTGGTAGAGCCGCTTGGGCTCGAAGAACACGACCGGATCGTCGCAGGCGATCGCCTGACGCAGCATCATGTACGCGTCCTGCGGGTTGGACACCGCGACCACGCGCAGACCCGACGTGTGCACGAAATAGGCTTCGGGCGACTCGGAGTGATGCTCGGCGGCACCGACCCCGCCCGCCCAGGGGATGCGCACGGTGATCGGCATCGTCACGCTCCCGCGGGTGCGGTAATGCAGCTTTGCGACCTGGCACACGATCTGGTCGAAGGCGGGGTAGACGAACCCGTCGAACTGGATCTCGACGACCGGACGGAACCCGCGGAACGCCAGCCCCACGGCGGTGCCCATGATGCCCGATTCGGCCAGCGGCGTGTCGATGATCCGCGCCGCGCCGAACTGGTCGATGAGCCCGTCGGTGATGCGGAACACCCCGCCCAGCCGTCCGATGTCCTCCCCCATCACGATGACCTTGTCGTCGTCGGCCAGGGCGCGCTGCAGACCCGCGTTCAGCGCCTTGCCCATCGTCAGCTGCTCACTCATCGGGCCACCTCCTCATCGGCGAAGCCCGACAGGTACGCGGCGAAGCGCTCGCGCTGCTCGGCGAGCCCGCGGTGGGGCTCGGCGTAGACATCGTCAAGCACGGCGATCGGCGGCCGGGTGACGGCGCCGAGCACGGCCGCGCGCATGGCGGCGGTGAACTCACCGGCATCCCCCTCGACACGCTCGGCGAATGCGTCGTCGAACACGCCCCGTGCGCGCAGGTGCGTCTCGAACCGCGTGAGCGGGTCGCGACGGCGCCAGGCGGCCACCTGGTCGTCGGAGCGGTAGCGCTTCGGGTCGTCGGAGGTGGTGTGCGGCCCCATGCGGTAGGTCACCGCCTCAAGGAAGGCGGGGCCCTTGCCGCTGCGGGCGTGATCGGCCGCCCAGCGCATCGCCGCGAGGCACGCGAGCACGTCGTTTCCATCCACGCGCAGGCTCGGGATGCCGAAGCCCGGCGCCCGCCCGGCGATCGGATACTTCGTCTGCACCGTGACCGGTTCGGAGATGGCCCACTGGTTGTTCGAGCAGACGAACACCATCGGCGCCTGGAACGACGAGGCGAACACCATCGCCTCGTTCACGTCGCCCTGACTGGTGGCGCCGTCGCCGAAGTAGGCTACCGCCACCTGGTCGCCGCCGTCACGCTGGATGCCCATCGCGTAGCCCGCGGCGTGCAGTGTCTGCGCGCCGATGATGATCTGGGGCGTCGCCAGGTTCAACGCGTACGGGTCGTACGTCGAGTGCTGTTCGCCGCGCCAGGCCAGCACGAAATCGGCCGGCTTCGCGCCGCGCACCAGCTGCACGCCCAGTTCGCGATAGCTGGGGAACAGGAAGTCGTCGGCACGGCAGGCACGGGCGGTGCCGACCTGCACGGCCTCCTGACCCTGAGCCGGCGCCCACAGGCCCAATTGGCCCTGGCGCTGCAGGGCGATTCCCTCCGCGTCCAATCGCCGGGTGATCGCCATGTCGCGGTAGAGCCCGCGCAGCGCGTCGGCGTCGAGGTCGTCGATCCAGGGGTCGAGCCGCCGATCCGGGATGCGCTCGCCGTCCGGCGTGAGCACGCGGGCGAGGTCGTCGAGATCGGTCGACGTTTCAGTGGTCGGGGTCAGCGTCATCGTCATCCCTCCAGGTCTCGGCCGCGCATCTTGTGGACACGTCGGCCGGTGCCGGTCGCCGGCAGCGTCGCCGACACTCGCAGGCTACGTCGGCATCGCACCTAGCTCAAGCACGTCGGCTGAGGTTGAGCATGTTGCCCATGTTCATGCACTCAACCCTGCTAATGTTTCGCACTATGGGATCCCTCGACCACGTCGATCTCGAGTTGCTGAACGCGCTCACCGAAGACCACCGCGCCACGGTGGTGGCTCTGGCCGACCGCCTGGGCATGTCACGCAACACCGTGCAGGCGCGGCTGGCCAAGCTCGAGCGCTCAGGGGTGTTCCTCTCGTATGAGCGCGCCATCGCGCCGCACGAGCTGGGCTTCCCCATCGAGGCGATGATCAGCGTCACGGTGCAGCAGGCCGACCTGCCGCGCATCGCCGACGACCTGGCGCGCATCCCCGAAGTCGTGCAGGTGCACGGGCTGAGCGGCCCGATCGATCTGCTCGTGCACGCCGCCGCGCGCGACACGCGTCACCTGTTCGAGGTGGATGCCCGCATCCTCGACATCGAGGGCGTCGAACGCACCGAGACCTCGCTGGTGATGGGCGAGGTCATCGGGTACCGGGTGCGTCCGCTGCTGGAAGAGGCTCGACGGGAGCACTGACGGCCGTCGCCTCGGCATCCATTCGCACCAGGATGACGCCCAGCAAGATCGCGGCGCCGCCGGCGAACTGGGTGGCGGCGGGCACCTCGCCCAGCAGCAGCCACGCGTAGATCAGCGCACCGAGCACCTCGGTCAGCCCGACGAACGACGCCAGGCGCGAGCCGATGCGCGGGACGGCCATGACTCCCAGGGCGTAGCCCAGAGAGGTCGCGACCACACCGACGACCGCGATCGGCAGCCAGCCGGGCACCTCGATGCCGCGGAAGGTCACCGTCACGTCGGGGGCGTGGAACGGCAGGATGCCGGTGACGGCCAGCGCACACATGACCAGAGCGCCGCCGAACAGACCTCCCGAAGCCAGCGCGAGCGGCGGCAGCTGGTCGCCGGTGCGTTCGGCCATGACGAAGTACACGCACACGCACACCGCGGCCCCGAGCGCCAGCAGCGCACCGAGGGGGTCGAACCGGGCACCGACGACGTCGACGACCAGCACGAGCCCCGCGATCGCGACGACCGAACCGGCCAGCACGAGCCGCGACGGGGTGCGACGCGTGCGCGCCCACACGAATCCGACCAGCAGCACCGGCGCGAGGAACTGGATCAGCAGCGCGACGGCGACCGGCATGCGCTGCATGGCTGCGAAGTAGAACAGTTGACACCCCGCCACGGGGACGAGCCCGAAGGTGAGCAGGGCGGCCCAGTGACGACGGAGGAAGCCCCGTTCGCGCAGGACGGCCCGGATCAGTGCCGGGGACAGCACGATGCCCGCCAGCCCCATCCGCAGCACGAGCGCCGCCGACAGCGACCAGCCCGCCTCGAGCAGAGGCTTCACCAGCGGTCCGCTGAGCGAGAACGTCAGCGCGGAGCCGACGCCCATGAGGATGCCCCGCGTGCGACGCGCAGCGGACGCTGACGCCGCCGGCTCGGCGATGATCGGAATCGACGCAGTGTCGGCCACGGTGCTCCTTGCTGACCGGCGGTCATGACTGAACCGCCTCTACACTGGTGACGGTACTGCCGGCCACCGTCAGGAGTCAAGATGGTTTTCATTCGTGACACCGAGATGTCGCTGCGGGCTGCGGCGGCCCTGGTCAACACGCTCGGCGACACCGGCCCCGACGGCGTGGATCGCCTGTCGACACAAGACGAGATGCACGCGTTCCTCGCCGACTTCCCCTACACCGGCTCGATCCGCCACGACGAGGGCGAGCTGTCGGCCCTGCGGGCGGTGCGACCTCGTCTGCGAGAGCTGTGGGACGTCGACCGTGAGCGCGCCGTGCCGCTGGTGAACGCCATGCTGCGCGACGGGCGCGCGCTGCCACAGCTGGTGATCCACGACGGACACGACTGGCACATCCACGCGACCGATGCCGGCGACCCCCTGGCGGTGCGGATCCTCGTCGAGACGGCGATGGCGTTCGTCGACGTCATCCGCTCCGACATGTACGACCGGGTACGCACGTGCGAGGCCGACGACTGCCGCGGCGTCTACATCGACTTCTCGAAGAACGGGTCGAAGCGCTACTGCGACACCGGGAACTGCGGCAACCGCATGAACGTCAACGCCTATCGCCGGAGGCGGGCGCGAGAAACCGCGTGATCGCGGCGGCGGCCGGTTCGGGTGTCTCGTAGTGGATGAGGTGGCCGACATCGGCGATCTCGACCAGCTCGGCGTCGGCGAACCGCTTCTGCAGCTCGCGCTCGGCCTCGATCGGGGTGATGTCATCGCGCTCGGCGGCGATCAGCAGCGTCGGCTGGGCGATGCGCGCCGCGAACGGTCGCACGTCGTTGGAGACGCTGGCCACGAACGCGTCGTGCAGCACGTCGCGGTCGGCGAAACGCGAGAAGTAGGTGTCGTGCTGCTCGTGGATGAAGGCGCGCAACGCCTGGTCGCGGGTCTTGGCCATCGACGCGCTCATGACCCGCACGACCAGGCGGCTGCGCAGCAGCGCCTCACCGAGCCGACGTGGCAGCTTCGCGCCGGCCCAGTAGTAGAGCACGGCGAGGCGGGTGAGGATCCCGCGCGGCCCCTCGAGCGCGGGGGCGCCGATGGGGTTGATCAGGACCATCCGCGGCGCCGGCAGGCCGCCGGCGACGGCGGCCGACACGACGATCGAGCCGAACGAGTGGCCGAGGATCTCGGCACCCGGCGCGACTGCGGCAGCGAAGGCGGTGAGCCATTGCGCGTAGGTGTCGAGCGAGTGCCGGCGGCCCGGCAGCGGCGGTGTCTCGCCGAATCCGGGCAGATCGGGTGAGATGACGCGGATGCCGTCGAGATAGGCGACGACCGGTTCGAGGCCGTGGTGCTCACCGCGGAAGCCGTGCACGGCGATGAGGGTGATCGGTGCGTCGCGGGGACCGTACGTCCAGTACGCGGTCGTGCCGCCCAGGACGGAGATCTCGTGCCGCTGGACCGGCAGGGCGGCGAGGCGCTCGCCGGCGGCGGGATGGGGTGCGGTCACCGTCCGAGTCTACGAGTGCGGCGAGCCGCCACGGGCGTGTCGGTGGCCGGCCATACCGTATGAGGCATGGACCTGCCGCACCAGCCCACGCTCCCCCTCTGGGACGACGGCGGGTGGGATGCCGCAGGCTCCGCCTCGCCCGCGCACACTGCCACCGCCTCGCACGAGACGCCGACCTACGAGGTCGTGGCCTACGCCGAGGCGCCGGCCGCACCCCCCGTGGCGGGGTGGGCGCACACGGTGGGCGTGTTCGACCTGGAGACCACGGGCGTCGACGTGACCGCCGACCGCGTCGTGACCGCCCACGTGGGGCTGCTCGGTGCCGACGGCGCGGTCGTCCGCGCCCAGAGCTGGCTCGCCGACCCGGGTGTCGACATCCCCGCTGGGGCGACGGCCGTGCACGGCATCACGACCGCGCACGCCCGCGCACACGGCCGGCCGGGGGCCGATGTGGTGGCAGAGGTGGTGGCGGCCCTGCGACAGCTGCTGGACGCCGGCATCCCCGTGGTCGCCTACAACGCGCCGTACGACTTCTCCCTGCTGAAGTACGAGGCTCTGCGGCACGGCGTCGAGCCGCTGCTCGCGCCGGCACCGGTGATCGATCCCCTCGTGCTCGACAAGACCTACGACCGCTACCGCAAGGGCAAGCGCACTCTCGAGGTGGTCGCCGCGCATTACGCGGTCACCCTCGAGGGCGCGCACGATGCCGCCGCCGATGCCGTGGCCGCCGGACGGGTGGCCCAGGCGCTCGCCGGCCGGTTCGCCCTGCCTGCCGACGCCGCCGAGCTCCACACCCAGCAGATCGGGTGGGCCCGCGCCCAGGCGGAGAGCCTCACCGAGTACTTCATCAAGGTCGGCCGACTCGAACCGGACGGGGTGCTCGACGGCAGCTGGCCGATCAGGTGACGCTCACTGCCCGGCGCGCGTCGTCACGGCGAACGACCCCGCGTAGGGATTGACGGCGTAGGTGATCGTCGTCGGTGGCAGCGGCGTGGTCGTCGGTGCGCCCCCGACGTCGACGCCCTCGCTGTGGGTCATCACCGTCAGCTCACCGCCGAGTCCCGACGTGCGGACGACCTCGGTCGGGCCGCACAGCGGCATCGGCCCGATGTCGGTCAGATCGAGCACGATGCAGGTCTGCGCCCCCTCTGCCACGGTGCCCCACCACACCAGTCCGTCGGCGGTGCCGCCCAGCAGCGCCGGCGCCGCGTCGTCCCAGGCCTGTCCGCCACGGACCCGCTCGAGACTGGCATCCACTTCGGCGTCGTCCTGACCACCGAGCATCGTCGGCTCCGCCGTGGCTGCTCCCCCGAGGTCGGCGAACCACGCTCCTGCCATGAAGCCGCCGATCGCGGCCACCGGGACGAACGTCGCGGCCACGACCAGCGCGACCAGGTAGGTGCGAGAAGGCCGCAGACGGACCACCTCGGGCGGCGCGGGTGCGGGTGCGAGGGCTGCGTCGTCGTCCCCGGCGACCGGTGCCGGCGCGTCGCCACCGAATGGGCGCGGCTGCGCATCCCGAGCCACGGATGCCGATGTCGGGGCAGCCACCGACCGGTTCACGGGGCCGCCTGCCGCCGGCGACCCGGCTGGGCCCGCACCGGCACCGCGCCGCATGCGCTCCAGCTCGTCCATGCGGGCCTGCTCGGCGGTGGACAGTCCCTGAGCAGCCCGGCCGTACGCGCGTGCGCGCAGCTCGGCGAGCTCGTCACCCTCGATGCTGTCCCCCATCGGGCCAGCATCTCACGGCGGCGATTCCCGGCCAACGACGAATGCCCCGCCGAAGCGGGGCATTCGCAGGAGGCTGCTTACTTGGAGCCGCCGAAGTTCTTGAAGCGCTGGTTGAACTTCTCGACACGACCGGCCGAGTCCATGATGCGCTGCTTGCCCGTGTAGAACGGGTGCGAGGCCGAGGAGATCTCGACGTCGATGACGGGGTAGGTGACGCCGTCGAGCTCGATCGTCTTGTCGCTGCTGACCGTGGAACGGGTCAGGAACGTCTCGCCGGAGCCCAGGTCGCGGAAAACGACGGCCTGGTAGTCGGGGTGGATATCAGTCTTCATGGGAGTCCTTAGCCTGGTGTCCTGGATTTTGCCAGGACGGTCAAAGTCTGCGGTGCACGAGCACCAAAGAGCGATTCTATCAGCCTTCCGGCCAGGTCAGTGACCGGCAGCGGCGCGAGCGGCGTAGCGCCCGTCGCCGTGCGACAGGTCGATCTCGACGCCGAAGGTGCGGGTGAGGTTCTCCGCAGTGAGCGTCTGGTCGATCGGCCCCTGCGCGACGATGCCGCCGGCGGCCATGAGCAGCACGTGGGTGAACCCGACCGGGATCTCCTCGACGTGGTGGGTCACCATGATCATCGCGGGGGTCGTGGGTGCCTGTGCGTACCCGCCCAGCAGTGCCAGCAGCTCTTCTCGGCCGCCCAGGTCGAGGCTCGCGGTGGGCTCGTCCAGCAGCAGCATCTCGGGGTCGGTCATCACGGCGCGCGCGATCTGCACGCGCTTCTGCTCGCCGTCCGACAGCGTGCCGAACGTGCGATCGGCGAGGTGGTCGAGCCGCCATTCGGCCAGCACGCGACGCGCGCGCTTCTCATCGATCTGCTCGTACGCCTCGTTCCACCGGCCTAGCACCGAGTACGCGGCGGTGAGTACGACGTCGAGCACGGTCTCCTCGGGCGGCACGCGCCTGGCCATCGCCGAGGAGGCGAAACCGATGCGGGGCCGCAGCTCGAACACATCGGTGCGGCCGAGCCGCTCATCGAGGATGGTCGCGGCCCCCGAGGTCGGGTGCAGGAGCGTCGCGGCCAGCTGCAGGATCGTCGTCTTGCCGGCCCCGTTGGGCCCGAGGATCACCCAGCGCTGGTCGTCGGTGACGGTCCAGTCGACGTGGTCGACGATGTTGCGGGCGTTGCGGCGGACGACGACGTCGGCGAAATCGAGGACCTGTGGCATGCGTCCAGCCTATCGGCCGGCGGCGGCGACCTCGCGGTAGAGCGCAGCCGTGGCGTCGGCGATCGCCGACCAGCTGAAGTGCTGCGCCGCCCGTTCGCGGCCCGCCTGGCCGTAGCGCCGGGCCCGTTCGGGGTCGGAGACCACTTCGGTGAGCGCGGCGGCCAGATCGGCGATGAACTGCTCGGGATGCAGCGGCGTCCCGGTGCCGTCCTGCACCTGCTCGATCGACACCAGCCGGCCGGTCGCTCCGTCGACGACCACCTCGGGGATGCCGCCGGTTGCCGTAGCCACCACGGCGGCTCCGCACGCCATGGCTTCGAGGTTGACTATGCCCAGCGGTTCGTAGATCGACGGGCACACGAACGCGGTGGCCGCCGTGTGCAGAGCGCACAGCTGATCGCGCGGCAGGAAGTCCTCGATCCAGATGACGCCCTCGCGCGTGGCCTGCAGGTCACGGACCAGGCCCTGCACCTCGGACATGATCTCGGGGGTGTCCGGCGCCCCGGCGCACAGGATCACCTGCACATCGGCCGGCAGCAGTTCAACCGCACGCAGGAAGTACGGCAGGCCCTTCTGGCGCGTGATCCGGCCGACGAACACGATCGACGGGCGGTCGGGGTCGATGCCGTAACGGGCCAGCAGATCGGGGTCGTCGACCGGGCGCCACGCCTCGACGTCGATGCCGTTGTGGATCACCCGTACCTTGTCGGGGTCCAGACCCGGATAGCTGCGCAGGATGTCGCGGCGCATGCCGTCGCTGACGGCCACGATCGCCGCCGCGCCTTCGTAGGCGGTCTTCTCGATGTAGCTCGAGACCGCGTAGCCGCCTCCGAGCTGCTCCGCCTTCCAGGGGCGCAGCGGTTCGAGAGAGTGGGCGGTGACGATGTGAGGGATGCCGTGGAGCAGCGCCGCGAGGTGCCCGGCGAAGTTGGCGTACCAGGTGTGACTGTGCACGACGTCGGCCCCGGCTACGTCGCCGACCATGGTCAGGTCGGTGCCGAGGGTCTGGATCGCAGCGTTGGCGCCGGCCAGCTCGGCGGGGACCGTGTAGGCGGTGGTCGCCTCTTCGACGCGCGCGTCGCCGAACGCGCGCACCTGCACGTCGATGCGCTCGCGCAGCGCCTTCACGAGCTCGGCGACGTGGACCCCGGCCCCGCCGTAGATCTCGGGCGGGTACTCCTTCGAGATGATGTCGACGCGCATGAATCGAACGCTAGTACACGGGCGTCAGCGGGCATAGTGTGGTGCCATGCCAGCAGCGCCGAAGGTCTTTGGAATCATCCTCGCCGGTGGCGAGGGCAAGCGCCTGATGCCCCTGACAGTGGACCGGGCCAAGCCCG